>JBPCPU010000239.1:0-27721 GCA_050998795.1 Pyrinomonadaceae bacterium
CCCCCCCGCTTCGAAAGCCGAAGGGAACGGGGGAAACACCCCGCTTCTCAACGATTGAGTTTATTGATATTTAATTACGCACAGGCTTCAATTAAGTGAAAAGTGAAAAGTGAAAAGTAAAGCGGCAAAATAAATTTGGTAATATATAGCTATGGAAAATAATAATCTGGAAACGGCAACTTTGGGAGCAGGATGTTTTTGGTGTGTCGAAGCGGTTTTCGACGATTTAAAGGGCGTTGAAGATGTAACTTCCGGGTATTCGGGCGGACGGACGGAGAATCCGACTTATCAGGAAGTTTGCAGCGAAACAACCGGACACGCCGAAGTTATTCAAGTTAAATTTAACCCGAACGAAATTTCGTTCAAGGAAATTCTGCAAGTTTTTTTCTCCGTTCACGACCCGACGACGTTAAATCGGCAGGGAAACGATATTGGCACGTCGTATCGTTCGGCGATTTTCTATCAATCCGACGAACAAAAACGGGTTGCCGAAGAAGTTATTAAAGAAGTTACGGAAGAAGATGTCTATGATAATCCGATAATTACGGAAGTCGCGCCGTTCAAGAAATTTTATACGGCGGAAGGCTATCATCAAGAGTATTTCGCCAACAACCCGAATCAGCCGTATTGTGCGGCGGTGGTTGCGCCAAAGGTCGCAAAGTTTAGAAAGAAATTTGTAGACAGACTTAAAAAGTGAAAAAGTGAAAAAGTGAAAAAGTAAAAAAGTAGATGAATTCACTCAATCTACTTTTTTACTTTTTCACTTTTTCACTTACTTGACTACTTATATTTAATAGTAATTCAGCGCGAACCGTTAAGTTCTTGACGCGAAAGGCTTTTTCACTTTTTCACTTTTTCACTTTTTCACTTTTTCACTTTTCTTCGGAAATCTCTTTCGTATTTCCGCGTTTTAGGTCGGCAAAGCGCGAAGATTTTAACCATTCGGGCATAGTGTCGCCGTTGGCAATTCGCCAGCCCATAATTCCCATTACTTCGGCAACCGCTTCCGCGCCTTCCCAAGCCCAATCCGGTTTTATCTTATCTTCGGGTTGATGGTAATCGGTTTTTTCCCAATCCTTCATTCGCTTAATCCAAACTTCCTTGTCGCCGCCGGGCGCGCCCAACAGCATCAAACTCGGAACGCCTCTTTCGACAAATGAATAATGGTCTGAACGGTAAAAAATCTTTTCATCGGGAAACGGGTCGGGAATAACCGAAATTCCGAAAGCGGAAGAAACGTCTTGAAGCATCACGCCCAAAGTCGAATGTTCTCCGCCAAATCCGACAAAAGTTTTGACAGGCGCGTAGACTTCCGTGCCGATGCCATCCAAATTCAAATCCGCCGCAACCTTTTTAATATCCCAAGTCGGTTTCTTTGACCAGTATTTTGAGCCGTAAAGCCCGTATTCTTCGCCCGTAACTGCTAAGAAAACCAGTGAGCGTTTCGGTTTTGCTTCCATTTTGGAAAACGCTTCGGCAACCGCCAGCATTTCCGCCACGCCGAGCGCGTTGTCCGCCGCGCCGTGATAGATTTTTCCGTTCATCGTTCCGAAAGCGTCGTAATGCGCCGAAAATAAAACGGCTTCTTCCTTGAGTTTTGCATCAGAGCCTTCGATGTAACCGACGACATTGCTGCTTTCGCCCTTGCTCGATTTGTATTTGGCAACGAGTTTTGCTTTTTGATTAAGTTTAATCGGCTTAAAACCGCCTTCTTCGGCTTTTGCCAAAGCATCTTTCAGAGTAACGCCGGATTTGGCAAAGAGTTTTTCCGCCGCTTTTGAACCGACATAAATAAACGGCGGGACAAAAGCCGGATAGCCTTGTTCATCGGGCATCGTAATTTGCCGTCGGGCAAAATAACTGATGGATTCATCGGGCGTATGTTCTTCGCGTCCGTGTCCGATGTGGACGAGTGCCGCCGCGCCTTTCTGAATTAAATTTTGGGTAAAAAGCCGCGATGCTTTCTGGGTTTTCCACGCTTCTTTCGGGATATTTGCCGGTGGACCTTCGAGCATCACGACGACTTTTCCGGCAACATCAATTCCATCGAGGTCATCGCGGTTGATTGATTTGGCTTGGATGCCGTAAGCAACAAAAACCATATCGCCGCTGACATTTTTATCACCGTTATTCATCGGCAAAATTCCGTAATCCGTGCCGAATGTCAAAGTTTCATCACCAACCTTAAACATCGTTTCCGGCGTGGAAACAATTTCTTTGAAACCGATGCTTTGCAGAAAAGAGCCTTTATCGCCAAGCGGTTTCATACCTAGCTGTTTAAAACGGTCGGCAATCCAATTAGCCGCTTTGTCGCCGCCCGCCTGCATCGTGCCGCGCCCTTCCATTTCGTCTGCGGAAAGTTTCGCGGTAATTTCCTTGATTGTTTCAACCCGGATTTTCGCGGCTAAATCGGTTTCCGCCGCCGAAAGTTTCGCGGGCGCGGTTTGCGCGAAAGACTGCACAAACAGCGAAAAAATAAGTGTCAGCAAAAGCGCAAACTTTTGCCTTTGTTTCTTTTGAAAATACATAAATTGCTTTTACCTTTATAAGTGTTTGAATTTACTGCACACAGTTTTTAATAGATTCGCTTAGTTTTGATAAAGATGTCAATTAAAATGAAGAAGTTTTTACGCTGTATTTTACCTGATAAATTTCTTTTACGTCTTTGTCTTTCGAGGCTGAAAAGTCTGCATTTAACTGAAAACTTTTCAGCGTTTCAATATCTTTCATAATTTTTGTTTTCTTATGGTTTGTTTTCATTTGCAGGATAAAAGTATCATTGAAAGAAAAAAAAATGATTTGAATCATAAAAGGATTTTTTTTAGTCAAGGAGGTTTTTAAATGCTATGCCGCTGCTGAGTTTTAGTTATACGGATTTACAGAAAATAAATTGGAAGGATTTTTTTATGCGCCTTTACACTAAGGCGTTTGACGAAGAAGACTTGTTGAGCAACGCCGCGCAAGTGGCATTTTATTTACTGCTCGCGCTTTTTCCGCTGCTTTTGCTGCTTGTCAGCATTTTTGGTCTGGTGCTTGTTTCAGCCGGTGATTTGAGAAGCGAATTGTTTTTTTATCTGCAACAAGCGATGCCCGGCTCGGCTTATGAATTGGTTCAGAAAACAATTGAAGAAGTTACCGAAAATAGTTCGGGCGGAAAATTGACTTTTGGAATTTTGGCGACTCTGTGGGCGGCTTCGGCGGGTATTGACAGCATTCGCGTCGCGCTCAACGGAGTTTATAATTTGACGGAAACCCGCGCCTGGTGGAAAACAAAACTTATATCCTTGTTGATGACGCTCGGTTTAGGAATTTTGGTAACGCTCGCTCTTGGTGTTGTTTTTTACGGCAGCAAATTTACCACGCTGATTTTAAATTCGGTCAATCTGCCGATTCAATCGCCGGTAATTTTAGGCATCCTGCAGTTTACGACCGCCGCCGTAGTTATAATTTCAATTTTCGCGGTGCTTTATAACTTCCTTCCGAATCATAAAAAAAATAATTGGGTTTGGATTACGCCCGGCGCAATAGTCGGCATTATTCTCTGGCTTGGGCTTTCCTACGCATTCAAATTTTATCTCAGCTATTTCAACACTTACGACAAAACATATGGTTCGCTCGGCGCAGTTATAATTTTAATGTTGTGGCTTTATCTGACGGCTCTGGTTATCTTAATCGGCGGTTCTATGAATGCCGTTTTGCAGGAATTTACCGACCCGGAAACAGCCGCCGCCGGTGAAAAGAAAGCCGCCGCCAAAGAAATTGTTAAGAATCCCGACGCATCTCCGAAAATCGGTTCGACTAAAGAAACGGGCATTCCCGAACATCTTGTTAAAAAAGGCGATAACAATTCTGAAGCGGAAAATAATACGCCAAAAAACAGCGATGCCGACGATGCAGATATTGACAAACCGGTTGACAAAAAATCTGTCTTCAAATTAGCAGCCGGAATCGTCATCGGTTTCATTTCTTCGATAAGAAAACGCTGACTCTAAATTTTTGCCCGGCAAGAACTGGACTTTCTAAAAATGCGGAACTTCTATTATCTTGATTGCAAATCAATCGAGCTTGCGAAAGTTTTCTCAAAGTGTGATGATTTTGGTTGCAGATAATATAAAATCAGCATCTAAACGGTCGAACGGAGGAAATAAAATGTCAATAGTTTTAGATGAAGTAAAACCGATAAATCTTGAAAATTATCTCGTAATGTCCGATGAGGAAATTAACGAACGCATCGAATCGGCGCGGAAGAAATTGGGTTCGCGCGTCCTCGTTCTCGGACACCATTATCAACGCGACGACGTAATTTCACACGCTGATTTAACGGGCGATTCTTATCAACTTTCGGTGATGGCTTCGCAGACCGACGCGGAATTTATCGTTTTCTGCGGCGTTCATTTTATGGCGGAATCGGCGAATATATTGGGAAAACCGCATCAGCGCGTGATTTTGCCCGATTTAGGCGCGGGTTGTTCAATGGCTGATATGGCAAATATCGAACAGGTCGAAGACGCTTGGGAGCAGCTTGCGTATATTGGCGTTATCGGCAAACACAAAGTTGCGCCGATGACTTATATGAATTCAACCGCCGCGATAAAAGCCTTTTGCGGGCGCAACGGCGGCGTTGTCTGCACATCGTCAAATGCCGTTCCGCTGTTCGGTAAATACTTGCAGGAATATGACAAAATGTTTTTCTTTCCAGACCAGCATCTTGGGCGAAATACAGGCTTAAAATTCGGTATTCCGCTTGATAAAATGGCTTTGTGGAATCCGCACGAAGAACTCGGCGGCAACACGGAAGAGGAACTCCGCGAAGCACGGCTGATTTTGTGGCGCGGACATTGCTCGGTTCACGGCAGATTCAAACCGTGGCACGTTGACCAGGTTCGCAAGGAAACGCCCGGTATTCAGGTTTTGGTTCATCCCGAATGTATGTATGAAGTTGTTGAAAAATCGGATTTGAACGGTTCGACTTCGTTCATTATTAAAACGGTAGAAAATGCGGCGAGCGGTTCAAAATGGGCAATCGGCACGGAAGTCAATCTCGTCAATCGCCTGCAAAAACGCTTTCCAGACAAAGAAATCCGCTTGCTTTCGCCTGATTTATGTATGTGCGCGACAATGTATCGCATCGCGCCGCAAAATCTGGCGTGGGCTTTGGATAATTTGGTTGCCGGAAATGTCGTCAACGAAATAAAAGTTGAAGAAGAAACGAAAAAATGGGCATTGGTTGCGCTCGACAGGATGATTTCATTGACGGAACAAAACCCAAAAGGCTAATGGTAAATGGTTAATGGTTAATGGTTAATTATCATTTGAGGCGAAAACCATTTACCACTTACCATTTACCATTAAAAAAGATGGCGGAAATTCGAGATAAATTGCCCGAAAACAAATCGGGCAAATTTTATGTGGACAATCAATGTATTGACTGCGACGTTTGCCGCGATACTTCACCGAAGAACTTTACGCGCAACGACGAGAACGGTTATTCATTTATTTATCAACAACCGGAAACTCCTGAAGAATTTGAACTTTGCGAAGAAGCGCGGGATGCGTGTCCGGTTGAAGCGATTGGCGATGACGGAAGTTAGAAATCAAAAAGTATTTGAGCATTCTGAATTCAGTCTTTAGTTTGCGATACTTTAAAACCCAAGTTGCCAGTTATGAAAATCTTTCAGAATATTGCCCGCGAAACACGCGAAACAGACGAAAAAAAAGAAAACATTTTAATTTTTTCGTGTGTTTCGCGGGCAAAAAATCTTCAAATCTTTATTACCGGTAACTTGGGTTTTAAAGACAAACTAAAGTTGAACTCAAAACTTTTTTGAAATTATGATTGAAGCATTCATTTTTGATATTGACGGAACACTGATTGATTCAAATGATTTTCACGCTGAAGCGTGGCAAAAAGCATTTGAAAAATATGGTAAAAAAATATCTTTTGAGAAAATTCGCGGACAAATCGGCAAAGGTGCGGACACGCTTTTGCCCGAATTTCTGACCGGGCAGGAAATCGAAGAACTCGGCGACGAAATAGCCGACGCACGCGGCGAAATTTTCAAAAAAGAATATATGTCGCGCGTTAAACCGTTCCCGAAAGTGCGCGAACTTTTCGAGAAAATTAAAGCCGACGGCAAGAAAATCGCGCTCGCTTCTTCGTCGAATGAAGATGAAGTCGAAGAATATAAAAAAATTGCGGATATTGAAGATTTAGTCGAAAAATCAACATCGGCGGACGACGCGGAAGAATCAAAACCCGAACCGGATATTTTTGAAGCCGCACTCAAACTTTTGGGCAATCCCGAACCCGAAAATGTTTTAGTCGTCGGTGATACGCCTTACGATGCGGAAGCAGCAACCAAAGCGAAACTTAAAATCGTCGGCGTTTTGTGCGGCGGTTTTCCCGAAAAGGATTTGCGCGAGCAAGGCTGCGTGGAAATTTATCAAAATCCGGCGGATTTGTTGGAGAATTACGAAAAGATAATTTCCTTTTAGAAAATTCTAAACCAAAATTTTTATCATCTCGTTTTCAATTATGACTTCATAACTTTCAATTGAACAATCTTTTTTCGTAAAACATTCGCCGTTTCTGACATCGAAACGCCAACCGTGCAAATCACATTCGACTTCGTGACCATAGAGGCGGGAATCTGCCAGCGGATAACCTTTGTGAGGACAAAAGTTTTCTATCGCGTAAAATTTTCCGCCGACGTTGAACAATGCGACCTCGCCGCCGCTTTTTAATTTAACGGTTGCGCCGCGACCGTGCGGGACGGATTCGGCTTTTCCGACTGTAATCTTTTTTCCTTCGCGTTTCGGCTTGTGCTTGTTTTCGTAAAGTTTTCCCATTTAGATTTAAGGGCAGAAACCCGCGCGTGAGCAAGGGTGAAAAATCTGCGCCCTTGCTCATGCGCGGGCTTCTGCCTCGTTTAGTTTTGCTCAAACAAATCGCAAATCGCAAATCGCAAATCTAAATTTTCCTGCTTGCTTTATTTGTTCAAGTCAAACAAAATTATCATAATTGTAAAAGTCGGAGGTTACGCAAATGAGTGAAAAAACCTTTTCGGAAAATGCGCGACGGCGTTGCCGCGAGATTATGACGGGCAATGTTACAACGGCAAATCAGGAAATGAGTTTGCGCGAAGTTGCCGTTTTAATGCGCGACGGCGATATGGGCGCGATGCCGGTTGTCGAAAATAATAAACTTGTCGGCATCGTAACCGACCGCGATATTGTCGTGCGGGCGATTGCCGAAGGAAAAAACTTTGACACGCCAATCGGCGTTGTAATGACGACGGAGATTTTCTCGGTCAAGCCTGACGATTTTGTCTTTGAAGCGATTCGTCTGATGGGCGACAGACAAGTGCGCCGAATTCCGGTTACAACTGAAAGCGGCGAACTCGCGGGAATTATCGCAATGGCGGACATCGCGCTGGAAATGGAAGACGAACGCGAAATCGCCGAAACTTTGGAAGAAATTTCGAGCGGTGCGAGTTTTTGGAGAAAGTAGGAGAAAATAGGAGTTAAAAATGCAATCTAATCCAGAAAGTTTTAGTTGGTATGTGAAATCTTTGCAGGAGCAAGATTCGCCTTCGCAGATGTCAGAGGCTGAGAAGAGAACAAATCTGCTCCGTATGATAAAGTTGCTTAGTCCGATTCCGGTTGGGAAATTGGTGGAAATTAGTCAATCCGAGTTGAATACGTCGGTATTGGAAATCTCTAAAATTTTAGAGAAATTATCGAACAGTGAAGAAATTACGATGAAGGAAGAAACCGAGTTTGGCGGACAAAAAGTAGTGCGAATTACTGAACTAGGTTTAGCCAAACTAGAAATCGGAGCGTAATTCTATGAGCGATTATTCGGCTTTGTTAAGCTATATTGCGGCTTTCGTTCTAGGCTCGATTCTTGGCGGCGGCGTGGCGGCAGGGTATTTTCGCAGCAAATCGCCGAACAATTTAGACAAACCACAAGATTGGCGGAATTGGAAAGCAATTTTTTATATCGTAATTAGTGCGCTGGCTTCAGGGTTCGCCTTGAGCGCGATGATCTATTTTGGCTTGTTTGACTTTCAGCCGATACGCGATTTTTGGATTTCCTCCAGTTATCTGGTTGTTTTTATTTTAGGCTCGTTGTTTGGCTTGACCGAATTGGTTTCGCGTTACAAAGACGACCCGCGCCGAGCATTGTCGTATTGGGCGGCGTGGTTTTACGTCTTGATTAACGCCTTAGCTTCAGTTTTTGCCTTAAACTTAATTCGCGTTTTCGGCTGGTTTGTGGCGGAAGGTGATACGGATTTGCAACTTGTTTTCAAACGAGTTTTGATTGCCGGTTTTGGTTCGATGATTTTGTTTCGGAGTTCTCTTTTCATTATTCGGACGGCAAGCGGTGAAATTCCTTTTGGTCCGATTGTCGTCTTGCAAATTTTGCTCGGAGCGGCTGACCGCGAAGTTGACCGCCATCGCGGTTGGTCACGAAGTGGTGAAGTCGCCGACATCATGAGAAATGTTTCATTTACCAAAGCGAAAACCGCACTCGTGATTTTTTGTTTGGAACTGATGCAAAATGTCCCGAAAGCCGAGCAAGACGCATTAGGCGAAAAGGCAAAACAAATCGCCGCCGTTACTGATCTAACCGAACGGCAAAAATCAATCCTGTTGGGCTTGGCTTTGCTTAATGTCGTCGGACGCGACTTGCTGAGAAAAGCGGTCGAATCGCTTGGCGATGAAATTTCAATGACAGATTCAGCTTAATAAGTGGCTGAAAAATTTAAAACTGATTTTAGAAACAAATGGCAAAATCAATCAATCGTTACTTTCATTTTTTGGCTTCATCAAAAGATACGAAGCCTTCGGGCAGACTTTGGTATCCGTCGGCGGACGTTTATCAAACACCGGACGGCTGGCTCGTCAAAGTCGAACTCGCGGGTGTTTCCGCCGAAGAAATCGAAATTGATATTCAAGGCAATCAGCTTTATATCGCGGGATGTCGGAAAGACAGAAGCTGCGCGGTCGGGTTTTCTTATCAGCAAATGGAGATTACTTACAGTCATTTTGAAAAAACTTTAGAATTTCCCGCATCAATCGAAGGCGCACATCTCGAACACAATTTTGAAAACGGGTTGCTGATTATTTATTTGCAAAAGGGAGAATAAAATGGCGGAAGTTTTAGAATCAACTCGAACGCAGACTTTGCCGCGTGTCCGTGCCGAAGTTTATTATCCGCACGAAGGCAGAGAAGAGATTTTTTATCCTGAACAACGAGCAGACGATATGGGCGAAACATCAATTCACGCAAAACTTATCAATAAACTTTTAGCAATGCTTTTGCAGTTTTTTGAGCAGCACGAAGACGTTTTTCTTTCCTCGAATATGAATCTTTATTATGAAGAGAAAAACCCAAATAAATGGCTTGCGCCCGATTTATTAATTTCCTTCGGTGTGCCGAATCATGAGCGTTCCAGTTATCAGGTTTGGAAGGAAAAGGTTTTTCCACAGGTTATTTTCGAGATAGCTTCAAATAGCACCTGGAAGGATGATATTAGCGAAAAATATGAAATATATGAATTATTTGGCGTTGAGGAATATTACGTTTTGGACCCGGAATTCGCATATTTGCCCGCGTCAATGTTGGCTTTTCATCGGCAAGGCGAAAGACTTTTAGCGGTTCAGATTTTGGAAAATAGAGTTTTTTCGCCTCGATTAGGTCTAGAAATCGTGCAGACGGAAAGAGGTTTTCGATTATTTAATCCACACACAAACGAGTTTTTGCGGACGTTGGAAGAAGCTGAGAAAGATAGATTAGAAAATGAAAAACGCGCACGGAAAGCAGAAAACGAACTTGAAAAATTAAAAGCGGAAATTGAAAGATTAAAAGCACAAAGATAAATTTTTATGGCAGAAAATATTCAAAATAAAGCGGAAAACACAGGAAACACAAATACACCGGAGCAGTTTGAAATTGCGATTTTGCCTTTGCAAAACACGACGCTTTTTCCCGAAACGGTTGTGCCGCTGGCAGTCGGACGCGAGCGTTCGGTCAAAGCGGTGGAATTTGCGCTTTCGACCGAAGAAAAACTCCTTTGCTGCATAACGACGAAAACCGAAGGCGTAACCGGCGACGACGCAAAAACGTCCGACCTGTACGAAGTCGGAACAATCGTCAATGTTAAACGAATGATGAAAGCCGAAGACGTAATGCAGTTGATTGTTCAGGGCGTTGACCGCGTGAAGGTTGTCAGTTGGTCACAGGAACAGCCGTTTTTGAAGGCGAAAGTCGAGGTTCTGCCTGATTTAACAACGAAGGTCAACGAGGAAGTTGAAGCGTTGAGACGTAATATTCAAGGTTTGGTGCAGCAGGCGTTAGCGATGCTCCCGAATGTTCCGCCGGAGATTCGGATGGCGGTTATGTCGCAAAATAATCCGGTTCAACTTTCTTATTTTCTCGCTTCGGTGCTTGATTTAGGCGTAGAAAGCGAGCAGAAAATGCTTGAAGCAAAAACGGTTGACGAACTTCTGAGTTTGTCGCACGCCGCTCTCTCGCGTGAAGTCGAGATAATGCAGATTCGCTCGAAAATTGCGACCGAAGCGCAGACCGAAATGGACAAATCTCAGCGCGATTATATTTTGCGCCAGCAGTTAAAAGCGATTCAGAAGGAACTCGGCGAAGACGAAGGTGAAAAAGCCGATTCCGACGCTTTGCGCGAGAGATTGGAAACTGCCGATTTGCCCGACGATGTGCGAAAGGAAGCCGAACGCGAACTCAAACGGATGGAGCAGTTGCCGCAAGCCGCGCCGGATTATCATGTTATCCGCACGTATCTCGAATATGTCCTTGAACTTCCGTGGAAAAAATCGAGCGAAGAAAAACTCGATTTGAACGAAGCACAGAAAATTTTGGACGAAGACCATTATGGTTTGGAAGACGTCAAAAAACGCATTTTAGAATCGCTTGCAGTCGTCAAACTTCGCCCCGATTCAAAAAGTCCGATTATTCTTTTCGTCGGACCGCCGGGCGTTGGAAAAACTTCGCTCGGACGCTCGATTGCCCGCGCTCTCGGACGCGAATTTGAAAGAATGAGTTTGGGCGGAATGCGCGACGAAGCCGAATTGCGCGGACACCGCAGAACGTATATCGGCGCGATGCCGGGCAGAGTTATTCAATCTCTGCGCCGTGCCGGAGTGAACAATCCGGTGATGATGCTCGATGAAATTGACAAACTCGGCAACGATTATCGCGGCGATCCGTCTTCGGCTTTGCTGGAAATTCTTGACCCGCAGCAAAACAACACGTTCCGCGACCATTATCTCGATTTGCCGTTTGATTTGTCGAAGGTTTTCTTTATCGCCACGGCAAACCAGCTTGCGCCGATTCCCGCGCCGCTGCGCGACAGAATGGAGATTATTCAGCTTGCCGGTTACAGCGATATGGAAAAGCTCAACATTGCCAGGCAATATCTGATTGCGCGACAGATTACGGAAAACGGTTTGCAGCCCGACCAGATTGAGATTACCGACGATGCGATAAATCTTTTGACGGCGCGTTATACACGCGAAGCCGGTGTTCGCCAATTGGAAAGAACAATCGGAAATTTGGCGCGAAAAGTTGCTTTGAATGTCGCGCAAGGCAAAACGGACAAAGTTAAAATTACGGAAAACGAAATAAAGAGTTATCTCGGCGCACCGCGTTTTTATCCCGAAAAAGCGCGTGATGAACTTCCCGCCGGAGTTGCCACCGGAATGGCTTGGACGGAAATGGGCGGCGAAGTTTTGTTTATCGAAGCGACGATGCTTCCGGGCGGAAGCGGTTTGACTTTGACCGGACAACTCGGCGAAGTGATGAAGGAATCGGCGATGGCGGCGCGTTCTTATTTGTGGTCGCACGCTTCGGAACTCGGAATTGACGCAAACAAAATTAAAGAAAACGGCGTTCACGTTCACGTTCCGGCGGGCGCGATTCCTAAAGACGGTCCGAGCGCGGGCGTAACGATGGCTTCGGCTCTCGCGTCGCTGTATACAGGACGGAAAGTTCGCTCCGATACGTCAATGACCGGCGAAATCACGCTTTCGGGTTTAGTTTTCCCGGTCGGCGGAGTTAAGGAAAAAATCCTGGCGGCACATCGCGCCGGAATCAGACACATAATTCTGCCGCAGAAAAACGAGGCGGACATCGAGGAAATTCCCGAAGACGTGCGAACTGAACTTAAATTTACGATGGCAACACGGATTGATGATGTTTTAGGCGCGGCATTGGAAAAAGAACAAAGCGTTCCAAAAGGCGAAAATTATGTGATTCCCGAAATCGAACCGCATTCCGACGGCGTGAGTGAACAATATATCGCCAAAGAAAAATAATTTTTTTTCCAAATTTAAACTGAAACGAGTGATAAATTTTTCGATTTTATCGCTCGTTTTCAATTTATTCGTAAAAAATATAAAAAATCTTTTTTTTTATTGGAAATATAAAGCAATTTCAGTGTATGCTAGTAGGTTAAATGTGTCGCGCGAAAGTCTTTCCCCAGTGAGGCTCAAGCAGTTTTTTAAGAGCTAATTCTTTTTCAAAAAATCAGCATATTTAAGTTATAATCTTTTTGACGGATATTTATAAAAAAATGGCATTTAAGTCTTTATTTAGTTTGTTTTCAAGTGATTTGGCAATAGACCTCGGCACGGCAAATACGCTGGTTTATGCGAAAGGTCGCGGCATCGTTGTCAGCGAACCTTCGATTGTCGCAATCAATAAAGTTACCAATCAAGTCGAAGCCGTCGGGCGCGACGCAAAAGAGATGCTCGGCAGAACGCCGGGAAATATCGTGGCGATTCGTCCGATGAAGGACGGCGTGATTGCGAATTTTGAAGTGACGGAAAAGATGCTTCAGCATTTTATCCGCAAAGCGCATAACGGCAAGAGTTGGGTGCGTCCGCGTGTCGTTATCGGAATTCCTTCGGAAATTACGCAGGTTGAACGCCGCGCCGTCGAAGATTCGGCGTATCGCGCGAAGGCGAGCGAAGTTTATTTGGTTGAAGAAGCGATGGCGGCGGCAATCGGCGCGGGACTTCCGATTACCGAACCGCACGGAAATATGGTTGTGGACATCGGCGGCGGAACGACCGATATTGCCGTCATTTCGCTGTCGGGTATCGTTTATTCGCGTGCCGTGCGGATTGCCGGAAACGAAATGGACGAAGCGATTACGCAATTTATCAAACGCAAATACAATCTGCTTATCGGCGAACGCACGGCGGAAGCGATAAAAATCGCGCTCGGTTCGGCTTTTCCGCTCGAAGAACCGCTTTCGATGGATGTGCGCGGGCGTAATTTGATTGAAGGAATTCCCAAAACAATCTCGATTTCGGATGAAGAAATCCGCGAAGCACTTTCCGATGCTGTGGCGACAATTATCAACGCCGTGCGTGTCGCGCTCGAACGCACTCCGCCGGAACTTTCCGCCGATATTGTCGAGCGCGGAATTGTTTTAACCGGCGGCGGCGCACTACTCAAAAATTTAGACAAACGCTTGATGATTGAAACCGGTTTGCCGGTGGTGCTGGCGGATGACCCGCTTTCTTCGGTGGTGCTTGGAACGGGCAAAATGCTATCGGATTTTGAACTTCTCAAGCGCGTCAAATGGGATAATTCACTGATGACAGGCAGTTAAATCAATTATGAATTTCAAATTACGAATTACGAGATGAATCATCTGATAATTCGTAATTTGAAATTCGTAATTCGTAATTGAGAAAATGATTGAGCGAAGCCAGAAAGAAGTTTGGAAATTAACGCCGTGGCTCATGGTTGCTTTATTGCTGGGCAACTTTATTTTGATGGCGTATTCTGCAAAAACCAATTCAAATCAAAGTGTCATTCGCATCTGGACGCAAACCGCGGCGGATTTTGTGCAATCTCCCGTTACAACAATAAGTGCCGGTGTTACCAATTATTTTCAAAGAATTTCTTCTCTGCGAACCGCTCAAAGTGAAAATGATGCTCTCAAACAGCAAATTCAGGAACTTGAAGTTGAACTTCAAAGCAGAGAAAGTTTAACGGTTGAAACTCAGCGATTAAGGTCGCTTCTCGAACTCAAGGAACAAACCGGCTTTAAAATTAAACCTGCTCAAATCATCGGACGCGACCCGTCAGCCTGGTTTGATACAATAATTATTAATCGCGGAAGTTCCGACGGCGTGAAGCTGAATATGCCGGTTGTAACCAAAGGCGGATTAGTCGGCAGAGTTTCGGCAGTCAGTTTCCTGACGGCGCAAATTCATTTAATCACCAGAGAAAAAATAAGCGAAGGCGGCGTTATCGGCGAACTCGGAACATCAAACGCGCTCGGCGTGGTCAGCGGCACGGGTAAAAAAGAATTGCTCGAAATGGGTTATGTGCCGGGCAGCGTTGAAGTTCAGGTCGGCGATAGCGTTTATACAACCGGACAGGAAGGAATTTATCCGGCAGGTTTGAAAATAGGTGAAATAGTCGAAGTCCGTTCCGGTTCGGCAACCGTTCCGCACCAGATTTTCATCAAACCGAGCGCAAATTTTTCGGCGCTGCAGGAAGTTGCCGTTGTGCTTTATGAACCACCGCCGCGTCCCGAATATGATAAATCCTTACCCAATGCGGTCAAAGACGAAAAAAGCCCGAAGAAGAAGAAATAATTTAAGATTTAAGATTTAAGGTTAAAAATTGAATACATCCAACAATCTTAAATCTTGAATCTTGAATCTTGAATTTTAATGGAACAGTTAAAAATCACAGTCGCGTTAATAATCGCTATATTGCTTCAGTGGACGCTTCGCAATGTCGCTGAACCTCTCGCATATATTGATTTTCCGTTGATTATCGTGATTTATGCCGCGCTTCAGCGAAACGCCATCAAAGCCTTGTTCTACGGAACATTTGCGGGTCTCGCGGTTGATGCGTTAAGCGGCGGACTTTTGGGAGCTAACGGCTTCTCTAAAACATTGATAGCATACATAGTTTCGGAGATTGTGCGGCGCGTCTATCTGGACAACCTTTTATTGCGGATTCCCGTCATAGCAGGCGCGTGTTTGTTGAATAATCTGGTTTATTACGGGATGCACCGTCTTTTAGGACAAGGACCGACCGGAGAATTTGTAACGACGATAGCCTACTCGATTATCGGAACGACTATTGTGGGAACGATTATTTACTTGATTTTAGATAGCTTTTTCGCGGAAAATGTCATTAAGCAGAGAAAGCGCGAAGTGTTTGCGCCGCGCCGTCAAACCCGACGACGCAACCCGATTCGGCTGGGAAGCAGAAGATAAGTTTTGTTAATTGTAAATGGTTAATTGCAAGCGATTTAAATACACCATTTACCATTTACCATTTACCATTATGAAGTTATACGACCAAGCTCAAAATTTAAGCATCAGAGTCAGCACGATTCAGGTTTTTGCTTTTGTCCTGCTGACGATTCTCGGTGTTCGGCTTTATTATCTGCAAGTCGTTAAGGGCGAGTATTACGGCGATAAAGCCGAAAATCAGCGTGTTCGTCTGATTCCGATTCCTGCGTCGCGCGGAGCAATTTTCGACCGCAACGGAAAACTTCTGGTTGATTCGCGCCCGACTTACAATGTTACATTATCAAACGAGCCGATTAAAAAGATTGATGTTAGCGACCGGCTTGAAGATTACGCGCAAGGCTTGAATGTTGACCGCCAGTTTTTGGTTGAACGACTGGATTTAATTAAGAAACAACCCGGATTTGAAACGATGGTGTTAAAAGAAAACGCCACTATTCAAGACATTACCTGGGTTGAATCACACGAAATCGAGTATCCCGAACTTCGCGTCGAAATCCAACCGCAACGCTTTTATCCGCTCGGAACGACGTTAGCGCACGTTCTTGGCTACGTTGGTGAAATAAGTCCGAAACAGCTTGAAAAACCTGAAATGAAGGAAAAGGGTTTTCGTCCGGGCGACATTATCGGCAAAGGCGGTCTTGAACAATACTACGACGAATTTCTGCGCGGCAAACCGGGTTATCGAAAGGTCATTGTTGACAGTCGCGGGCGCGTGCAGAACGAGATTGAAGTTGTCCAACCGCAAGCCGGACAAGATTTGGTTTCAACTATTGATTTGGATTTACAGCAGGTAGCCGAAGAACAACTGGCAAATTCAACAACCAAGCGCGGCACGATTATTTCGCTGGATCCGAACAATGGCGAAATTTTGGTGATGGCTTCCGCACCTTCGTTTGACCCGAACGCATTTGTTACGCGAAGTACAACACCTGAAGGACGCAAGGAAATTTCCGGTTATTATACCCACGAAGAAAGACCGCTTTTGAATCGTGCCATTCAGGGGCGTTATCATCCGGGTTCGACGTGGAAAATTCCCGAATCGGTTGCCGCGCTGCAGCAAGGCGTGATAACGGTTGCTCATTCAAATATCGCTTGCGGCGGCGGTATTCAGGTTGGCAATAAGTTCACGCGCTGTATGGGAAATCACGGTTCACCGCCGTTAGCTTACGCGATTACCAAATCTTGCGACGGTTATTATTATCGTTTAGGCTTGAAAATGGGTCTTGAAGGGATGATTAAAATGGTTGAAACTTTTGATTACGACAAGCAATCGGGCATTGATTTGCCAAACGAAAAGGTCAGCCGCACACCGAAATACTACGAACCGTATGTCAAAAAACGCGATGGCGGAAAATGGAACGATATTGAAAGTGTTTTCGCATCTATCGGACAAGTAACGGTTGACGTAACGCCGATTTCGATGATTCGCGCCGTATCAAGCGTCGGTGTGCAGGGCAGAATGTATGTGCCGCATCTTTTGAAAGAATTTAGGGCAATCGGCGCAGTCGGTGAAGTAGGTGATAAAAATTATGTTCCGGCGCGTCCCACTTTTGGCTTTGACAATCCCGAACCGAAAATGATTGAGATGACTTCCGAACAAAACAAAATCGTGCTTGAAGGGTTATGGGGCGTAGTCAACAACGGCGGAACAGGAGCGCGAATTAAGATGGCGGGTTTTGACATCGCCGGAAAAACCGGAACGGCGCAAGTCGCCGCGCTTGGCAAAGATGTCGGCAAAAACAAAGACCACGCTTGGTTTGTTAGTTTTGCTCCAGCCTACAAACCGGAGATTGCCGTTATTGCGCTAATTGAGAATTCTGGTTTTGGTGGTAGTAATGCTGCGCCCGCCGTCAAAGGTGTTTATGAAGCGTATCTTTCAAAAAATCATTCTGATTTGTTACCCGAACAACAGATTGCAAGGAAATAAAACGAATTACGAATTTCAAATTACGAATTACGAATGTGTCCGGGTTTGAGCAGCGTAATTCGTAATTTGAAATTCGTAATTCATAATTGAATTTATGGTTGCAATAATCGAAAAACGTGATTTGAGAGATTTTGACTGGCTGGTCGCCATTCTTGCGGTGGCTATCGTCTGTTTCGGTGTGTGGCAAATTTATAATGCTCAACCCACCGAAAGTTATTGGTCAAAACAAATCATCGGTTTATTTATCGCGTTAGTTGCTTTAATGGTTGTTGCCTTCAGCGATTATCGCCGTATTGTTGATGCCGCACCGTTTTTTTACGCGCTTGGTTTGATTTTGTTGATTCTCGTGCTGACTCCTTTGGGCGTAAAAGTTAACGGACAACAGGCGTGGCTGAAACTGCCGCTTGTCGGACAATTTCAGCCATCTGAGTTTGTTAAAATTCCGGTTGTTTTGATGCTTGCCAGGTATTTCGGTTCACGCAAAGACGGAACTTTAAAGTTAAAAGAATTTCTCGTCGGGGGTGCGATTTTAGCCGCGCCGATTGCTTTGATTATGCTTGAACCCGATGCCGGACAAGCAATGACGTATTTTCCGATTCTTGTCGTCGTCTTGTTTCTTTCGGCGGTCAAAATGCGCTATATCGTGCTGACGGTTGTCGCCGGTTTGGTTTTTATGCCGCTTGTTTATTGGGCAGGAATTCAAACCGGAAAAATCAAAAGCTACCAGCAAGAACGCATCAATGTTATTCTCGACCCGGAAAGCGCCGACCCGCGCGGTTATGGTTATCACACTATTCAATCAATGATTACAGTCGGCAAAGGCGGCTTGACGGGAATCAAAGGCGACACGGAAACCTCGCAAAGTGTTTTAAAATTTCTGCCCGAGCCGCATACGGATTTTATTTTTGCAGTAACGGCGGAAAACACGGGTTTTCTCGGCTGCATCTCGCTTCTGCTGGCATATGCTCTGCTTTTATCGCGTTTAATCAGCGGCGCACGGCAAGCTCCCGACCGTGCCGGAATGATTGTAATTATGGCGATTGTCGGAGAACTGGCTTTCCAGATATTTATCAATGTCGGAATGACTTTGGGGTTTTTGCCCGTTATCGGTGTTCCGCTGCCTTTGATGAGCGCGGGACTTTCGGCAGTTTTAGCGACTTTTATCGCTATCGGTTTTGTTATCAGCGTTAAAATGCGCCGGTTTGTTAATTAGAAAGGCGTGAATCGTAAATCGTAAATCGTTGCAGCTTTCTATTTACGATTTACGATTTACGATTCACGATTTACGAATTATGAAAAAGATAGAAGATATTGAAACAAAAGAAGTTGAATCAAACGCGCCGAAAAAGCGTGGATTTTGGGGCTATGTATGGCTTCCGGTTGCGCTTTTACTGGCGTTGTCGGCAGGCGGTTTGACCGGCGTTTTGGCTTCTACTTATCTGAATAATTCGCGCTATGCGACGGAGGTTTCCGCGCTGGCAACTTATCGTCCGCCGCAGGTAACGACAATTTATGCGGACGACGGCGAAACGATTTTGGCGGAGTTTGCACTGGAGAAACGCATACCGATTAAAGAAAGTGAAATTCCAAAAAATGTTGAAGATGCGCTGATTTCGATTGAAGACTATCGTTTTTACGACCATATCGGGATTGACCCGTATCGCATCGCGGGCGTGGTTATTAAAAACATTACTTCGGGAAAAACCGAAGGCGCGTCAACTATCACGCAGCAGCTCGCCAAAAATCTTTTTCTTTCACGCGAACAAACCTACACGCGAAAAATCAGCGAATGGATGATGGCACTGGAGATTGAGCGTTTATATACCAAGCGGCAGATTCTTGAAATGTATATGAATTACGTCTTTCTCGGCGCGGGTTCTTATGGTTTTGAAGCCGGTGCGCGGACTTATTTCGGTAAACCGCTGAAGGATTTGAATCTGGAAGAAGCCGCGCTGCTGGCGGCAATTCCAAAATCGCCCGAATACTCGCCGACGCGCAATATGGACAAGGCGAAGGAACGCCGCGACACCGTGCTTGACCAGATGGCAAAATACGGCAAAATTTTGCAGACGGAAGCCGATGCTGCGAAAGCCAAACCGATTAAATTAGCGGACACGGCTTATTATCAATCTCTGCCGAAATCAACCGCGTGGGATTATCCGGTTGAGGAAGTTCGCAAATATCTGGAAGAAAAATACACAACCCGCGTCGCCCAAGGCGGTTTGAAGGTTTATACGACGATAAATGTTGATGCCCAGAAACTTGCTACGAAAGTTATCCGCGGCGGTTTGCGAAGGTACGATAGCGGACGCAGTTGGCGTTCCGAATATCAAAATGTTCTCTTGGATGAAAACAACCAGCCGATTACCGACCAAAAAGAAATTGAGCGCACTCTAAAAGCATATAAACACGCCGACTGGTATGGCGATACTTATGATAAAGGCGAATATATCAAAGGTTTGGTGATGAAGGTTGACCCGACCAAAGGTGAAGCACAGGTGCGTTTCGGCAGATATAAAGCCATCGTAACCGCCAAAGAGATGGGCAAAAGCGGCAGGAAACCAGCAAGCGAACTAAAAGCAGGTTACTTGCCGGAGTTTGAGATAAAAGAAGTTGACGAAGACAACCAAACTTTGCAGGTGTCTCTTATTCAAGTACCGGAAGTGCAAGCCTCTATCGTTACGCTCAACGCCCACACAGGCGAGATTGTCGCAATGGTCGGCGGATACGATTTTCATACAAGCAAGTTTAACAACGCGACGCAAGGCTTACGCCAGACGGGTTCGGCATACAAACCTTTTGTTTATACGGCGGCGGTTGAATGGGGAATGACGCCTGATTCAATGGTCAGCGGCGCGCCGATTAAGCGCGGCGGCTGGATGCCGCACAATTACGACGGCAGCTTAAGTCACGGAAACGTGCCGATGAAAATTGCGCTGGCGAAATCATTAAATTTGGCGGCAGTTCACCTGCTTGAGCAAGTCGGAGTTCAAACAGGCGCACAGATGATCAGACGTTTCGGCATCACTAATCCGATGGCTCCGAGTTTGCCGTCCGCACTCGGCGCAAGCGAAGTTTCTTTAATCGAAATGGTTTCCGCCTATTCGACATTTCCTAATAAAGGCGTGCGCGTAACCCCGCATTTGATTCGCAAAATTTACAGCCGCGACGGCAGCCTTTTGGAAGAAGCGAATGACGCAACTTCAAAAGTAACCAGCGAATATGTCGCGGGAACAATGGTTCAGATGATGCAGGGTGTAACTAAAGCAGGCGGAACGGCGCCGGGAGCAAATGCCGCCGGACAACCGCTTGCCGGAAAAACCGGTACGGTCAACGACCACACGGACGTTTGGTTTATCGGTTACACGCCGACGTATGTTACCGGCGTTTGGATGGGAAATCCCGAAAAGAAAACAAACCTTGGCGGAAATATGACCGGCGGACACGGCGCACTGCCGTATTTTAACGCCTTTATGAGTGAATTTATGAAAGGCAGGGAAAAGGAAAGTTTTTATAAAACTCCGGCGATGCCTTCCGATATTAAATCGCTCGTCGAACAACGCAAGCGTGAAGAACTTGAAAAACTCGAAAAGGCGGATGAAGAAGGAAGAAAAACCGGAATCAGCTTTAATACGGGAACAAAAACGCGGAAAAATGGTAATAATACATTAACAACCGGCGCGGACCTGCCGACCGATTCGGCAACACCGACCAATTCGACTGATTTGCCCAAACCTGATGAAAACCCGTTACCCAAAGCTACTCCGCGTGATGAGAATACCAAGCCGGCAACTGTTCCACCGCCGATTAAAAAGCCGGAACCGCCACCGGTGGAAAAACCAAAAGACGAAAGTCCAAAACGGAAAGGCAAGAAAGGCGATGGCGATAATTAGCAAAAAGTAGGCAGTCGGCAGAATGCAGCAAACCGTGATATTTCATCCCATACTGCATTTTGCCAATTGTTTTATTGAAAGAATTTTCCCAAATAAAAGGGAAGCATTTTCCGCCACCAATCCCAATCGTGGTTTACGTCGTGTCCCCAGATTTCACAGAGATGCGGAATGCCTTTGTTTTGCAGAATACCGCAAAATTGCCGGGTTCGTTCAGGTGCTTCAAACGCGCCTTGTCCGGTAACAATAACGATTGAATCGGCTTTTTGCAGAATCGGCAAAAAATAATCGTCATTCAAATTCTGGACATACTGCGCCGGATTATTGAAATAGACATTATCGTCATAATAATTTTTCAGATACGAGCGTATATCGTAACTTCCGCTCATCGCAATTGTGCCGCGAAAGTTGTCGGGATGTTTGAAATAACAGTTTGCCGCAAGAAATGCGCCCAAAGATGCACCTGTCGTCAAAGGTTTCGTATCTTGCCCGCATTCACTGCGAATCAAAAGCAAAACTTCATCCATTATATAGCGGTCATAGCGCGTCAAAAGTTCGGCTTTCCAGTCCGGCGAAGCCTTGTCATTCAAAAGACTGTGACGGTTAACCGAATTTATCGAATAAGCGCGAAGCAAACCCGATTCGATAAAAGGCTTTATCGCGTCAACCAATAAAAAACGCTCATATTCAAGATAATCGGCGGCGGCGGTCGGAAACATTAAAAGCGGATAACCCGCGTGTCCGTAAGCCACCAGCGGCATTTCCATTCCAAGATTATGACTATACCAGGATGTCGTATCACGTCGCATTAAGATATTTGCTCCATAGATTATTTATTTTGATTAAATGAGGGTAAAAGAAAAAGGCTTTAACTTCAAGTTTGACTTGGAAATTAAAAATATCGAATCTAAAAATGCTAACTCAAAATAAAAAAAGGTGTTGCTCGAAGGAACAACACCTTAAAAGGTTGAAAACCCAAAGTTTCAATTAAAACTCAAATCTAGCCGCAAACTGCATTTGACGAGCAGGATTAGATGTTGATGTTAACTGCCCGAAAGTTGCGCTGTTGATATTAGCAAACTGTGTACTAAAGAAGCTCACGTTATTGAATGCGTTAAACGCTTCGGCTCTCAGTTGAACCCGAATTGATTCGGTAAATCTGATGTTCTTCAAAAGAGCCAGGTTCACGTTAAATTGTCGCGGACCGTTAATTAGTGTTCGTGCCACGTTTCCGGTTTGACCGGGAGCGACATTAAAAAATACTTGTCCCGGAAAAGCGACATTGGCATTTGACGGATTAATAAATCCGGGCGACCCTGCCCCATTGCTGCCGATGATAGAAGGATCTATGAAATAAATTCTTCCGTTTGCTTCAAAAACGCCGGATAAAGCGCGGATTTGATCATTCGTCAGACTGCTGAATGGAGTTTGTCTTCCTGAACGCGCTCCGCGGTTTAGAGTTCCGCGACTATCTATAAAGCTAATCGGTGAACCCGTTGCCGTTTGCAGAAGTCCCGAAAGTTCAAAACCGCCAAAGATTTTGTCAACAATGCCGCCATTATTCAAAAATGTTTTGCCTTTGCCAAACGGCAGTTGAAAAATACCGTTGAAGTTAAAGACATGAGTTTGGTCAAAGTCGGCGCGTTGATTGTCAAGATCCTGATTTTGGTTTTGAAGAAAAGGCTCGAAAAGCCCCTGACTCGTTCCAACCGTATTGGTCAGATTTTTCGAGAAAGTGTAATTCGCCTGGAAATACACGCCCTGCGAAAAACGGCGACGAATTTCAAGCTGTAACGAGTTGTAATTATAAGAACCCGCATTTGTAAAAAGTTCAATCTGACCGATATTCGGATTCTGATAGAATTTAACAAATGGAACATTGCCCGGGCTGGCAAGCGTCGGATGGTTGTTGAGATTAAATCCAACAAACCGTTGAGCCAAATCAGCCACTACACCGTTTCGCAAATCGGCATTGAATTGTGTAATAGATAAATTGGTGCCGACAAGCAACGGACCTGTTCCGATTTGCGTAGCTCCGCTTCCAGTTCGGAAAAGAGACAACGCCTGGCATCCGGTAACTGTCACCGGATTACAGAAAGCAGTTGTTCCTGTCAAAGCCAGGTTTGCCTGTGCTTTTTGAAATTCGGTTAAGAAACCGTTGTTAATAACATCAATTTGGTTAAGGTCAATACCTCTCGCCAAATTTTTACTGCGAGTTCCGACATAACGGATTTCAAACGCCGTATTGCCGAAGAATTCACGCTGCACACCGGCACTATACTGTTCAACCAGCGGGATTTGCAATTTAGGATCAACCGCATTGGCTTGTCCGAAGAATCCCTGACCAGCAGTGTTGTTTTGCAAAAATGAACGCGGCAATGGAGTAAAGGGTGGAGGCGCAATCGGTGTTAAACCACCGCTTATACGATCATTTAACGATGTGGTGCCAGTCGGACCGATTGCAGAGTTAGTTGCCCGACCCAGACCAACATTGCTCACAAGCGTACCATTGAGTGAAGTAATGATTGAATCATTACCGTAAATCTGGCTGTAACCGCCGCGAATAACTGTTCTGCCTTCGCCGCCGAGAAAGAATTTTCCGATACCGGATTCTAAATTCGGTGTATAAGCAATACCGAAAGAAGGCGCAAAGTTATTGTAATCGGTTTTGTAATAAAGAAATTCTTTACCGGCGTTTGTTCCTAAGACGTTAAAAGTTCCATTTCCGGTAAGAAGCGAAGCTGCCGGATTATCCGGGTCTGAAATTACCGGTTCAACAGATAATCCATTAGCAAGTTTTAGTGCCGGATACAGCTCATATCGCAATCCGAGCGATATGGTAAGCCCGCGTGAAACCGACCATCTATCCGATACATAAAGCGCGCTATTGGTATTTCGAAATGGCGACAAGTTTCTCGCTGTCTGAAAACCGGATGTCGGGCTGGTAGTATTAAAACCCTGCGTCGCGCTGCTTACCAAACCGCCCAACAATGCTAACAATCCATTCGCAGTACCTAATTGATTGGAATTGATAAGACTGCTTCCCGCTGTTCCGCCGACATTAGCGAAATTATTTGTTCCGAGTGTCGTGCTGGTGGTAGTTCCAATTACGTAATTCGGAATGGTGAACACATCATTAAAGGAATTTATCTTATACTTCTGATACTGTCCGCCAAACTTTAATGAATGCTTGCCGACAATCCAGTTAACATTATCCGCCCACGTAAAGGTTTTGTTATTACGTCCCTGATCCAGGAAAATATTATCGGGATTGCTGATTATACCCGCCAGAAGGTCGATGTTTGTTGTTGATGCAAATCCGAGAAAAAACGAAGGACGCTGGCTGACGCGGTTAAACGGAACTTCACTTGTGAAAATACCGTAGCGTGCTTCATTGACAATATTGCTGGAGAAGATTCGACGATACGTCAGCGATAATGTTTTATTCTTTGAAGATTGAGTAGCATCAGGAGTTACATCAAACCCCATCGGATCAACGTCGGGACGAAAATTATTTTCAAAGTTATAACTGAAAACACCGCTAACGGAGTCTTTTTCAGTCGCGTCCACATCAATTCTGGTTGTATATGTATCAACGAGCGTATCTTGACGACGGTTTAAGGAAAATCCTGTCGTGTTTAGCGAGTCGCCGCCCGTAGTATTACCTTGAGCCGGAATTCGTGAAAGAATTCTCGATTGAATTAATGGATCAGTGGTTGACGGAATTCCGGCAAACCCTTGTGCTTGTGCGAATGCTAAAATATTTGGAACCGTGCAAACACTGCCTGCGTCACCGCTTGGGCAAATAATCTGTCCGCTCGTTATCGGGCTGCCAGCCGTTGCGCGATTAAAGGTAAATGTTCCAGATCTTGCCGAAGGAGTTAAGATAGTGCGCGTAGCACGGGCGGAACGAGGATCATTTACTTTTTCATATGCAAAAAAGAAAAACCCTTTGTTTTTCTCAAAAACCGGTCCGCCTTCTCCAAAATGGGGAACCGGAAAAGGTCCGCCTACCTTTCCGCCGTATTGGTTACGATTACGAAACGGACGCGGACTTCTCAAATCTCCAACCTTTGACCGTCCCTGAATAACGGCGGCATCGGTTGCAACAAATCTTCCGTCCCGATTATTAAAAAAGTCGTTGGCGGCAAATTCTGAATTTCTATTATAGGCAAACAATGCGCCGTGAAAACTTTTCGTTCCGCGCGGGGTGACGAGTATAATTTGCGCTCCGCCGGAACCTAAATCCGCTTCTTGGTTAGTTGTTGAAATTGTAAACTCGCCCGTATCGTCAACTGATGGTCTGCCCGGCGCAAAATCAGTTGCATTCGCGCGAATAAAAGCATCGTTGATGCTGATACCATCACGAGTGATGTTGGTCAGCGTGGTTCGCATCCCGTTTATAGAAGTTCCTTGATTCGGATTGCTCGCCGTGCCGGCTTGAAGCGTCGTCAAATTAAGCGGGTTGCGCGTGATAAGCGGAAGCGACAAAATTTGTTGTGGGCTGACCACATTGGTAACCTGTGCGCTGGTCGATGTAATGACATCGGCACCCGCCGTAACCGTTACCGTTTCCTGAACGCTTCCGACTTCCAACACGGGCAGTAAGTTATAATCTCGTCCAATGTCGATTTTAACCTGATTTGCCACAAAGGTCTTAAACCCTGAAGCCGTTACAGTTACCGTATATTCTCCGGGTTCGAGTTGTGGAATGCTAAATGCACCGTCGCCATCTGTCGTGATGGTCTGAGATTTGCTGGTTTGGTTGAATTTTACCTCGACCGTCGCGTTTGGTAAAACGCCGCCGTCAGGACTTGACACAACTCCCAAGAGCCGACCTGTCGGTGTTTGAGCTAAGACAATGCTTAAACTGCCAAGAACAAACAAAATGCCAATTAATAATTTTTTCATGTTCTTCTTTCCTTATTTCACAAAATTTTTGAATTTTCTCAATTGTATTTATTAAGACTGTAGTATGGACAAGTTATCTAATTCCTCATAAATTTTTATCTTGTCAATTTTTGTGCCATAAAAACGGAGTCCGAAAAACTAATAAAATACTTAACTTAAATACAAAAAATATTTTTAGGTTTATATAAATTCAGATTTTTTTCCAAAATTTTGAATTTTTATTTGGAAATTCGGTGATATTCAAAATGAAATGCTTTTACCGCCAGGGCGCAAAAACGGCGCGAGATGTTTCGCCGTGTCTTTCTCATTACATCTTTCCATTTCGGAAGTAAAATTTTTAAGATGCTAAAAACCCGGTTTCTTCAATTTGCACAAACCTCAGTTAATTGCGCCGATTTTTAATGCTTTTCAGTTTGTTTCAATTCTGTTTCGGTTTCTGTTATTATTTTTCTGCGTTCAATTTCATTGCTATATATTTCGATTTGTTTGGATTTTATGTCGTTTGAAACGGTAAATTACGAGTTACAAGAAGACGTGGCGATTATTACGATGAATCGTCCCGAAGCCTTAAACGCGCTTTCGCTTCAACTAAGTAAAGATTTGCGCTCCGCTTTTGAACGAGCGATAAGCGAAAAAGCGCGATCCGTCGTTTTAACGGGCGCGGGACGTGCGTTTTGTTCGGGCGGCGATTTGCGCGAGATGCAGATGATGTGGCGGAAAGAAGACAGAATCGAAGCGTTTTTAGATGAACCTTTGAAGGCTTTGCACAAAGTGATTTTATTGATTCGGGAAACGCCGATTCCGTTTATTGCCGCCGTGCAAGGCGTGTGCGCGGGCGCGGGAACAAATTTCGCGCTTGCCTGCGATTTAATTTTCGCATCGGAAAATGCTGGTTTTAACGAGGCTTTTGTCAGAATCGGTTTGTCGCCCGATTGCGGCGGAAGTTTCTTTCTGCCAAGAGCGATTGGCGAAAAACTTGCGGCGGAACTTTTTATGACGGGCGGAACAATTTCGGCGGAAAAAGCGTTGCAAATCGGTATGATAAATCGTGTCGTGCCAGCCGAAAATTTGATGGATGAAGCATTGCAAATGGCGAAAAAACTCGCGCTCGCGCCGACCGGTGCAATCGGGCGAATTAAGCGAATGCTCAACGCGACATTCTCAAACGATTTAACCGCACAGCTTGATTTAGAAGCGACGTGCCAGATTGAATCGGGCAAATCAGAAGACTTTAAAGAAGGCGTTCAGGCATTTTTTGAAAAACGTCAGCCGAATTTTACGGGAACTTGAAAATTTAATTTTTTGAAAAGGTTGAAAGCCGTCAGGTGCAAAACCCGACGGCTTTTTTATTTATACCGCGAAACACGCGAAAAACACGAAAAACACGAAAGAAAGGAAAATACAATTTTCGTGTTTTAAGTAATATGACAAAAATAAATCTATCTATCGTTTAGAGGCGGTCTGTTCCCGCCGTTCGTTGGATTTAATTGAAGCCTGAGCGCAATTAAATATCAATAAACTCCACCGTTTAGAGGCGGTCTTTGACCGCCGCTTGAGAAACTTGCGGCGGCGGCGGTCTGTTCCCGCCGTTTGAGAAACTTGAGTGGACAGCGGGAACAGACCGCTTCTAAAACGACATGAGGTGTTTTAGTTAGCAAAAATGAATTAC
>JBPCPU010000258.1:0-16118 GCA_050998795.1 Pyrinomonadaceae bacterium
TCGCGGATTTTTCTCTTTATTCTCCAACCCTTTCAACTCGTCGGCAGTTTCTGTGATCCGACTGACATAATCCACAGTTCTCATTTCTTGAGTTTATCATACCTACTTACTGATAAACCGTATAACACAGCTCAGGTGACAGGAATTGTCCCGCTAAAAGGTTTTATAAATTTTATTTAAGTTCAGCCATAGCAAAGAATTTGCCATACAACTTTCCAGATAAATCAGAAAAGCCCAACTGTCAAAGTTGGGCTAAGTTATTGAAAATAATGGAGCCATCCAAGGGATTCAAACCCTCGACCTTTCGATTACGAATCTTAAAAAGCCTTTATTTGCCTAATTTAGCTTACATCATTAGAGTTTATTCAAGTTAGGCTTTAGCTCACTTTTCAAGTATAATCTTATCATTCAAATTAAGTGAGGTTTGGTGTGTTTTAGTTGTTTTGGCACACTTTTGGCACACATCTATTCTATGAGAAAAAGACGTTTGACCTGTGAAATAGAAATTGACGAAACAAAAAAGGTTTCGGTCAAAATTACTAAATTAGAAAATAAGGGATTTGCGGATTCGTATATCTCGAATTATCTCAATGAAAATCTCGAAACTGCTGTTGCTGAATTAGTCGCTCAAATGATTGGTGATGAAATTAAAGCATCTGCGTCGTGGAGCAAAAAGCGCAATGATATTTTGAGCCGGATTAGAAATGAAGCGGAAAAAAAGGTTCGCGCCCGTGTTAATCAATCAGAGAATTTTATTTTGCCGAAGGAAATTCGAGAGATGAAGAAAGATAAACATCCACTGCTAAAAATGGATTTACATTCAATAAAGGAAATCCATTCAATTGGAGAAAAATATCTCGAAAATAACCGGAAAATCGTTTTGGAGTTTATGGATAAATTTATGAGGGCATATAAAGAGTTGGGCAACAAACCGCCAACTTTAACTAATATCGCTTGCCAAATGTTTGGAGAACAGCACACAAATCCTAATTTCGCATTAAAGCGAGAATTAGAAAAAATCGAATTTGAGTTTGACGAAATTCTGTCCGCCGTCAAATCAAAAGTGAACAAATCTTTTTCGGAAAAATAGTTGTTCACAGTCATTCAACTAACTCCATTAAACTAAAACCGCTTTGAAGAAATTCAGGCGGTTTTAATTTTTTTAGGGAGCAAAAAACAATATGGAAAACACAGAATTTATCACGGCGAAAGAAGCGGCGGAAAAACTGATGACATCCGAAGCGCAGATTTTCGAGTGGGTGAGAAACGGAACGATTGTCGCTCCGGTTGCGGCGCGGATTAACAGAAAAATTCTCATCAATTCGCAGGAATTGGATTTGTGGTTACACAACGGCGGAACGATGCAAAAAAGGCAATTAGAGGCGGCTTAAATTTAATAGAGGTGAAAATTATGACAGACGAAACGAGAAACGAAATCGAAAAACATTTTGACGAGATTTTGAATTTATTGGACGGCGAAAATGATGACCGCTTGAAACCGGCTTTTGATGCCGTGAAGGAGTGCGGCGAACTTGTCAGTGAGATTTTAGACAAAATTCAGGATTAAAAACAAAAACCGATAGTTGACGCTATCGGCTTCGATAAATGTTTGGAACTTTTAAAGCAAAGTAACTATGTCAGACAATAACACTATTGACCGGGCGTTACCAAGTTCGCCGGATACCGAATCCGTTGTTTTGGGCGCGATTTTGGTAGAAAATTCCCTAATCGGCGCGGCGGCTGAAAAATTACAACCGAGTGATTTTTACCCGGAAGGATTTCGCCGGGAAGTTTTCCGGGTAATGCTTCGACTGGTAGACGCTGGCAAGCCGATAAACGCGCACTCGATTGATGATGAGTTGAAACAATTGGCAGTCGGCGCGGTATTTACCGTAGTTGACATCTCGAATTTGACTGTCGGATTGCCGCATTTTTCCGATGCTGACTTTGACAGTTATACCGGGATTTTGAAAGAAAAATCTTTGGAACGTGATGTCATTCGATACTCGGATTATTTGATGACGAACTTTGCGGAAACGGAAAACAAAGCCGATTTTCTGCGTCTTGCGTCTGAGCGTTTGAAAGAATTGTCGGAAGCGACAAACGGCAATCGTTCTAATCTGCGATTGGTGAAAATGTCGGATGTCGAAGCCGAAGAAATCTTTTGGTTATGGTTTCCATTTATGGCAATCGGTAAATTGACGCTTGTTTCCGGTGAAGAAGGTTTGGGAAAAAGTTGGTTGAGTTGCGCTTTAGCGTCCGCCGTTTCAACCGGAAGCGGTTTCCCGGCGAACTTTGAAAAACAAGACGCTGGCAATGTTTTGATGCTGTCGGCAGAGGACGGTTTAGCCGATACGATAAAACCGCGTCTGGAAGCTGTTGGCGCGAACTGCGAGCGGGTTTTCGTAATTGATGAACCATTAAGTTTTGACGAAAAAGGCTTGCTCAAACTTGAAAGTTACATTGCCGAAGCGAAACCGAAACTTGTTACGGTTGACCCGTTGTTCGCTTACACGCCGTCAAAGACTGACATCAATTCGGCGAATCAAAGCCGGTCAATTTCGGCGCGGCTGGCGGAAATTGCTACAAAGTGGAGTTGTTCAATTATGCTTGTCCGTCATATCGGAAAGGCGAAAGGCTTCGGCGATGCGCGGGCGGCTGGTCTTGGCTCTATTGATTGGCGGGCGGCTGTCAGAAGCGAGCTTCTTGTCGGCAGAAACCCGGACAATGAAAAGGAACGCGCCATTGTCCAGACGAAGAATAATTTGGCAGAGTTCGGTGAAGCTGTCGGTTTTACGATTGAAAACAGTTCGGACGGCGCGAAGTTTCTTTGGACGGGAAAGAGTAATCTGACCGCATCAATGATTCTGGCAAACGTCAAAGATGACGATGCGCGGGCGGAACAATCCGACGCGGTAGAGTTTTTGAAAGAAGTTTTGAGCGACGGTGAAAAATACTCCAAAGATATTTACTCCGAAGCCAGACAAAACGGAATTTCAGAGCGGACTTTGAAACGTGCGAAAACCGCTTTGAATGTCGAATCTCGCAAGGAAGGCTTCAATCCGACGAAGTGGTTTTGGAAACTTCCCGAAGAGTGCCACGAAGAACCCGAAGAGTGCCACGAAAATAGAGTTGGCACTCTTCGGGTAAATTATGCAAATAAAGCTAGTTAAATCAACTATTTAATCGAAGGATGCCAAACGTATTTTCGTGGCACTCTTCGCAGGTGTTTGGCACTCTTCGGTTGAATTGAAAATGGAGCGAAAAATATGGTTTTCAAAGAATTGAGCGCGGGGCAACGAAAAAGTCTGGAATTTCTGCGGCGCGAGTTGAAAGACGGCGCGGTTGAAGTCATTCAGCTACACAGACGGGCGCGAGAGGCACGAGTGCCGATTCGCTCTTTAACTTCTTCTCGCAAACTTTTGAGAATCAAAGTTTCGCGGGTTGGTCAAAACGGCAGTTTCGTTTGGGAATTGCCGGAAAATTAAATAAAAGTGAGGTAAATAAAAAAATGAGTTATTTAGATGACAAAAATCTGTCGCCGGAACAACGTGCGACGTATAAAACTTTGGCGATTTTGGAAAATTCGGCGGCGCATCAGAGATTGAAGCAAGTTGAAGCTGAGGCGTTTGCCGAGCAACAGCAAAAGGATGCCGAAAACCAGAAACTTTCGGAGCAACACCGTTTGCAACGTGAAGCCGAATTGAGAATCGAAGCCGAAAATTTCAGAAAACAATCGGCGGCGAACTTTGAAACGGATTTGAAAAGAAAGTTTTTCGAGGGCAATCCGTTTGCCAGTGAATCGGATTTTCAAAAGATTCTGCCCAAATTGCGAGAAAACGCGATGTTGGCGAATGTAGATTCATCGGATAAAACCGAAAAACTGATTCGTGAATCCGGCAGTTATTCGAGAATGTGAGGTTTTCTGTTATGCAGAGAGAAAACAATGACGACGGGCGCGATAAGCGGCTTGCAAACTTGCGTCCGTTCCAAAAAGGTCAAAGCGGCAATCCGAACGGCAGACCGAAAAGCGCGATGCTGTCGGATGCTCTGCGGCGGAAAATGTTGGATGCGATGCCGGATGCGTCCGAAAAGACGGTTGCCGATGGCATTGCCGATGCTTTGATAAAACAGGCATTGAACGGTGAAGTTTCTGCAATCAAAGAGGTTTTTGACCGCACAGAGGGCAAAGTTTCACAGAGAATTGATGCGGATGTGAATGTTTTCAGTTGGAAAGCGGCGATTGTTGATTATGGCATCACGCCGGAGGAAATCTTGACTGAAGCGAAACGGCTTTTGGCAGACGAATTTGAAAATGATAACGACGAATCAATTTCTGAATGATGCGGCGCGAAATTTAATCAATAAGTTTCGACAAAGTGAAGCTGCAAACCCGGTTGCCTTTGCCGAAAGAATTGGTTTTTCGCCGGATGCTTGGCAGTCGGATGTTTTGAGAAGCGATTCAAAGAAAATCATTTTGAATTGTTCGCGGCAATCCGGCAAAAGCGCGACGACGGCTGTTTTAAGTAGCCATAAAGCTATTCATAAACCGGATTCGTTGATTTTGATAGTTTGCCCGTCCGAACGGCAATCGAGCGAGCTTTTGCGCAAAGTCAAAGCCATTCTATCGAAAACGCCGGATGTTGATTTTGACCGAAATTCAACTTTGACGGTTGAAATGAGCAACGGCAGTCGGATTTTGGCTTTGCCGTCGTCAGAGGCGAACATTCGCACGTTTTCGGCGGTTGATTTGTTGATTCTTGACGAAGCAAGCCGAATTGATGATGCCGTGTTTTTCGCCGTCCGTCCGATGTTGGCAGTGTCAAACGGTCAACAAATCTTGCTGTCAACTCCGAACGGCAAGCGCGGCTTTTTCTATGATACTTGGACGAATGGAAGTGAAGCTGAATGGCAGAAAATAGAAATCAAGGCAACCGATTGCCCGCGCATCACAGATGATTTTCTCGAATCGGAAAAGGCTTCGATGCCGTTGTTTTTATTTGAGCAAGAATACTTTTGCAAATTTGTTGATACAGACACGCAGATTTTCCCGTCCGAATTGATAGAAAATTCAATCAATCCAAGTTTGAAGGCGGTTGCTTGGTGAGAAAGTTATGAATAACAGAAAAAACGAAAACGGATTTATCTCATTTCATCTTGGATGTGATTTAGGCAAAGAAAACGATTTCACGGCAATTTGTTTCCTTAGAAAATTCACGCCGCTTGACCGTCGAAGCCGGGTGAACGGTTCAAGCGTTTATGAAGTTTTGATGATGAAAAGATTTGCTTTGAAAACTTCCTACGTCCAAATTGTCAGCGAAATATCGAATCGCCTTAAACGTGCGCCTTTTGACGGTTGGCAAGATAATTTTGGAATTAGGCATCCGTCAAAAATTCCAACATTTCTTGCATTTGACCAAACCGGAGTCGGACAGTCGGTTTCTGAATTACTCAGAAATGATGCCTTTTTGGATACAAGGCTTGAACAGCTTTATGCAATCAACATTACAGCCGGGCGCGAACCGAGTGAAGGAAGCGATTTTTTGAACATTCCCAAAAGAGATTTGATAATGAATTGTTTGATTGCTTTTGAGAAAGGTTATTTGCAGTTCGCCGGGGATATGCCCGAATTGCCTTTGTTGATTGACGAATTACAAAACTTCGAGATGCGATTCACGGCAAAAGGAAATTCGACATTTTCAGCAAAAGGCTCAACAAATCACGACGACCTCGTTTTGAGTTTGAGTTTAGCGGTTTGGTCGGCGAAAAACACCGACGAATCTTTTGACGAAGATTTGCCGTTGAAAAAGGCGATTCTTTGGAGCGGAAAGCACAGTCCAAGCCGTTTTTAGGTTGAAAAGGTGTCATAGGTCAAATATGAAGCAATGCGCGGCTTTTTCATTCGTGTTTTATCGTTTCAAAACGATAATTTCAAAAGCCTTGATGTTGCCCGCCTTTTCTGTTTTGCTCGAAACTTGGGAAGCGGCAAGCAACTATTTGTATCACTTAAATCATACAGAAATGAAAGAAAAAAGTTGAAAAAATAATCAAATAACTCTTTTGTTTTCAGGAATTTACGAGCGATTAGACGTTTATATTAAGTAAAGGCAAAAGAAAAAGCCTTAAATAAAAAAACGGAGTGAAAATCGAATGAAATTAAACAGCCTGAATATCAATTTTGAACAACTTGAAACCGTCGCTGGTGAAGCGGTCAAGTCTTTGGAAACTTCCAACCGTGCGGACGCAAAAAGATGGCAGTCGGCAATTAAAAAAGCGGTTGCCGAACTCGAATCAAATCCTTTTTGGAATTATGCGGACGGCGAACTTGTGATGATGTCCGAAACGAGCAATCAACTTTACACGCCGAACGGAAAATGCGGATGCCGTGCATTTGCGGAAAACCAACCGTGCCGACATCGTGCGGCGGCGCGTCTGCTCACAAGATACGCAGAGATTCACTAAAAGACGAAAGACTTTCCTAAACCGCAAAGCAAGGAAAGCCTTTCATATCCAAAGGAAACCTACTAAGAAACCAACGGACGCGCCGATTATCTCAAAAAGGCGCGTCCTGTTCAAATTAAAAAATGGAGTAATAAAAATTATGGCTACTCGAAAAGCAGGACAATTAACACAACGAACTAAAGACAGTTGGCAAATTCGCATCTTTCTCGGACGTGATGATAAAACGGGCAAACGCCGTTATTACAACGAAACCGTGCAAGGCACGAAAAAAGATGCTCAAAAGGCTTTGAATGAAAATCTTTCCAAAGCGGACAAAGGAAAACTTGTCGAAAAAACTTCTTTGACCGTCAAAGAATTTCTTACTGAATGGCTTCAAACGATTGCAAAGGCGCGTGTGCGTGAAGCAACTTTTGATTCTTACGAATACCATTTGAAGCAATATGTTTATGAGAAACTTGGCAATCGTAAATTGTCGGATTTACGCACCTTTGAAATTCAAAAGCATTACAACGAAATGAAAGCTAATTATTCGGCGCGGACAATTCGCTACGTTCATTCGATTTTGAAAAATGCGCTTAATAAAGCTGTCGAACAAAAATATATTTCAGACAATCCGTGCAGTTTTGTTGAACTTCCAAAAAAGCAGAAAAGAGAAATAAACGTCTTTTCGCCGGAACAGGCGCAAAGGTTTTTGGAAGCGGCGGAAAGTGATAAACACGGCATCGTTTTTGAGTTTGCTTTGTTGACGGGCGCACGTCCAGAAGAATACCTAGCTTTGAAATGGTCGGATGTCGAGTTTGTGCGCGGCACGGCAACCTTTCAAAGAACACTTATTTGGCGAAAGGGCGGCGGTTGGTATTTTGACGAAGAAATGAAAACGACGCTTTCACGGCGGACAATTCCTTTGCCTAAGACGCTTCTTTCAAAGTTACGCGAACATCGAATCAAACAAGCTGAAAAGATACTTAGAACGGGCGCGAATTATGAAAGAAACGACCTTGTATTCGCAACTGATGAAGGTCAACCGATTCGTTACGGCAATCTTACCAAAAGACATTTTCACGGAATTTTGAAAACTGCCGAACTTGGACACCATCGGCTTTACTCGCTAAGGCATAGTTGCGCGACATTGCTTTTGGCAAGCGGTGAAAATATGAAAGTGATTCAGGAAAGACTAGGACACGCGGACGTGAATTTAACACTTTCCACTTACAGCCACGTTTTAGAAGGAATGCAAGCGCAAGCATCTGACAAACTCGAAACGATGTTTTATCAAAGCCGAAAATTCGGTTAATTTGAGTTTGGCACACATTTGGCACACAAAAGAAAAAAAGGCATCAAATCTGATGCCTTTTTGTTTTCGTAAGTTGTTGATTTACTTACGTTAATCTTGGAGCCATCCAAGGGATTCAAACCCTCGACCTTTCGATTACGAATCGAATGCTCTATCAGCTGAGCTAGGATGGCAGAAATTCGTTTGCCGAATTACAAAATATACTTGTCAGGGTTAGTTTATGTCAAGTGGAAGATTTCCGAACTTCACTATTTGCGCTTTAACATTTACGATTAACTGTGTATGAAAGAAATAAATGTTATCGGCGGCGGTTTAGCCGGAATTGAAGCGGCGTGGCAAGCGGCGGAAAGCGGTGCGCGAGTCAAACTCTACGAAATGCGTCCGATTCAGCAAACACCGGCGCACCGCACGGAAAAACTGGCGGAAATCGTTTGCTCAAATTCGCTGAAATCGGATGAAGTCGGCTCTGCGCCTTATTTGTTAAAAGAAGAACTGCGGCGCGGAAATTCGCTGGCAATGGAAGCGGCGGAAGCGACGAAAGTTCCCGCAGGCGCGGCACTCGCGGTTGACCGTGGAAAGTTTTCGGAATACATCACGGCAAAAATCGAAGCGCATCCGAATATCGCGCTTGTTCGAGAAGAAGTCAAAGAAATTTCGCCCGAAGAAATTACGATTATTGCCACAGGTCCGTTGACGAGCGACGCTTTAACAACGGAAATAATGAAGCTGACGGGCGACGACCAGCTTTATTTTTACGATGCGATTGCGCCGATTGTCGCGGCGGATTCGATTGATATGCGGGTTGCTTTTAAAGCGGCGCGTTACGGCAAAGGCGGCGACGATTATGTCAATTGTCCGTTTGATAAAGAGCAATATGAAACTTTCTATAATGAATTGATTGAAGCAAAGTCAGTTCCGCTTAAAAGATTTGAAGATACCAAATGGTTTGAATCGTGTCTGCCGATTGAAGAACTGGCGCGGCGCGGCGTTGACACTTTGCGTTTCGGTTGTATGAAGCCGAAAGGTTTGCCTTTGCCCGCGACCGGACGCGAACCTTACGCCGCCGTTCAATTACGTCAGGAAAATCTGATGGCGGACGCTTATTCATTGGTCGGTTTTCAAAATCATCTGCGTTACGGCGAACAGGAAAGAGTTTTGAAATTGATTCCCGGACTCAAAAACGCCGAGTTTCTGCAATTCGGACAGATTCATCGCAATACTTTTATTAATTCGCCGAAGGTTTTACGGGATACTTTGCAAACGCGGAAAAATCCGAATTTGTTTTTTGCGGGACAAATTACGGGCGTTGAAGGCTACATCGAATCGGTCGGAACAGGTTGGCTCGCCGGATTGAACGCGGCGCGAATCGTCAAAGAACAAAATGTGATAACTGCGCCGACGACGAGCGCAATCGGCGCGTTGTGCCGCTACGTTTCAAATGTCGAAACAAAGAATTTTCAGCCGGTCAATATCACGTTCGGTCTTTTGGAAGAATTACCAATCGAACTGCGTAAAAAATACCGCAACAAGCGCGAGCGTCACGGCGTTCAGGTGGAACTTGCGCTCAAAGATTGGGACGTTTGGCTTGCTTCGATAAATCAAACCGCTTTTAAGGCGCACAAATAAATTATGTCAACAATTGTAGTTGTAAAAAAAGACGGCTTGGCAACGATTGCCGCCGACACGCTGACGACTTTCGGGAATACGAAGGAATCGGCGGAGTATATTGTCAACAGCGAAAAGATTTTCAAATATCGTGAAAACTATCTCGGCGTGACGGGTTCGGCGAGTTTGGGAATCGCCGTTCAGGATTTTCTGGCAAAGGCGAAGAAAAAAGTTTCGTTTGAAAACGCAGCCGATATTTTTCGCTTCGGGCTTCATCTGCACAAAGAATTAAAGGAAAATTATTTTCTGCGTCCCGACGACGAGGAAGATTTTGAAACATTTCGCGGCGATATTTTGATTGCCAATCCGAACGGCATTTTCGGTTTGAGTTCGTATCGCTACGTGCAGGAATTTTCAAAATTTTATGCCAACGGAAGCGGCAGCGGGTATGCGCTCGGCGCGTTGTTTGCCGTTTATAATGACGCGAACAAAACCGGCGAAGAAATCGCGCGTTTGGGTGTGCAGGCGGGAACGGAATTTGACGATGCTTCAGGTTTGCCGATAAATTCTTATACTTTCAAATTAACCTAAGATGCAAGACAAAAAGAATCGCCGCCAAAAGGCACAAAAAACACAAAAATAAAAAGAAAATCAAATTATTTTTGTGAGTGACGATGCTTTTTTGCGGCAAAAAATAATCTGAAATTTTATATCAAACTACAATTAAAGTTAAATGGTTGAACCGTTCGGAATTCTAATTATTGTGGCAATTTTTGCTGTCGCAATTCTTTATTCTTCCGTCGGACACGGCGGCGCGTCGGGTTATCTGGCGGTGATGGCTTTTTTGAGCGTCGCGCCGGACATAACGAAACCAACCGCGCTGATTTTGAATGTTTTTGTCGCTTCAATCGCCGCGTTTCAATTCTGCCGCGCCAAACATTTCGATTGGAAAGTTTTTCTGCCCTTCGCGCTGGCTTCAATTCCGTTTGCATTTATCGGCGGAATGATTTCTCTGCCGACGCAAATTTATCGTCCGCTTTTGGGCGTAATTCTTCTTTTTGCGGCGTTTCGTCTGGCGTGGAAATTTACTAACGAAGAACAAATTTTTAAACCTTCGATTTGGCTGGCACTGATAATCGGAGCAATTATCGGATTGCTGTCGGGCTTGGTCGGTGTCGGCGGCGGAATTTTTCTCACGCCGATTCTGCTGCTGACAAATTGGACGGAAACAAAAAAAGCGGCGGGAATTTCCGCGCTGTTTATTCTGGTCAATTCGATTGCGGGACTTCTTGGTAATTACGCGCAAGCGGCGAAATTGCCGCCGACTGTTTGGATTTGGGTTATCGCAGCAGTCATCGGCGGAATAATCGGTTCGACGCTTGGCAGCAGGCATTTTGATTCACTGGTTTTGCGGCGCGTCTTATCGGTTGTTCTGCTGATTGCGGGCGTTAAATTGATTTTTGTCTAAAAATAAAAAGAGCCTGAGTTTTGTAAAACTCAGGCTTTAAAAAGCGCGAATTATAAATCAAGCCGCGCGCAACTTTTAATAAATTTTAGTTTGGAAACGGAATGTTTTTCCACCAGTCATTGTTGCTTCGACGGTTGCGATTACGATTATTATTGTAATCATCATCACGAGTGTTGCGGTTATTGCGATTGTTATTATTGTAGTTATAAGCATCCGCCAACGTCCGCAAATCTTGACGAATGTTGTTCCAATCTCGGTCGAGATTGCCGCTCAAACGGGCGCGTGAAAGTGCGCGGTCAAGTTGATTGCCTAAATCCAAAACGCGGCGCACTTCGTCCTGACTGCGATTATAATCATTTCGATTGTCGTATACGTCATCAAGGTTTTCAGCCGCATCTTTAAAACTTTCCGCTAATTGATTCAGACGGTCTTCACGATTGCGGTCGTCATAACGACTGCGGTCAAGTTCGCGGTCAAGTTGACGCGCAAATTGTTTGCTGCGATTTTTTAGATTTTTGACGGTTGCCTGTAAATTACGATTATAGTTTCCGTTGCGGTTGTAATCGTCGTTGCGGTTGCTGCGGTCGTTACGGTCGTTGCGCCACTGCGCGGAAGCGATTGCCGGTAAGCCTAAAATTAGGAGAGAAAAAGCAAAAACAGCAATTAAATTTCTAAAACGATTCATTATGGTTTCTCCTTGGTAAAAATTCTTCTGGGCAATGCTCAATTTTTTTTGGCAAGCGTTGCCTTTCAATCTCTCAAAAGCAAAGTTCGTGCCATTTATTTTGATATAATGCAGGAAACAACAAAGCCTTCTATTTACAGGGCTTTTCATACCTTTTGACTAAAATTTTATTTTATGAGCCGATGATATTGTCGGCGTTGTGTTCCAAATGGTTAATTGCTTGCCGCAGATTGTTGAAAATTTTATAAGCAGAATTAAAAATCAGCGGTTTCGTCTTGAGGACGCGGACACTTCACCGTTAGAAATTATCTTTATCAAATTTTTGACGTCTAAATCATAAATCGGCACGTCAAACTGCGTTTTTAATTCATCAAACTTCATTCCGTCCAACAAAATCGGCTCGTCGGATTTGATAGTGTGTTTCGGAATTATTGCAAAATCGCCGACGATTTGGTCTTTGACGGCGAGATAATCTTGTCCGGTTAAAAGTCCCGCGACCGAAACATCGCCGCCGAAATATGTATTCGGAACTGCCAAAACGTGAAGTTTTGAGCCGATAAGAGAGTTTAATTTTTCGATTTTATCTTTTAAAATAGGCGCAAACATTTCGCCCGTGAGAATTGTGCCGTTTAGAGATTTCGGACTTTGGACTTTGGACTTTGGGAACGATTGCTAATTCATGAGTTCTGACATTTTCAGCAATCTGCACGTTTGCCGACGCGCGGATTTCCGCCTTTTTCAATAATTTTTCAAATGAATTTAAAAAAGAGCGAATCATACCAACGCCGTCTTCGATTTGCGGGTAATCGCCGTAATGTTTTTTTGATGGAATCGGCACATTGCCTTTGATGTAGATTTCATCGCCGAGAAACGCGAATGTTACGCCGAGAGTTTTGCGAAATTCCTTTTGCAGTTTTTCGACTTCGGCGATTGTTCGGCGGCAAAACTCCGGCGTAACGCGGGTTAATCTTTCGTCCGTGTTGTAGCGCGTTAAGGCAACCGGAACAACCGCCGTCGAAACGACTTTCGGATAATGTGAAGCCAAATCGCGCAGGGTTTTCTCCAATTGTTTGCCGTCGTTGATTTCCGGGCAGAGAACGACTTGCGCGTGAATTTCGATACCGTTATCTAAAAGCGTATTTAATTTACCGAAAATATCGGCGCGTTTTTCGTCAACGCCGAGCAAATAAGCGCGGGTTTTTAAATCCGTCGCGTGAATCGAAACATATTGCGGCGAAAGACGCTGCTCGACAATGCGCTTCATTTCGTCGTCGGTAACTGAACTTAGAGTCGTGTAATTTCCGTATAAAAACGATAAGCGTATATCTTCGTCGCGGACAAAAAGCGCAGGTCGCGCATCGCTTGGGTTGCCTTTGCAAAAACAAAAAAGGCATTCATTGGCACACTGGCGCGGAACGATTTGCTCAAACATCAAACCGAAATCTTCGCTTTCTTCGCGCTCGATTTCCAATTCCCAACTCTCGCCGTTTATCTTTTTGACAAGCAAAGTCATCTCGGTTTCGCCGGCGGTCTGAAAGCGAAAATCGAGATAATCACGGACTCGTCGCCCGTTCACGCGCACAATTCTATCGCCTGCGGCAAGTTCCAATTCATCCGCCAAACTTTCGGGCGTAACTTCTGAAATCAAAACTCCTGCTCGTCTTAATTGTGTTACAGCCGGTGTAACTGCAAATTCGTACATCTAAAAATTCAATAAAAAAGATAGAAACATTATAAAAGCGCGTCGGAAATAAATTGTTCCGTTAAAACTTTTGCCTGCCGATAATAAGTTATTAATTCTTTACTAACACAAGTTAGTGTAATTTTATTGACAAAAGGTTGGCAAGTTTTCTAAGCTATAGCTTAACAGTTATAGCTTTACGTTGTAACTTTTATGAAAGCATTATACTCTACAACATACTGAAATCCCCCGCAGAAATTGAACTAATTATAAAAGATTGGAGAAAATAAATGTCCTTTGAAAATCACAAAAATACCTCTAAAAAGAAAATTTTGCTGGCGGAAGATGACGATTCAATGCGGCGTTTTGTCGAAGTCATTTTGCAGAAGGCAAATTATGACGTGGTTTCGACGGAAGACGGATTAGCGGCGATGAAAGCCGCGCTGGAAAACGAAATTGACGCGGTTATCGCCGATGCCGTGATGCCGAATATGACCGGATATGATTTGTGCCGGATGCTGCGCCAAAACCCGGACAAAAAACACATCCCGATTATCATTTTAAGCGGACTCAACCAGGATAAAGAAGCAAATTCAGGGAATTGTTTAGCTGATGCTTATTTGATGAAGGAGAAAAACCTGAAAGCAGAACTTACCCGAATACTTTCAAATCTTCTGGCTGAAAAAGCTAAATCTTGATTGTTTTGCGGCAAATCAAACGCGCAATTTCACCGAAAATAAAAATTCCCGCGTAATCGAAAATCAAATCGGCAAGGTCAAAAGTCCGTCCGCGAATAAAATTTTGCGAAAGTTCTTCTAACGTAACCAATCCGAAAACTATCAAACTTCCCAGCAAATATCTGAACAGCCAAAATCGAATCGTTTTTGCATTCAAAGCCCAATTCAGCAAAAACGAAAATACACCCATCAACAAAAAATGCCCGATTTTATCGCCAAACGGCACTTTTCCGACAAAAGCAAAAAAATCCGTTCCGCGCAGATCAGCCGCAAAAATAATGCCCGCGAGAATAAAGATATAAAACACGGTTAAAATCTTTATTCTCACAGACATTTTCTCTAAACGGTAAATGGTAAATGGTAAATTGAAGAGTTTTTTATTTACCATTTACCATTTACCATTTACTACTTGCTTTTGCCGCGATGCCGTCAACCAAATTTTCAAGCGGCGTGTATTCCAAATTCTGCGAAGCAGCGACTGCTTGATAAGTCAATTTTCCGCCGAATGTGTTGACACCTTCTTTTAAGCCTTCGTCCTCGCTGATAGCTTTTTCCAATCCTTTATTTGCCAGAGCCAGAGCATACGGCAAAGTCGCATTTGTCAATGCAAATGTCGAAGTGCGCGGAACTGCGCCCGGCATATTCGCTACGCAATAATGCAAAACGCCTTCTTCGTAATAAGTCGGGTTCGAGTGCGTCGTCGCGTGTGTCGTTTCAAAACAACCGCCCTGGTCAACCGCCACGTCAACCAGAACCGCGCCTTTCGGAATATCTTTGAGCATATCGCGCGTAACGAGTTTCGGAGCCGCCGCGCCGACGACCAGAACGCCGCCGACAACCAAATCAGCGTGCGAAATCGCTTCGTGAATCGCGTAGCGCGAAGACGCGAGCGTTTGCACCTTCGACAAAAAGATGTCGTCGAGTTGGCGAAGGCGGTCAAGATTGATGTCAATAATCGTAACGTGCGCTCCCAAACCGACTGCCATTTTCGCTGCTTCCGTGCCGACCACGCCGCCGCCGATAATGACGACATTTGCCGCCGGAACGCCCGGAACGCCGCCTAATAAAATGCCGCGCCCGCCGTTCATTTTTTCCAGGTAAGTCGCGCCGACCTGAACAGCCATTCTGCCCGCAACTTCCGACATCGGTGTCAGCAGCGGCAGAGTTCCGCGTTTATCGGTAATTGTTTCATAAGCCACGCCCGTAACTTTGCGCTTCATTAATTGTTTGGTTAATTCAAATTCCGGCGCGAGATGCAGATAGGTGAAAAGCAGTTGATTTTCGCGCATCCGCGGATATTCCGGCGCAATCGGCTCTTTGACTTTAACAATCATATCGCCTGCTTCCCAAACATCATCCGCCGTTTCGAGCATTTTCGCGCCCGCATTGACATATTGTTCATCCGAAAAACCCGAACCTTCGCCCGCCGTTTTCTGCACAAAAAGTTCGTGTCCCGCGTCCGACAAAGCCTGCACACCGGCGGGCGTTAATCCGACGCGATATTCGTTATCTTTGATTTCCTTCGGTAATCCGATTTTCATTTATAAACTCTCCAAAATTATACTTTAGATAAGAAAAAACTGTATTTTGTGATTCTACGTCGTTTTTTTCAAATAAGACAAGGCAACAGTTAGATTTTTTGGTATTTTTGACGCAGCAACATCGTTTGGGGCATTTCTGAAAATTCAAGATTAAAATTTAATTTCGGAAGCCTGATGTCTACATTTGCCAATTTTTTTGAACTGGCAGATGCTATAAATGCCGTGGTAAATTTACTTTTTCTAATTAATTTATAATCGCGTTCTCTTGTTTTAATCGTTCTCAAAAGCAAAAGCATAATTTGAAGGTTTAAATAATATGAGATTATTAGCAAAAAACATTCCAACTTTTACCCGCGCCTTTTTTAGCGTCGCTCAATTTGTCGTTCTGATGTTTTTTATTTCCGCAGTGAATGTTCAGGCTCAGGACAATGAAATTTTTACTTTGACGGCGGATGCTTTGCAGGACGGAAAATCTGCCGAGCTAACTAAAGCCGGTTGGAAATATCACGCGGGCGATAATTTGGATTGGGCGAATCCAAACTTTGATGATTCGGCGTGGGAAACGCTCAAAGATACGGCTTTGACGAGAGAGAGTTTGCCGCAGACGGGTTGGAACGGCATCGGTTGGTTTCGTCTGCGATTGAA
>JBPCPU010000088.1:0-8863 GCA_050998795.1 Pyrinomonadaceae bacterium
GACGGTTGCCGTTACTTCCTTCACGCCTTCCGCGTCAACTTTAATGGTAGGTGTGCCTTGTCCTTCCACGATTTTGCCCGCTGAAATATACCAATGGTAAGAAAGTCCGTCAATATCACCGTCTCCCGCTTTTGCCTCGAAAGTTAAAACGGAATTTTGATTGGTTACAATCTCAGGCGCAATAACGTCCAAAGTTGGGCAAATGCACGGTCCGAGAGTATAGATTTTGGGAATTTCCGCGCCCTGCGGAACAAGAAGAAAGTTAATAACATAAGTATGGTTATATTTTGGGTTTTTTGAATCACTCAAAAACCTGACGCGGCTTTCCATACCGGCGTTTGCCACAAATAATTTAATCTTCTTGCCTAATTCAGTATTTACCGGAACGTTTATAAAACCTTCGGTAGTCGCTGGTTCTTTCTCCAAACGGCTGATAAATTTTTCGAGTGTTTTAATTAATCTATCAATTTTCGTTTCATCCGATTTTCCGCCGACCCGTCCAACCTCTATCACTCGCTGCTTTTCCTCCTGCGCGTGGATTGCTGAAGCGATGGCGCAGAAGCAGATAAACAGAAAAAAGATTTTGGAAACGAATTTTGCTTTCATAAATTTTTATTTTACGCTTTCGGATGCGCCCGGTCATAAACTTCAATCAATTTTTCCATCGAAACGTGCGTGTAAATTTGTGTGGTCGAAAGCCGCGCGTGTCCGAGAAGTTCTTGGATGTCGCGCAAGTCCGCGCCGGAATCCAACAAATGAGTCGCAAAAGAATGGCGCAGAGAATGCGGCGAAATGTCGCGGTGGATGTCGGTGCAGAGTTTGATGTATTTATCAACCATTCGCCCGACTGAACGAGTCGTGATGCGTGTGCCTTGATAGTTGAGAAAAACGGCTTGTTCGTCGCGTTCCGTCGGCGGACAATTATTGAGAAAAGTCGGGCGCGTTTCGTTTAGATAATACATCAACGAATGAAGCGCAGGTTCGCCAAACGGCAAAATGCGTTGTTTTTTGCGTTTGCCCGTTACGCGCACCAATTTTTCACGGAAATCAATATCTTTCAAATTTAGACTGACGAGTTCGCCGACGCGCATTCCCGTCGCATAGAGAAATTCTAAAATCGCGCGGTCGCGTCTGCCCAAATCATTTTCCAAATCGGGCGATTCGATAAAGCGCACCGCATCTTCCATCGAAAGATGATTCGGCAGTTTGCGCTCGACTTTCGGCGTGGCAACCAACTTGGCGGGATTGTTTTCCTGAATGCCTTCGCGCACGAGAAATTGGAAAAACGTGCGTAAAGACGCGAGTTTCCGCGCAATCGAAGTTTTCTTTTTGTTGTCGGCATGAAGCGAAGCCATCCATTCGCGTATCGTCAAATGGTCAATGTCTTTGACGGGAATTTGCTCGCGTGTGCCGTCCGGTTTCGGCGGCGCGATATGTTCGTGAAACTGCTCCAAATCACTGGAATAATTCCGCAAAGTATGCGGGCTGACATTGCGCTCATAGCGTAGATGTTCGAGAAATTGTCGCAAGTATTCTTCAAGCATAATTAGTCAATAGTGAATCGTAAATTGTAAATAGTCAAAATAATTATTTATTAAGTTCGTATTTCGTAATTATCTTTTGTTATAATTTGTGAATAACAATACCGGATTGTCAAAATCTTGAGTTTTAAGGAGAAAATGTTGATGTCAGTTCATAAATCGAAAAAATCGAAAAAAACATTACAGCGCGGGATTCGCCTTTATGTTACGAGTTTTATTTTCGTGTGTCTGGTTTTCGGAAGTGTTGCGGTTTCATCTTTCGCCCAAACAAATGCTCCAGGCGACAAAGCCAAAAATTTAATCGTTTCTCCCGAACAACTTTCCGCTTCGTTTGCCGAAGTTGCCAGGCGGGTTGAATCTGCCGTCGTCAACATTGATACAAAAGGGAAAATTCCCGATATTACTTTGAAAGAAAACGGCTCGCCGGGCGGTAATTCCGACGATATTATGGAATTTTTCCGCCGTCAACTTCCGCGCCGTCCGTCCTATTCGGTCGGAAGCGGGTTTATTGTTGATAAAAGCGGTTATATTTTGACCAATTATCACGTCGTTGACGACGCTTCGCGCATCACTGTGCGACTTCAATCGGGCGCAGAATATGTGGCGAAAATTGTCGGCGCGGATGATTTAACCGATTTGGCGATTTTGAAAATTGAAGCGGGACGCGAACTGCCGTTTATTAAGCTAGGCAATTCGGATGCGGCGCAGGTCGGCGATTGGGTTTTGGCAATCGGTTCGCCGTTCGGCTTGGCACAAACCGTCACGGCGGGAATTATTTCGCAGACGAAACGCGAAACGCCGGAATCCAGCGTTTTTCAAAAATTTATTCAAACGGATGCGGCGATAAATCGCGGAAATTCCGGCGGACCGCTCGTTAATATGAACGGCGAAGTTATCGGCATCAATTCACAAATCGCCACTTCGACGGGCGATTATAACGGCATCGGTTTTGCTTTGCCGTCCAACGAAGCGGCAAATGTTTATCGGCAGGTTCTGGCAGGCGGAAAAGTCCGGCGCGGATATTTGGGCGTGTATCTCGATTCGGTCAAAGCGGAATTTGCTAAGGTCTACGGGCTTTCCGAAGCCAGAGGCGCGATTGTCACCAGTGTCAGCGACAAACAAAGTGCCGCCGCTGCCGCCGGTTTGCAGTCGGGCGACATAATTTTGGAATATAACGGCGAAAAGGTCGCGGACGCGCAGGATTTGATTCAAAAAGTTTCTTCGACCACGCCCGATAAGGAAATTAACATCGTATTTCTGCGCGAAACCGGCAGCAAACTCGAACGCAAAACTGCTGTTATTAAACCTGCCGAGCGTCCGTCAAACAATAGAATTATTGATGACGAAACACCGAAAAAGCTGTCCGTTGACGGGCAAAGAAAACCGGTTGAGCCGTTTGGTTTGACTTTGGCTGAACTTACGCCGCAAATCGCCGCCGTTTATAAACTGCAAGGCGAAAAAGGCTTAATTATCAAAAACATAAATCCCGCGAGTTTTATCGCCGACGTGAAAAATTCAAACGGCACGGACGCGCTCAACGCAGGCGATTTGATTCAGCGTATCAATCGCGTTTCCGCAACCGACTTAAAATCTTTCAACAATGTTGCCGGCAAATTGAAAACAGGCGACGCGGTTGTTCTGCACATTCTCATCTACAATCCGACGGCGCGAAGCACTCAGTTGAGAGTTGTGCAATTTACAGTTCAGTAAATTAGTCCAAAGTCGAAAGTCTAATGTCCAAAGTCTGTTTGTCTTTTTCAACTTTGGACTTTAGACTTTCGACTTTGGACTCAAAAATTATGGCAAAAGCAAAAGAAGCAAAGAAAAAATCGAAAAAAGAAACAAAATCATCAACTGCAACTTATCATAATTACATCGGCGGCGAATGGATTAAGAGCGCGTCGGGCGAGTGGTTTGAAAATATAAATCCGGCTGACACTTCGGATGTCGTCGGGCGTTTTCCGAAATCTACGGAAGAAGATGTCAATGCGGCGGTTGAAGCGGCGAAAAATGCGGCGACTCGCTGGCGCAGAACGCCCGCGCCGAAACGCGCCGAAATTTTATTCAAACTCGCCAGAATTTTAGAGGAAAACAAAGACCGATTTTCCCAACAAATGACGCGCGAGATGGGCAAGGTTTTGAAGGAAACCGGCGGCGATGTACAGGAAGCGATTGACTGCACATATTACACGGCGGGCGAAGGTCGCAGGCTTCACGGTTTTACGACACCGGCGGAAATGCCGAATAAGTTTGCAATGTGCGTTCGCCAGCCGGTCGGCGTTTGCGGCTTGATTACGCCGTTTAATTTTCCGATGGCGATACCGAGTTGGAAACTTATACCCGCGCTGGTTTGCGGCAACACAGTCGTTATCAAATCGGGCGAAGACGTGCCGCTTTCGACAATCAATTTAATAAAATCCTGCGAAGAAGCCGGAATTCCGAAAGGCGTTGTCAATCTCGTCAACGGACACGGCGCGGATGTCGGCGCGCCGCTCGTTAATCACAAAGATATTCGCTTGATTTCGTTCACGGGTTCAACCGATACAGGACGAATTATTGCAGAACAATGCGCCGCGCAAAACAAAATCGTTTCTTTGGAAATGGGCGGCAAAAACGCGATAATCGTAATGGACGATGCCGACATTGATAATGCGGTCGAAGGCTCTCTGTGGGGCGCATTCGGGACTTCAGGACAAAGATGCACGGCTTCGTCGCGGCTCGTCGTTCACAAAAAAGTTTATAAAAAGTTCACCGAAAAATTAGTCGAGCGGGCAAAGCGATTAAAAGTCGGCAATGGTTTGGACGCGAAAACCGAAGTCGGTCCGGTTATCAATCAAGCCGCGATGGAAAAGATTTTAGGTTACATTGAAATCGGACAAAAAGAAGATAAAGCAACGCTTGCCTGCGGCGGAAACCGTCTGACGAAAGGCGATTACAAAAAAGGTTATTTCATTGAACCGACGGTTTTCACGGACGTTGCGCCAAAAATGCGAATCGGACAGGAAGAAATATTCGGACCTGTTACCAGCGTTATTCCGTTTTCGACTTTGGACGAAGCGATTGATATTGTCAACGACGTGAAATACGGCTTGTCATCGGCGATTTACACGCAAGACGTAAATCGAGCGTTCTATGCGATGCAGGAATTATACACGGGAATTTGCTACGTCAATTCGGCAACCATCGGCGCGGAAGTCCACTTACCGTTCGGCGGCACAAAAGGCACTGGCAACGGACACCGCGAAGCCGGAACGCAGGTTTTGGACATTTTCTCGGAATGGAAATCTTTGTATATTGATTATTCGGGCAAACTGCAAAAGGCGCAGATTGACGCGGTTGAGATTTAGTATTCGATAGAGTGTCAAAACTGCGAGTCGGAAAGTTTCGGCGATTCGCAGTTTCTTTTTATTGGTTCAAAGCCGTACTAACAAAAATATGGAACTCAGAGAAATAAAACAAATTTTGGCTGAAGAAATAATTGCTGAACTCAAAAGCAACGGCAAAAATTTAATCTATCGAAAATATGAAACATTTCTCGGCTGGTTCGGAATGGAAAACCGCCGTAATACGAAACTTAGCGGGCAGATTGATTACCAACTTCGTAACAACAAAATCAGTTTGTGGTGCGGCAAAGAAGAAAGACATTCGGTTTATGACTTCAAACGTAATGAAACGATAACTTTCCGCCTTTTAGACGGTGAAACTCAAACGGGAAAAACGCCGAAAGCCGAAAACCTCAACGCCGGGACAATCGAAATTTCGCGTGATGAAAGCCGTCTGAATCTATACAAACATCAGCGCGAAGCGATTGCGGAATTGCAAAGCAAAACTGACAGAAAGGACAAAAATTCGTTTGCGGGAATGTTGGTTTTGCCAACGGGCGGCGGAAAAACTCTGACGGCGGCGTATTGGTTGGCGCAAAACTATCTCGATAAAAACAAAAAAATTATCTGGATTGCCCATCGCCACGAACTGCTCAACCAAGCTAAACAAACCTTTCACGAAAAACTTGCTTTTGCCGATATTTTTAAACAGAAACAATCGTTTAATTACCGCCTTATTTCTGGCATTCACGACCGCGCCGTTAATATCAAAGCCAGCGACGACATTATTTTCGCCTCCAAAGGCAGTTTGAATGTTAATCTCGAACATCTCGGCAAAAACTGGCTGAAAAAAGACGAGAACGAGATTTTTCTGGTAATTGACGAAGCACATCACGCGACGGCAAAAACTTACCGCCGACTTATCGAAAATCTGCGCGGACAATGCCGAAAGCTCAACATTCTCGGTTTGACCGCCACGCCTTTTCGCACGGCGGACGATGAACAAGGTTTGCTCAAAAAAGTTTTTCCCGACGATATTGTTTATAAAATTGATTTGCGAACGCTCATCAGACTCGGCATTTTGTCCAAACCAATTTTTGAAGAAGTTAGCACGGAAGTTGATTTTTCAAGAGAATTTGACGAAAAACAACTCGAAAAAATCAAGCAATTTGACCTCGACTCGCTTCCCAAAGAAACGGTCAAAACGATTTCCGAAAACGTCATCAGAAATTCGGCAATTGTCAATCGTTACGTCGAACACAAAACTAAATACGGGCAGACAATTGTTTTCGCGCTCAATCAGGACAATGCCATCGCGCTCAACAAACTTTTCGGTGATAAAGGCATAAAATCCGATTACGTTCTGTCGGCGATTAAAGATAAAGTTCTCGGCATCACGATTTCGGACAGAGATAACCGCGAAAAAATCGCACGTTTTCGGCGTGGTGAAACTGAAGTTTTAATCAACGTCAACATTTTGACCGAAGGCACGGATTTGCCGCAGGTGCAGAGCGTTTTTCTGGCGCGTCCGACGATTTCAACGATTCTGATGACGCAAATGATTGGGCGCGGTTTGCGTGGCGAAAAAGCGGGTGGAACAGCCAAAACTTATCTTGTCAGTTTTATTGACAAATGGCAGGACAAAATTTCTTGGGTTAATCCCGAACAACTTTTCATTGAAGAGAATATTGATTTTAACGATAAATCACGCGAAACCCGCGAACAATTCGTGCGCTTGATTTCAATCAACAAAATCGAAGAATTCGCCCAACTTTCCAACCAAATGCTTGATGACGAAAAGCGTTCGCAAATCGAAAGCCTGGATTTTATTGAACGAATTCCGCTCGGCATTTATCAGTTTTTGATTGCCGAACCGCAGCAAAAATTCTGCGAGATTTTGATTTACGATAATGTCCGTCAATCTTACGAAGACTTCATCGCTTCACTTGCGGAATTTTTCGCCGCTAACAAATTGAAAAACAAGGATTCTTTGGAACCAAACGAATTAGAAAACCTAGGCGAAAAAGCCGAATCCGAATTTTTCTACGGCTGTTTGAAATATCCCGCGTATTATTTGAACGATATAAAAAATGTGCTTCAGTTTTACGCAAACACCGAAGCCGCGCCGCCGTTTGTCGAATTTAATGACCGCGAAAAATTCGATTTGACAAAAATTGCCGATGAAATTCAAGCAAAAGATTTGCGCGTCAGCGAAAAGAAAATATACATTGATGAACTTTGGAAAAACGGCGTAAATCAGTGGCAGGCTTTTTTCGGCTTTAACAACAAACAACTCTTTTCAAGCGAAATTGATTTGGCTTTGCGCCGCCTCGCCGAACCCGAATCGTTCGCACGTCCGAGCCTTTTGCCGACCGATAAAAAAGAGTTGCGCGAACTCGAAAATCTCAGTATGAACGAATTGCGCGAACAATTTCCCGAATATTGGAAAAAACTGCGCGATGAAATTTTTGAAAAATTTACGGACAAGGACGGTTTTTATTACAGCGCACTAAGCGGCGAAAAAAGCCGAAGCAAATTGCATTTTCAAATTGACCACACTAAACCGATGAAAAACGGCGGCTTGACTGTAATCGAAAACTTGCAATTGCTAACTAAAGCTGAGAATTTAAGGAAAGGTTCAAATTAAAATTATTCGGGAAAATGTAAAAAGCGCAGATTGACGCGGTAGAAATTTGATGACGTTTCCCGAATTCAACGAAAACGGCGATTTGCCCGTCGGCATTTATCAGGCGACTTTGCCGGAAGTTCTCGAACATTTCGGCGCGAGAACTTTGCAACGCCAACTCGTCGCCGGACGTTTGACGAAAATTTACCGGCTGGCAAAAAGCACGAATCAGCTTTCACGTTTCATCATCTACGGTTCATTCGTTACCGGCAAACCGAATCCGAATGACGTTGATATTTTCCTGGTGATGGACGACGATTTCGACAAGTATCGTTTCCAATCAGATGTCAGAAGTATTTTTGAACATCTGGAATCGCATAACGATTTCGGGGCGAGTATTTTTTGGTCAAGAAGAAAATTTATTATCGGAAGCGAGCAATTATTCGTTGAAGATTGGCAAATCAAACGCGATAAAACCAGACGCGGAATTGTGGAGGTAATTGAAAATGATTGAAAACGATATTGAACTCGACGCGACCAGAGAACGAATAATTCGTTTTTGGAAAATGGTTGACGCTATCAGAAAAGGGGAAATAAATCCTGAAAATTATCGCTCGTCGGCAGGCGGCTTTCTGGCTGAGATTGATAAAATGAATCGTGAAGTGCGCGAATATCTTTCGATTCATCCGAGCGAATTTGAGCAGGAACGAGAAAAAATCGCGGCTTAAGTTTTCGGGCAAACTGCAAAAGGCATAGATTGATGAAATTGAGATTTAAAGTTATGAAAACAGAAGTAACCGAACAAAGAATAAATATTCCAAAACAGCTTTTGGAAGGTGTGAAGGAAGTGGAAATTCGCCGGGAGAAAAATTATATTCTCGTGATTCCGCTTTCCGGCGAAGACCCGATTCTGCGGTTCGGCAAAAATCCGGTGAGCGATGAAATAACCGACGCTTCGGTTAATCACGACGAGTATATTTACGACAAATGAGAACCTATTTCGCGGACACGAGTTATTGGCTGGCGTTGGAATTAAACGACGACCAAAATCACAAAGCAACTTTGGTTAATTGGATAGATTTAGAAGCTGTTTAAAAAGTAATTTTTTGCCCGCGAAACACGCGAATTACGCTAAAAAATAGATCAAAAACAAAAATTTTAATTCTTTTTCGCGTGTGCGCGCGTATTTCGCGGGCAGAATCTTTGCTTTACCGGTCGGTTTGTGAGTTTTCAAACGGCTTCTTAGCTCGACTTTATCCATTTTGAAAAACAGAAACATCAACAAAAGACTGAGCGTTATGTTTTTGTCTTTTAGTTTTCAAACATCAGGTTCGCGCATAGTGATGTTTGAAAATAATAAGTATTGATATTGC
>JBPCPU010000113.1:0-10300 GCA_050998795.1 Pyrinomonadaceae bacterium
AAATTGATAATCAACGGCTTCGCGCCCAAATCGAACGCAGCAACAAAGATTTGCCGGAAATCGTCGCCAAATCGCCGCAGATGAAGGAAGTTTTGCGCCTCGTTCAGCGCGTCGCCCCAAGCGACACTTCCGTTTTGATAACGGGCGAATCGGGAACAGGCAAGGAACTCGTCGCGCAGGCGATTCACCGTTTGAGCCGCCGCGCCGACAAAACTTTTATTGATTTAAATTGCGCGGCTTTGCAGGATTCGCTTCTCGAATCCGAACTTTTCGGACACGAAGCCGGTGCATTTTCCGGCGCCCGCGCCCGCAAACTCGGACTTTTTGAGATTGCCGACAGCGGAACTCTTTTTCTTGACGAAGTGATGGAAATGCCGCAGCCGCTTCAGTCAAAACTGCTTCGCGCACTCGAAACGCGCACGTTTTTTCGTGTCGGCGGTTTAAAAAAAGTCGAAGTTGATGTGCGCCTTGTCGCCGCAACCAATCGGAATGCAGCCCAATCCGTCGCCGAAGGCATTTTTCGCGCTGATTTGCTTTATCGTATCAACAGCTTTGAGATTCATATTCCGCCGCTTCGTCAAAGGCGCGAAGACATCGAACCGCTGGCACGTTATCTCTTGCAAAAAATTGCCGGAGCAACCGCGCCGGAACTCGCGCCGCAAGCCGTTGATGCTTTGTGTTCATACAGTTGGACGGGAAATGTCCGCCAACTCCGCAACTGCCTGGAACGCGCGATTTTACTTGCCGATAACGGCAGAATTACGACGAAGGAACTTCCGCCCGAAGTGGTTTATAAAATCAATGAGCCAAGCGTTTCCGTCAGTTACAACACGCCGAAAGAAAATGCGACGGGTTCATTTCAAAATTCAACTCCGACCGCTCTGCACGAAGTCGAAAAACAACAGATTCTACGGGCTTTGGAACAAACCGGCTGGCATCGCGGCAAAACCGCCGAACTTCTCGGCATTTCATCTTCGACACTTTATCGCCGTCTGCGCGAATATGATTTGGAGGCGCGGTAAATAAGGGATGAAGGATGAGGGATGAATAAAAGTATAGTTGCGGATTGGCTTTCAGTCATCAGTGATCAGTTATCAGTTATCACTTAATTGGTCGGTGCGGTGTAGCCTTCACGCGCCCGGATTTGCGCTCCGGCGGGAACGCCTTTTAGCTCGATTTTAATTTTACGATAACCGCCGTCGCGCTTTTCGTTGGAAGAGTAATAACCGACGCTGTATTTCGTGCCGATTTCCTGTGCGACCCTGGCAAAGGCGACTCGCGCTTCGCTCAAATCCGCCGCCGGAAAAACTTTTCCGCCCGACATTTTTGCCAAACCCTGCATTTGCGCGTCGGCTAATTCATAGAGTTTTTTGCTGATGTCGAGCCGTTCAAAATCGCCGAGATTGCAAAAACTGTAGACTTTCTCGACATTTGATTTCGGATAAAACGTGCGGTAATAACGCCGGATTTGCGCTTGCGAAAAACGCATCGCGCTTTCACAATCGCCCAATAGGTTTTCCTCGAAAAATTCGCGCGTGTCAACTTGTATAAAATACGAAACAATTCCCGCTTGCCCGAACTCCTCGCGGACTTCGGCAAAATCGGCAACGCTGGTCGAATCAACACCGTCGGTCAAAGCGACAAGTGCGCGTCTGCCGCGAAACTCGTCTTTCGGTTTTTCACGAAAAATCTTTTCGACAACCTGCAAAAGCCCGTCGTAATACGGCGTTCCGAAACTCATTTTAACATCGGCAAGCGCAGATTTTAATTTATTCCGGTCATTGGTTAAAGAAGATAAAACTTCACTGGCGGCATTTGTTTTACCGCTTATTCGGTCGCTCCGAAAAGCGATAATCGAAACTTTGTCGCCGGGTCGCAAAGACGCAATAAAATTTTCGGCGGCACGTTGAATAAGCTGCAAATCCGAACGCGTCGAGCCTGACGTATCAAGCAGGAGCGCGACTTCAAACGGAGCATTGGTGGCGGCAAAGTCCGAAATGTCTTGCTTTTTGCCATCCTCATAAATAATAAAATTGCTTTGTTTGAGGTCGAGCAGAGGTTTGCCGTTTTTGTCCGTTACGACGACCGGCACGTCAACAAGCTGTGTGTCAATTCGCAAAACTTCGTCGTCGTTTTTTTGGTCTTGTGCATAAAAATTAGCGGAAACGCCTAAACTAAAAATCACCACTAGAAAAAAAAATTTTAATCGCATTATAAAACCTCGCTTTTCGTAATTTACTTTTGATTGTAGCAAAATAATTTATTTAACATACAGTGATTTACCGTAAATTTTACACTGCAACCTTTTTTAAGACTCATTGAATATCATTTTGACTTCGTTCTGTGGTATGATTTTTTGAAATCGTGTTCTAGTTAGATTATTTGACCGCATATTTCCCTTTATAAATGTGTAATCCAGGATATTTGCACTCCCTAATATGCAAAAAATACAAAAATTTTAATTTTACGAGGAGAAAATGATGAAAAAGATTTTAAGTAAATGGGAAAAATTAACCATTTTGGGTTTAGCCTTGTTTTTGGCAATTGGTTTCATAAATGTCGGAGTCGGCAGTGTTCGTGTAGAAGCTAATAATACAGCTCAAACTTTACCTTTCAGCCAAAACTGGACAAATACCGGTTTAATTACGACAAATGATGACTGGAGCGCAGTTCCGGGAATCGTCGGCTTTCGCGGAGACGATGCGGCAATCACGACTGCCGGTATTGACCCGCGCACTATTTTGGTTGACCGTTCAACGCCGGTCAATGTGCTTGCCAATCAAGCTAATCCTGATACGGTAACGACAGGCGCTGTTGCGGAATTTGACGCTATTCCCAATCCAACCGTTGCTTTGCAAGGGTCGGGAACAGCGGACGCGCCGCACATTGTTATTTATCTTAATACGACCGGACAAAGTAATATACGATTTGCCTGCAACATCCGCGACATTGACGGTTCAGCCGACGATGCCATTCAGCAAGTTGACGTGCAATACCGCGTCGGTGGAACAGGCGATTACGCTTCCGTTCCGAGTGGCTATATCGCCGACGCAACAACAGCCGGAACTGCTACCCAAGTTACGCCTTTAAATTTAACTTTACCTGCCGCCGCCAATAATAAGGCACTGGTTGAAGTTAGAGTTATAACCACAAATGCTATTGGCAGTGATGAATGGGTTGGCGTGGACGACATCAATGTAACCGCCGGAGGCGGAGGCGGAACGACAACGCGCGGAACTCTATTTGATTTTAACGGCAACGGTACAACTGATTGGACAACATTAAGAATTCCGACATCCGGTCCTATTACCTGGAAGATAGCCGGCAATCCGGCTCCCGGAGCTCCGAATCAGGCTTTTATCCGTGTATTCGATTATGGTCTTCGGACAAGCGCAACCACAGGTGATGTAATTGTTCCGCAGGATTACAACGGAGACAGAAAGACTGAGCCGACTGTTTGGCGACCCGGCGCACAAGCGATATTTTATGTAGCGCAATTTCCAATCGGCATAGGTGGAATTATGCTTGACCGGGCAGTTCCGTTTGGAACTACAGGCGACGATCCTGATGCTGTCGGCGACTACGACGGCGACGGCAAAATAGATTACGCAGTTGCTCGATTTAATTCTACTACCGGGGTTTTAACCTGGTATACAATGAGTAGCAGCACTAATACTATGAGAGCGGTTAATTTCGGAATTGCTCCCACAACCGTGCAGCATGCTGTGGTCAACGGTGCCGACTTTAACGGAGACGGCAGAGATGAAGTTGTTTTTGGTTCGTTAGATGGAAATGGCATAGTCACCTGGTATGCCGGCGATGTGTTAAGCGGCACAGGAGTTTTTACCCGCCAATTCGGTGACTTCAACAGTGATTATCTGGTTACGCCAGCCGATTATACCGGCGATAGAAGAGCTGATTTGGTCGCGGTTCGTCAAACGACAAACGGTCAGGTTTGGTATATCAATAACTCGGCAACCAATACTACTACCGGAACGACCTTTGGTATTGCTGATACGACTATCAGAGGTGACATTCAAGTGCGTGGTGATTATGACGGCGACGGCAGACACGACATTGCTGTTTGGCGTGCAAGTAATCAGACTTTTTATTACATCAGTAGTGCAAATCCCGGCACAATAGGCGGACAGAAATGGGGCGATCCCGGTGATATACCGCTTGGTTCTTTCGGAATTTTCTAATTACAATGTCCATTTAACAAATATTTTATTTGGTTGAATAGATGGAAATTGGCAAAACCTTCTCCGGTGACGAATATCTATTTGTCACCGGAGATTTTTAATTTATGAAAAATAAAAATCCCGCAAGAAGTTTGCTAATATTTATTTCCAATAGGTGCGCTTTGCAGCCTGTCAAATTGCTCGTCATCATTATTTTTGCTGCTTTGTTTATAACCGCGTGTTCTAACTCGAATCGGAAAACCGAAACTTCCGCGCCGTCCGGTAATTCAGTACTCCAAACTTCACCGGCGAACAATCAAAATGCTGCGCCAAAGGAAATAAACGCTATTTGCAAAAATCCTTATTATCCGACGGACACGGCGCAAAAGCGTGAATACCACATCGAGGGCAATTTGTCGTCAACATATATTTTAACGCAAACGGCAAACGGCAGTGATTCATTCACCGAAACACGCAGTTTTCCGTCGGGCGGCAAAGTTGAAACTAATTGGGAATGCACAACGGAAGGTTTGCGAAACACGGAATACACAGGTTTTGTTCCAACGCCGACCGGAGCGTTTGAAATGACGACGGCGGACAGTTCAGGCGTAACTTTACCTAAAGACAATTGGGAAGTTGGCAAAAAATGGACAACCGAATATGTCGTCAAAATAAGAATGGATAACACTCCGATTGCGAATTTATCATTAACCGGTATAAAGATTGACAATGAAATTGCCGCGCTCAATCAAAAAATAAAAATTGCGGGCGGCGAATTTGAAACGGCGCGAATTGATTCAACAGTTCAAATGAGTTTGCCCGTAAAAGGAAAAAATCCGGCGGTTAATATAAAATTGTCCAGTTGGTATTCACCGCAAGCCGGACTCGTCAAGCAGAAAGTTGACAGTCCTTTCGGTTCGGCGACGGTTGAATATGTCGGTGAAAAATAAATTTCGGCTTAATTAACCCAAATTGCCGATTATCAAAATCCAAAAGATATTAACCGCGAAACACGCAAAACACGCTAAAAATACTGCACAACAATCAAGCAATTTTCTTTTTTCGTGTCTTTCGCGTGTTTCGCGGTAAAAAAATCTTCAAATCTTAATTACCGACAACCTGGATAATTAATCAATTTCCTTTGATAAATTGATAAGCAATATGAACATTCAAAACCCCGTTTCCCAATTCGGTTCGCACTCCGACGGATTTCATCTGTAAAGAACCGTTGGCGTTTTGAACGGGAACAAGAAACGAGAGTTTATCGGCTTGCAAAATCTCGATTGGATTTACTTTTTTATCAATCGAACTCTGCACTAGTCTGGCAATCAAACTACTGCCGATGCCGCCTATGCCGCTTAATTGAACATTCAAAACGCGGACTTTGCCGATAAGTTTTTGGCTTTGCCGGTCATATTCGAGGTCAATGTTCGTTTCCGCCCAACCCTGAAAATCAACACAGCCAATCAACGGCGGATTGTATGAGCCGGAAAAAGCAATCGGAGCGTAAATTTTCCCGTCGCGGAAGCGAACCGCCGTGCGAACTCCGTCAATTTCACGCTGCAAACGGATTGATTCATTGCAATTTTGGATTTTGGATTTTGGATTTTGGATTTTCAAATCATTGTCTTGAAAACCTAAACTCAAACTTGAAATGCGAGTTTCCGACTTTGGACTTTGGACTTTGGACTTTGGACTATTTTCCGCTATCGGAAATTCGGGCGGATTAAAATTTTTGAATAATGCGTCGAGAAGCACGTCAAAAAAACGCTCATTCAGCGAAACCGTAACTTCCGCCGTCTGCGCGTTTGAAAATGTCGCCAACATCAAAACGGTAAAAATCAAACCCGATACTTTTTTCATCATTTTTCTTCTCGTCATTGAAACATTAAACTTTAATTTATTGAATTATACTGATTTCAATTAAACCTGAACCTATTTAAGGATGAAATAATTCCAAACTTTTGCTTTTTGCCTTTATAATTTTGCCTTTGCGAATACTTGTCCTTTAATAGATAAAAAGGGCAACCCGAAAGTTGCCCGATGTTTTTGGCGAAAGGCAGACGTTTAATTTATGATTGGCGGATTCTTAAATTAAATCAACAATTAAACGGACAATTTCGATTTATCAATAAACTGCGACTTTATCACTTGTTGCCGAACCGACCGTTTTATTCGTTTCGTCCTGGAGATGGACATTTTTGAAACCTTTTTCGCTCCCGTTTGATAAAATCTTTTTCAGAATTTCTACCTTCTTTTCTCGATTCAGGTTTCTCCAAGCCGGCTGAACCGTGCCAAAAAAGGTGTCATCACTGATTCGCGCCTCTTTAATGTTGTCTTTGAGTGATGAATTTTCCAAATTTACTTTTTTAACATTAGGAGAAGCGGTTTCCGGCGCGGCATAGGAATTAGACCAAAAATAAAGTCCGAAAGAAGCTAGAACCGTAAAAACCATCAATGCAAGTAACCCTTTATTGATGGCGAACAATCCGCGACTTTGGCTTTCTTTTTTCGGCTGCGCCGGGGAAACTTCAACTGCCCGTTTTTCAGCCTTATTCAAACTTTCTTTCGGCTCGGCAGTCTTGTCTTGCTTAACCGTTTCGGTCTTTGTAACCTTCTTTTCCTTCAGCAGTTCGACAAGCTGCAATGTTTTGCTGGTTGCGTCTGAAATTACCTGGTCGTGCAGAAAACCGTATTTGTTTTCGAGTTTCTCGGCTTCACCTTTTGCCCGTTCAATGTTCAGCAGTTCGACATAACGATTGCCGATTCTGATATTACTTTCAATCGCCGTCGCCGTTACCAGCGGAGCAAAAAACTGCTCGTTGGTGCTTTCTTTGAAAATCCGCAGACGGTTAAAGAAATCATTTCTTATTAGTTCATCAAAACTTTCCGCAGTATCGGCTTCCGTCATAAAATCTTCAAATTTAAACGCCGCGAGTAAAACGTCGGAATCTTCCTCGTCGGTCGAATAAAGCGAGATGCTCGCCCATTCGTCGTAAAGTCCGGTTAAACTTGCAATAAGTTCTTCGCGTTTAAAAACAACTTTTCTTTCATCGTTTCCAATTTCTCTGGAAAAAAGGCGCGTAACAACCAGATCGAATTTATTTCTGACGGATTCGGAATACGGAGAATTGCGGTAAAAACGCGCTAACGAAGACAGTGCTTGTGAACTGAGCGCAGGTCGCGTATTTTCACAGTAACGACGCAGATGAGCAACCGATATATGTTTATCACGATGGGAAAGCGACGAATACCAACTTTCGGTTTCCTGCATCAGTTGAAATTCCGCCTGCGCGTGTTCCGATGATTGTGAATCTTGCGAAACCTGTAAAAAGGAATGTAATGCTTTTTTTACTTCCAAATCGTCATAGGATTTCGGCACGACTTTCATTTGCTCGCGTTCAATTCCGCCAAGCACATGCTCGACCATTTGCAGACTTGAAACTTCCAGTGTTGCCCGTTGCCGAAAAAACTCGGCTTTATCGTCCGTTTTGTCCGGCATTACAGTTTCGGGCTGCAAAAAATTATTCTTACTATCAGCAGCAGGAATCGAGGTTTCAACTGCCGATTCATCAAATTTTAATGGGAAATTTTCGTTTGTCGGAGTTTGAATATCGTCAATAATAACCTGCGCCGTTTCGTTGTTTTCAAAATCGGCACCGTCGTTTTCTAAAGCAGTTTGAACTTCGATTATATCATCCGCGGCATACAAATCTTCCGTAACTTCGGATTTTTTTGCTCCAATTACAGTTGTTTCAAGTAAATTTTCTTCTTTTAATTCCTCTATCAGATCTTCAAATATATTCATAGATTTTTACCCGAAAGTTGGGAGTGGTTTTGTGGAGAAACTTCGCGGAAAATTGGCAGGAATTTAGCGATAGCTTTGAATAACTCGGCTTGATTGAATCACCCTTGCGAATTTTTAATTTTTAGTCCCGTCTGCACCGGATATATTTGATAATAAAATTTAAAGTTGTCCCCAAATGACAAATTTTGGCACAAACAACTGACAAGTTTCGACATTTATTGTCTTGATTTCATCAAATTTAACGTGAGTTCACCTTTATAATGTAGTTTATTTTAATGAGTCGTCGAAACCGTCATTCGACTTCTGCCCGTTGTTTTGCAATATGTATGCCAGATATTGGGTAATCATTTTTATTTCTTAAATTTACCAATAAAATCTCGATTTAAGGTTTTCTATTTTCTTCTCCGAAAAAAAGTTGTTGTTTCGGATTTTGTTTTTTGTTAAATTTCTTATAACTTATAAATTTTTATCCGGCATATCAGTTATACTGAGTAACTATTTTATTTTTTGGAGAATGACAATTTGAGCGCAGTAATTGACCAGACGATTGAAACCTACGGCATTGAAAACTGGGGCGCGGATTATTTTGGCGTTAATCGCAAAGGACATTTAATTGTTCGAGCTGCCGAAAACGATAATCTTTCGGCTGATGTTAAGGAAATTATTGATGATTTACAAAGACGCGGCATAAATACGCCGGTTTTACTGCGTTTTCCGCAGCTTCTTTCCGGGCAGATTCGTAAATTACAAAAATCTTTCAAACATTCCATCAAAGAATTCGGCTACAACGGCGGACATATGTGCGTCTATCCGATGAAGGTCAATCAAAACCGTTCGGTCGTCGAAGAATATCTGCGCGAAGGCAAACGCTATAATTTCGGTTTGGAAGCCGGCTCGAAAGCGGAACTTTACGCGGCATTGGCGATGGAACAATCCGAAGAAAGTCTGTTGGTTTTGAACGGTTTCAAAGACCACGATTTTGTAAAATTGGCGTTTGCCGGCGCACAGGCTGGGAAAAATGTCGTTATCGTCATCGAAAAATTAAACGAACTCGACCACACTTTGCGGCTAGCCGAAGAAGCAACGGCTGAAAACCCTGAAACTAAATTGCCGATGATTGGCGTGCGCGTCAAACTCTACTCGAAAGGTTCGGGCAAATGGGAAAAATCGGGCGGCGAAGCGGCGAAATTCGGTTTGACGACGACGGAGATTTTAGAAGTTATTCGCCGCTTGAACGAAGCGGGCAGAATCGAAATGCTCCAACTTCTGCATTTTCATATCGGTTCGCAACTGACCGACATTAAACGCATTAAAAATGCGATGAAAGAAGCGGCGCGGACATATTCAAAAATCCGGCAGATGCAGATTCCGATTAAATATCTCGATGTCGGCGGCGGAATGGCGGTTGATTATGACGGCTCGAAAACTTCGTTTGAATCTTCGGCAAACTACAACGCGCAGGAGTTTGCCAACGATGTCGTCTATGTTATTAAAACCGTTTGCGACGACGAAGACGTGCCGCATCCGACTATTATTCAGGAATCCGGACGTTATCTGACGGCGTATCACGCGATTTTAGTTACGAATGTGCAGGACGAAATCGAAACAGTGGTCGAGGACATAACCGCGCCGCTGGTTGTCAACACAAATGACCCGCAAGTTGTCAAAGAACTTCACGATTTGCGCGAAAGCATCACGGCTAAAAATTACCGCGAATACTACCACGACGCGCTCGAACACCGCGAAGAACTTTTTACGATGTTCAATCTCGGCTTGATTTCGCTCGAAGATCGTGGTAAAGGCGAAGTTCTTTTTTGGGATGTTTGCGAACGCGCCGATGGGTTTGCTCAACAAAAGAAGTATGTCGCCGAAGAGTTTGACGAACTGCGGCGGCTGTTGTGCGCCAAATATTTGGCAAATTTCTCGGTTTTTCGCTCGATGCCGGACAATTGGGCGTTGGAGCAACTTTTCCCGATTATCCCGATTCATAAGCTCAACAAAAAGCCGACGGAATATGCTACACTATGCGATATTACTTGCGATTCGGACGGGATTGTTGATAAATTCGTGGATTTGCACGATGTCAAACCAGTTTTGGAATTGCATAAATTGGAAAAAGGCGAACCGTATTATTTGGCGATAATGCTTGTCGGTGCGTATCAGGAAGTGATGGGCAATAATCATAATTTATTCGGTGCGCCGCACGAAGCGCACATTCACATTGGCGAAGACGGCTATATTATTAAAAAAGTTATTCAAGGCGCGACGCTCGGCGACGCTCTGGCGACCGTTCGATTCGATTCGGCGCATC
>JBPCPU010000192.1:0-5722 GCA_050998795.1 Pyrinomonadaceae bacterium
GCTGTTAGATTAAAGCCGAGTTGATAAGCCTGTGCCTGAGACACGTCAATCGAAGACACTCGTCCATCTCCTCTGGTGTCAAACGGAGCGCAGTCGGCGCGTTGGAATTCATTACTCTGATACGGCAGACCCTGTCCAAGCTGAAAACCTTGAATTATTGAAACATCGGTTGAAGTAATGCTGCCATTTCCATCCGGTCGCGGCGAAACATCCGCTTCAAATCCCTGCGCTCCTCCGCCCGTTCCGGCAGTAATCGCAAAGTTCGTATCGTTGATGTCAAAGAAGATATTGCCGACAGCTTCGACTTTAATACGCGCAGTAGTCGTTGTGATGTTGGGAATTATTACTGTTTCACTTCCGTCGTTCGGCGTAATTGCCGCGAGAACAGTCGGAAAAGTAGTGCCGCCGTCGGTCGAAAGTGAAATTTTGACGCTCACTGCGTTGACCGGCGCGGCGTTGGTGTTATTAACGCTCCACGTTACGGTTTGCGCCGTGCCGCCCGACAAATTTACACCCGTATTCGGCGCAGTAACGAGAAAAGGTCCCGAACCGCCGTCAACCGACAGCATAACTGTATCTTCATTCACACCGCCTCCGCCAATTCGGTTGTCGCGGGCGGTAACGCGGAAATTAATTGAACGTCCGATGCGCGGCAATTCCTCAGCCGTTTTTAAACCTGTAAACGGAGATATGTCCGGCGGGTCATTGGCGTAATCGAGAATGAGAATTAGCCTCGGGAAGGTGCGAGAGGGGGACGGTGTAGAGGGAAGCGGGAGGAAAATTGGGCGCGTCGTTGTTGACGGGTCGCCGGCATCGTTGTAGGACGGGCTTGTGCCGTTTTGCACAAAGGTCTCACCCGCATCAATCTGCTCCCAATTATAAGTCAAACTGTCACCGTTTGCGTCGCTTGCCGTCGCCGTCAATGTGAACGGCGTAAATTTCGGGATATTACGATTTCCCCCGCCGTTCACGTCAGGCGGAAGATTGCCGGTTACCGAGCCTATAAAACAACTACCGCCGCCGGAAATATAACTGTTAATGGCGGCGTAGCTCATCGCATGAAAGCGCATATCGCGCGAATTTGAGATGTTGTCCGTGCTGCAAATACCGGAATAACCCATAATCGTCGAGCCGCCGCCCGATTCATATGACGTTGCATTGTTGCGTTGAGTGCAGTTGCCTTGTGTTCCGTTAAAATTGTGGTTTGCGCCGAATTGGTGTCCGAGTTCATGCACCCAAACGCCGAGTGCGCCGCTGTTGCCGACCGAGCCGCCCAGTCGCGTTGCGCCGCCGCCTTTGAAGCCGGAATTGCAGACAACACCGACGTAGGCAACACCTGAAGCTCCTCCTGAGAGAGTGCCAAAAACGTGACCTAAATCATAATTCGCTGATCCGACCTTGCTATCTAAATCGGGAATAACCTGGTTAAGCATATTGACGACATTGCTATTGTCATAAGGGTCAGCAGTAGGGTCAGGAGCGGGTGCCGCCGTAAAACCGCGGTCGGCTGAGTAAATAACATCGGTGTCGTTGACCAAATTGAGATGTATTGATAACTCTTTTTCGTAAATGAGATTCGCGTTGTTAACCCAGGTATTGAGCGATGCCACCGTTCCACTTACCGTGCCGCCGCCATACGTCTGAGTATATTCAAAAGTCGTGGCGATGGCGATACGGTAATTGCGGAGCGTCGGACCGACAGCGACCTGCGGAGCATCAAGAGCCGGAAGTCCCGGTTCGATATTTTGAAAATCTTTAACCAAACATTTAAAATCTCCATCTTTTAGGTCATCGCCATAATAACTGACATAGAGGGAAGAATCGCTTTTGCCAGCCGGTTCGAGATTGATGGTTTCACTGCCCGAAAGAATCAATGCGTGAAAGCCCTGCGGAGTCCAATCAAAGCGCGTTGTCAGTGAAGCATCGTCAATTCCCTGCCCGCGGTAACTTTTGATTTCTGGAAATCGCGCCGCTAAATCCGGCTCAAGCACCGACGATTCTTCAATTCGGAAGCGGGCAAAAGTGCCGTCGGGCATCGGCAGTTCCATAATTACCGATTTTTCCTGCACTGCTTCCGTAAATTCCGCCGGTGCTTCGGCGAGAAGTTTCGTTAAAGCCGTTTTATTCAAACGAAAGACTAAATACTTTTCAGGTGCCAGCAAACTGCGGTCTTTGCTCTTTAAAGCGTCTTCCGAAACTTGCTGCCACAAAGCCGTCTGTTTTCGGACGTTTGTCCGCTTGGATGCCGCAAAAGAGTTGAATTTATTTTGGGCGAAAACTGCTTGAGATGGCGATTGGCTGTTGATAAACAATAGACAAATTAAAAATACGAAAACTAAAAACGATACTTTTTTCATAGCATTATCCTTGTAAAACTCAGACACAAATGTCCGTCAAAAGGTTGACTTGTAATATATTTTTTGGGAAGTAAAACCGTTTCTGATGATTTGATTGACTCTGTTGTTGATTGCTAAATTAAATAAAACAAAAGAGTCTTTCATTAGACGATTAATTTTGGGGTTTAAAGTTCTAAAGGGTGTTTCTGACTCAATTATCCTCAAAAGAGAGTTTTTTATTTTTTAAGTCGGTAAATAAACAGCATCTCGCCGAAGTTGAACAACACACTTTTTAAAACTACCTTTCTATAAATAAACCATAAAAGGCTCGTTTAATATAACACAAAGTAAATTGTTATGTCTATAGAAATTTTGTATGTTAAACATTCCGAACAAATTTTCAAAGCGCAAAAAAGTAAATTATTTTGCCCTACGAATTTGTTTCCTCTTCAGCTTTAATCATTTTCTCACCAGATCTTCCGTATAAAGTTCACGATAAACGCGATAATTGTTCATCACTTTAAAAACATAATTCTTTGTTTCGGCAAAACCGACTTCGGAAGCGAAAATCGCCGCGTCTTTTGGTCTGCTGCGTCCGAGCCACCGCGCCGCGTTGTCTTCGCCGCCGTTATACGAAGCGGCAATCGCTTCATACAAACCGCTGAATTGAGTTTTCAAATCGGAAAGGTATGCGCTCCCGATGGCGATATTCGTTGCGGGAATGTATAAATCATCGGCTTCCATATTCGGAAAACCGGCGTTGACGTTGTATTTGACGGCGGTGTCATAGACGAGTTGGAGAAGTCCGCGGGCGGCGGACGGCGATTTGGCGCGGGCGCGGAAACTGCTTTCCTGTTTCATAATCGCCAGCACGAAACGCGGGTCAATCTTTTGCGGTTTAGCATAGCGCAGAATTTCCGCGCGAAACATTATCGGATATGTGTTTGCGTAACCGGCAGGAATTGACAAGGCGCGTTTGTTCGCCAATGCAGCCAAACCGAGTTGTCTTAATTTTTCGGTGGCAAGACCGCCGTAATACGATGTCGGCGTGTCTGCAATTGACGAATATATAGCAATCGCGTCGTTTTTGCGTCCGGCTTTTTCCATTGCAAACGCTTTGAGATATTTTATTTCATCGGCGCTCGTCATCGAACCGTCAAAGTCGCTCAGATTGAGCATCATTTGTGCCGCGTCAATTGCCTTATTCCAATTCCCTCGATAAATTTCCATTCGCACACGCGATTGAAGCGCGTTCGTCGCCGTCGGCAAACCGGAAAATTTCACTTGCGCTTTATCAACCCAAATATTTGCTTCGTCGTATTTTTTTGCTTCGCGCAGCGCGTCAACCAAATTCAAATAAGCGGATTCGATTTTTTCACCGAACGGAAACATTGTCGTGTATTGCTCATAAGTTTGCGCCGCTTCGACGTTTTTGCCCATTCGCACATAGCTTGCGCCTTTATACGCCAAACCTTCGCGTCCTTCTTTCGCGGCGGGGTAATTCTTCGTCAACTTATCGAACCAGAAAACTGCCTTTTGATATTCGCGTTCCCACATATACGACCGTGCAATGCCGAACAAAGTGCGCGGCATCGCCGTCGTTTCAGTCGAATAATTGTCGAGAATCTTTTGCCAATGTTCACGCGCTTCCGAAAAATGCCGATTCGACATATAAACATCAGCTCGGTAGAGATGTTCTGAAACAGACAAAATCAACAGTTTGCCGTCCGCGCCGCGGTTGGTTTTGTCCCGCACAGTAACCCGCGCAAGCGTTGCATCATTATAATTTTGAGCGATTGTCGTCAGTGTCAAAAGTGATATAAAAGCGACGATTAAGATTAATTTTTTCATATTGACCGAATGATTTGGGAGAAAACCGGAGAATCTATGATAACTGATTTTTAGACGCGAGAAAAATCTTCGGCGTTGCCGCTTTTTGAAGGATGTGGGATGAATCAGAAAAGACAGTGGGCAGTTGTGTCTTTATTGACAATAATTAATCTGCTTGTGTCTTCATTTTTATCTTTATTGATAATTACTAATCTGCTCCTGCCTTCAGTTTTATTCATCCCTCATCCTTCATTCCTTAAAATATCTCAACCATAAATTCGCCGCCGGACGTGATAAAACCGCGATACATTCCTTCCGAATTAAACGGAAGCGCGACATTTCCAAGCGCGTCAACCGCAATCAAGCCGCCTTCACCGCCAATTTCGCGCAAGTATTCAACCGTTTCGTGCGCCGCTTGTTTAAGACTTAAATTTTTATATTTCATCCGCGCCGTAACATCATAAGCCGCGACTGTCTGCATAAAAAATTCGCCGTGTCCGGTGCAGGAAACCGCGCAGGTTGCATTGTCGGCATAATTTCCCGCGCCGATGATGGGCGTGTCGCCGATGCGTCCAAATTTTTTGTTAGTCATTCCGCCCGTCGAAGTCGCTGCCGCGATATTGCCGAAAGAATCACACGCCGCCGCGCCGACCGTTCCCATTTTGGATTTTGGATTTTGGATTTTGGATTTTGGATTGATTATGCTTTGAACTTCGGATTTTGGATTTTCAACTTCAATCTCTTGACTCTGGAATTTTGAATCTTGAATCTTGAATCTTGAATCTTGAATTCCCAATTGACTTTGGACTTTGGACTTTGGACTTTGGACTTTGGACTTTGGACTTTGGACTTCTTCAGCGTGGTCGAGTTGGATAACGCCTTCTTCGCGTGCTTTTAACAATTGCTGATAACGAAAATCGGTAAAAAAGTATTCATCCGGCGCAAATTCGACATTCATTTCCTTAGCAAATTCGTTTGCGCCGATTCCCGCCAGCAGATAATGTTCGGTTTTTTCCAGCACAAGACGCGCCAATTTAATTGGATTCCTGACATTTTTGACAAACGCCACCGCGCCGGAATTGTGAGTTTTGCCGTCCATAATACAAGCGTCCATTTCGTTTTTCTCGTCGTGCGTAAAAACCGCGCCGCGTCCGGCATTAAAAATTGGATTGTTTTCCATTTCGACAACCGATGCTTCGACGGCGTCAAGCGAACTTCCGCCGCTTTGCAAGATTTTCCAGCCAACAGCAAGCGCGTTTTGCAGACCGTTTCGATATTCACCTTCAATTTCGGCGGTCATCAAGGATTTAACAATTGTGCCTGCGCCGCCATGAATTGCTAATGCAATTTTGTTCATATTTATTTAGCTCGACTTTATCCATTTTTTGCAAGTTCATTGAAGGCTGCTTTACCTTGTTTTATAAGTGTTGCAATATCAATACTTATTATTTTCAAACATCACTATGCGCGAACCTGATGTTTGAAAACTAAAAGACAAAAACATAACGCTCAGTCTTTTGTTGATGTTTCTGTTTTTCAAAATGGATAAAGTCGAG
>JBPCPU010000267.1:0-20526 GCA_050998795.1 Pyrinomonadaceae bacterium
TGGCTTGCACTTGAAATTACAGTTGTTTCGGAAGCATCCGAAGCAATCGAATTTGCCTTAAACGAACTCGACGCGCTTGGCACGGAAATAAATAATCTCGGCAAAAAGCAGACGGAAACTCTTTGTGTAATCGGTTATTTCAACAAAAAACCAAATGAAAAAAATCTGCAAAATTACTTAACCGAAGCCTTGCGAATTTACGGATTTCCGGGTGATGCAATTAAAAATTCCGAATGGCGTGAAGTTGAAAACACGGATTGGCTTGCCGAATGGAAAAAGCATTGGAAACCGACGGTAACCGAAAAATTTATTATCGTGCCGACCTGGGAAAAGGTTGAAAATAGCGACAAAATCGTGATTTGGATTGAGCCGAATATGGCTTTCGGCACGGGAACGCACGAAACGACGCGCCTTTGTTTGCAGGCAATCGGAGAACATTTTCAAAGCGGAATGAGTTTTTTCGACGTCGGCACAGGCACGGGAATTTTGGCAATCGCCGCGAAAATGCAGTCCAAAGTCCAAAGTCCAAAGTCCAAAGTCCAGGATGAATTGACTCTCGACTCTATTTGGGCTTGCGATACCGATGAAAATTCAATCGAAATTGCTAAAGAAAACGCCGAACTCAACGGCGTTGCCGGAATCAACTTTTTCGTCGGTTCGATTTCCGAAGAAACGCCAAAGTTTGATTTTGTTTGCGCGAATTTAACGGCTGATGTGATTTTGCCGCTTTTGCCGCTTTTGGTTCAAAAATCACGGAAAATACTTGTTCTATCGGGAATCTTAAAAGAACAGGAAAATTTGATAACGGAAAAGTTGCGGGAATTGCAGATTGCAAATTTCAAAGTTCAAACCGACGGCGAATGGATTTCCATATCAGCAAGAATCTCTAATTAACCTAAGTTGACAGTTAAGAAAACTTGCCCGCGAAACACGCCAAACACACGAAAAAAAGAAATAGAAAACACCAAATTTTCTTGTAGTTGTTTTAACTTTAGCGATTTTCGCGTATTTCGCGGGCAAAAATCTTTAGAAGTTAAAAACCGGCAACTCGGGTTAATTAAACAAAGATGGAAATTAAAATGAAAGCAGTTTATATCAAAGAATTTGGCGGTGCGGAAAATCTCGAAATCCGCGAAGTTGACGATTTGCCGAAACCGAAAAACACTCAGGTTTTGGTAAATGTTAAAGCGTCGGCATTGAATCGCGCCGACATTTTGCAGCGCAAAGGTTTTTATCCCGCACCGCCCGGTTTTCCCGAACGCATTTTGGGTTTGGAATTTGCGGGCAAAGTCGCGGAAGTTGGCGAGAGCGTCAAGGACTTTAAGGTTGGCGACCGGGTTTTCGGCATCACGGCGGGCGGAGCAAACGCCCAATTTCTCTTGACTGAAGAGAGCTTGCTCGCCGTGATGCCCGACAATTTAAGTTTCATCGAAGCCGCGACAATTCCTGAAGCATTTATCACCGCGCACGACGCGGTTTTTACACAGGGGAATTTGCAAAAGGGCGAAACGCTTTTGATTCACGCCGTCGGTTCGGGTGTCGGTTTGGCGGCTTTGCAGTTGGCAAAAGCTGAAAATATCAAAGTTTTTGGAACTTCCCGCACACTGGATAAACTAAAAAAGTCCGGCGAATTCGGGCTTGATGAAACGATTCTAACAAATAGTGCGGAAAATAATTTTGCAGAATTTATCAAAGAAAAGACCGGCGGCAAGGGCGTGGATGTAATTTTAGATTTAGTCGGCGCAAAGTTTTTTGCGGCAAATTTGGAAAGTCTTGCACTCAAAGGCAGATTGATTTTGGTCGGTTTGGTAAGCGGCAGAGAAGCGGAATTTAATCTCGGAACAGCTTTGGTAAAACGCTTGAAAATTATCGGAACGGTTTTGCGCTCGCGTCCCAATGCGGAAAAAGCCGAAGCGACACGCGCTTTTATCAAAGACGTTTTGCCATTATTTGCAGAAGGAAAAATAAAACCGAATTTGGATAAAGTTTTTAAGTTTGAAGATGTCGTAAAAGCGCACGAATATCTCGAATCGAATGAGAGTTTCGGTAAGGTTGTTTTGAAATTTTAGAGAGAATTTTTCCGCAAAGGCGTAAAGAACGCAAAGAAAAACTTAAATAATGTCAGTTCAGGATAAGAAATAATAGCCGCAAAAAGGCACAGAAATTGCAAAAAGGAGGATTAAAAAATCTTTTTTGTGTTTTTTGTGCCTTTTTGCGGCGACGCGCTAATAAAAATTACATAATTATTATCGTCTAATCTCATAATTCGTAATTTTAATTCGTAATTCGATTCGCGGCTTCGTCCGTAATAAGACAAAGCCCTGAAACCTTTTTGGCGGCAAGTCCTTTTAATTTTTGGGTGGCTTCGTCGTAAGTCAAACTGTTTGCGATGCAGGTTTCAAAACTAACGACAGACCAGCGCGGCTGATTCAATTCGCCTGGAAAATCCTCGTCCGAAACGGCTTCTACTGCCGGGGCAATTTCCGTATTTTGAGCAGTCGCCGCTTCGTCCGATTCTTGAGTTTTCTCTTTTTTAGTTTTCATTTCCGGCAAATTTATCTAAATTAATAGATAGATGTCGTTAAATTTCCGCTATGTCGAAACCTTATCATAGTTTAGGTTTGTTTGTAAAAAAGTTTTAACCGGGTCGGGTTTTCAGATAATGCAGCATTTACACTTGCTTTGATTTGCTTGTCAACGGTTGATTTGAGTAAATTGAAAGGTGAAATGCGCGACGGAATGACTAAATTCAATTTTATATGAACTTCAACGAAACAATTTTCCTGACAGGTTTTCCGGGTTTTATCGCCGAAAGATTGGTGAAGCGTCTGGCAAATCCCGAAACGCGATTTTTTCTGCTCGTGCAAAAGCAATTTCTCGAAAAAGCAATGCAGGATGTTAGGGAAATCGCACGGGAAACAAACACGCCGCTTGAGAATTTCTTAATTATCGAGGGCGACGTTACACAAAAAAATCTTGGAATTTCCGAAAAAAAGTTGGAAACTACGCGACTCGAAACGACCGCCGTTTATCATCTCGCGGCTGTTTATGATTTGGCGGTGGAGAAAGATTTGGCGTATCGCGTCAATGTTGAAGGCACGAAAAATGTCAATGAATTTGTCAAAACTCTGACGAATCTGCGCCGTTATAATTATGTTTCGACGTGTTACGTTTCGGGAAGACGCAAGGGCGTAATTTATGAAAACGAACTCGAACACGACGCGGGTTTTCGCAACTTTTATGAGGAAACGAAATATCTGGCGGAAAAGGAAGTTGAAAAATTGAAAGATGATAAAATTCCACTGACAATTTTTCGTCCGTCGGTGGTTGTCGGTGATTCAAACACGGGCGAAACGGCGAAATATGACGGCGTTTATTACCTGATAAATTATTTAAGAAAATTCCCAGTAGCGTTTCGGCTTGTCAATGTCGGCAACAAAGACGTGGAATTAAATCTCGTTCCGGTAGATTTTGTGGTTGAAGCGATAGCAGTTTTGGCAAAAGACGAACGTGCCGTCGGCAAAACTATCGCGCTGGCTGACCCGAATCCGTTGACGACGGAACAGCTTTTTGACGCGATTGCCGAAGCGATGACGGGCAAAAAATCGGTTATCAAACCGCCGCCGAATGTTGTCAGAAAAACTCTAATGCTGCCGTTTTCACCGATGATAAGCGGTTTGCCGCATTCGGGTGTGCCGTATTTTTTTGTGCCGCAAACCTATAATACAAGCATAGCGGACGAACTGCTTTCCGCGCATAACATTGCTTGCCCGAACTTTCGCTCTTATGTCAAAAATTTACTGAGGTTTGTGGCGGAGAATCCGAAATTGTAGTTTCGCGGGCAGTGTTTCATAATTTATGCCGGTCAGAAGAATTCATATAATTGGTTATCATTGACAAAAACAGATGGCAAATAGAGAAATAAAATGCGTCGGCGTGGTCGTCAAACCAAATCACAAAGAGGCTTGGGAAACGGCGTGCAAACTTTCAGATTGGCTCGCCGAACGCGGCATTAATTTAATCGGCAAACCGCACGCCGAAAATAAAATCTGCAAAATTCAAACCGTCGAAGCCGAAGAATTTAAGACCGATGCTGATTTGATTGTCGTGCTTGGCGGCGACGGCACGATGATTTCGACGGCGCGTTTGACCGGCGACCACGAAGTTCTTGTTTTGGGAATCAATTACGGCAGTCTCGGATATTTAACGGAATTTCGCATCGAGGAAATGTTTTCCGCGCTGGAAGCGATTCTTGAAGGCAATTATGAAATTGACCGCCGCGTAATGCTCGATGTCGAACATTGGCGCGAGGAGGAAATGCTCGAAACAGGTCGTGTTTTAAATGATGTCGTCATCAACAAAGCCGCGCTTGCACGAATCATCGAAATCGAAGTCAATCTCAACAATCTATATGTTAATTCCTTCCGCGCCGACGGTTTGATTGTTGCCACGCCGACCGGTTCGACGGCGTATAATCTTTCGGCGGGCGGTCCGATTGTTTATCCTTCAATGAACGCGATTGTATTAACGCCGATTTGCCCGTTCACAATGACCAATCGCCCGATTGTCGTGCCTGATAAAGAAGAGATTGTGATGAAGCTAAAGAGTGAAATCGAAGGCGTGATGTTAACTTTGGACGGACAAATCGGTTTGCCGATAAAGGCAAATGACAGAGTTTTAATTCGCAAAAGTTCGACAAACTTTAACCTCGTAAAACCGCCGAACCGCAATTATTTTGACGTTCTGCGGAATAAATTAAAATGGGGACGATGATTTTAAGGCAAAAGATAGTGGTGAACGGTGAGTGGTGAATGGTAAATGATAAATGATAACTCACCATTCATACTTCACCGTTATTAGCTGCTTTGCACCCTTGCTGACGCACCGCCTTTTATACCAATTCAAGAAGCATTGTGCGTATCAATGGCGGAAGCCCAGGCGTGAGCGCGGGCTTTTCTCAATCCATGGTGGCTCTTGTAGCCCTCCTTGACAGCCTCGGCTTCCACCCCTTTTGACGCACATCTCAATTTGAATCGGTATTATTTTCGTCCAAATTTTCGCGCTAATGAATTATAAAGTTTGTTGACTTCATTGACGCGCAGGATTTTTGCCATCAAGACAAAGGCAATGCCGCCTAAGGCAATCGGCACAAATGCCTCAATCATTTTATAACCAAAGCTATTCGCGCCGAATTGATTGAATAAAAAATGATAACTGAAATAACAAACAACGGACATCACGACGGAAGCAACTGCAATTCGGAGAAAAGCGGAAATAATCTCTTTGCCGTCAATGCGCCCGATGCGTTTTCGCATCATTAAAGCGAGCGCAAAAAAGTTGACGAGCGCGACGCTCGAAGTCGCCAGGGCAACGCCGACGTGACCGTAACCGTTCGGATATTCGGGCGAAACTCCGAAATTGGAAAGCCAGTTGCGGAAAAAGTAACTCGCCAACGCATTGACGGCAATTGAACAAACGGCAATAATCATCGGCGTTTTCGCGTCATCAAGCGCATAGAAAGCGGGCGATAAAATTTTGATTGCCGCATAACCCGTCAAACCGATTGCATAACCCGCCAAAGCATAAGCCGTCATCGGCACATCGGATTCCTTGAAAGCTCCGCCCGAATAAAGCAGACGAATAATCGGTTCGCCCAAAATTATCAGTCCGCAAGCTGAAGGCAAAGTCATCAAAAAAACTAAATTGAGTGATGATGACAGCGTTTTGCGGAAATCGCCAAATTTTCCTTCGCTTGCCATTCGTGAGAGAACCGGAATCGAAGCCGTGCCGATGGCGACGCCGAAAACTCCAATCGGAAACTGCATCAAACGAAAGGCATAACTTAACCACGAACGCCCGCCGTCAATACCTGAAACAAATGCCAAATTGACCAACACATTGATTTGCACGGCTGATGTTCCTAAAATCGCCGGAGCCATCAGACGCATTATTCTTTTTACGCCTTCATCAGTGAAACTTAAAATCGGTGAAAAGCGAAATCCGACTTTCAAAAGTGATGGAATCTGCATCAAAAACTGCGCCGCGCCGCCAATCAATGTTCCAATTGCCATTCCAAGAATCGCCCATTGTGCCGAAACCGGCGGAACGGTATATTTATCCTGCGCGACATCCCAACTGCCGCCGCTCAACCAATATGCAAAACCGAGTCCGACAAAAATTGAAACGATATTGAAAACGGTTGAAGCAGAAGCCGGAATACCGAAGATTCCTTTAGTATTCAGAACACCCATGGCGACCGCCGCCATTGCCACGAGCAGGATAAAAGGAAACATTATCTGTGTCAGGGTAATCGTCAATGCGGCTTTTTCGGGAGAAAAACCGGAAGCCACGATTGACACCAAATACGGCGTGAGAAGAATCCCGATAACGGTTACGACACTTAAAACAACAGCTAAGGCATTTAATACAAGACTGGCAAGTTTCCACGCTTCGGCTTCGCTTTTATTAATCTGATAATCAGTAAAAACCTTAACAAATGCCGCCGACAAAGCACCTTCGGCAAAAAGGTCGCGCAGGACGTTTGGAATTGTGAATGCGGCTTGATAAGCATCATAAAGAAAACCCGCCCCGAAATAACGCGCAAAAATCATTTCCCTCACCAAACCCAAAACACGCGAAAACATTACGGCAATCGAAACAATTCCCGCGCTTTTGGCAACACTTGTTTGTTTAGTGGCGGATTTTTCAGGTTGTGTTTCGGGATGCGTTTCAGGTTCGGCTGAAAGTTCGGGAGTTTTTTCCGACGGGAATGTTTCTTCGATTTTATTCATCTTGCTTGTTCGCTTTTTTGCATTTTTGCAAACGTGAATTATCTTATTCTTTTCGGTAAATCGCAAAGCAAAAAACAAAAGGAAGCAAGATTTTCCTGCTTCCTTTTATCTTCGATATAATCAGAATAATTTAATTGTTGATGTTAGCGCGTAAATTCGGATAAGTAATCCGGGTTTTGGCAAGCCGCATATCAAGCGGAACTTCGGTATAAATCATCGGAGTTGCGCCGCCAAGCTGTCCTTGAATCAAGGAAATCAGCGAATTTTGAAAAACGCGGAAACGGGCGACGCTGCCGCGTTGATTAAAAATTACGAAAAGAAGTTTGCCTTTGGCGGTTTGCATTTCACCACTCAAACTACTGACTCCGCCGTCGGTGCTTCCCAGAGTGCCGGTTTTGCCGACCACGCTGCCGCGTGAAAAATCCGTATCGAAACGCTTCTCAAGCGTGCCTTTGTCAACACCGGCGACCGGCATAATGTCGGCAAAAGTCATTTTACTTCGCGCCAATTCCTTTCGCAAAGTCCGTAAAAGGCTCATCATCGCGCGCGGCGTTACGCGGTTTGTGCCGAGTCCGCTGGCGGTTTGTATATAAAATTCGGCGGGCGGAATTTGCGCGTTTTGCTGCACGATTCGCGCCACGGCATACGCGCCGCCGAGCATATCGCCTAATCGTTCAGCCAAAAAATTGTTTGAATAGCAGAGCGTTACCTTGACGATTTCGCGCATCGGCGTAGATTCGTGCGAGAAAAGAAGTCTGGCATTGGTCGGAAGCGACTGCACATAAACGCCGCCGGAAATCGCCACGCTCGGAACGGTTCTGATGACATTCGGTTTTCTGGAATTAACAAGATAATTTTGCCAGGCACGATTGGCGGCAACCGAACGCTTTGCCGAATCCATTGTCGTCAGAAGAGATGAACCGGCACGCTGCGCCGATGTATTGTAGTTCATCGCAAAATTGTCGGTAACGATTAAATCGCCGCTCACGTTTTGAATACCCAAATGATTGAGTTCGTGCGTGATGTCAACGCCGTGTTCGTAACCGAACATCGGGTCGCGTCCCGACACATACAAATTGCCGTAAAGAGTGCCGGTATTCGTGTCAACTTGCCCGTCCGTCCAAAAATTTGTCGGAAAACGATAATCGGGACCGAAAGTTTTCAGGACGGCGTAAGCGGTGGCGATTTTGACGTTGGACGCCGGATTAAATGCGTAGTTCGGGTTGTCTTCCATGACGACATTGCCGTTCAAATCTTCTACCAAAATACCTGAATAACCCGGAATTTCGACATCGGCAAGAACCGGAAAAGAAGTTTTCCGCATATTAACGACGGCGGAACTTCCGGTTTTTGTGACCAACGGAGTTGATGAAGCAGACTTCGTATTGTCCGTTTGAACTTCAATATTTTGTAATAAAGGTTTCGGCGAAGATGACGGAGTCGTCGGTCTTGTATAAACCGGCTGTCCGAAGACCGCCGCCGTCGAACCAATCCACAAAACGAAGGCGACACTTAGCCGGATAGCTTTATTCCTGGTAAAATTATTCATATTTTTCTTAAATTTGATGGCTTGGCAGGCTTCCCTTTTGGTCTAAAAGTGAGAAGGCTGACTGCATTATATCATCATAATTTTTAAATACAAAAACTTTTTTCGTATTTTGCCAACAGGCGATTTTTAAGATGAATTCTACTCTTTTTTGGATGCACCCGTTTAGAATTGCTTATGGAAACAATTCATATTGCTTATACATTATAAATGACGAAAAGAAAAGGTTTTTTATGAAAAAGACTAAAAAACTTTTCTCTATGTTTTTTGTTTTCAAAACCGAATAATGCAAATGATAAATTTAACCGGAAATAAAACTCCGCACGGTTGAAAAAACATTGACAATTACTCAATAAAATTCATAAGATAAAGCAGAAATCAACAAGTTTTGTGAAAATAGAAAACCAACCTTTAACGATTGAAAAAATAAAAGCGACACACGCCGAAAGACGCGGGGAAATCCGCGCACGATTAGCAGAATTTGAAGCGGTTTGGAAAAAGGGAACGGACGAGCGTTTGTGGGAAGAAATGGTTTTTTGCTTTTTTACCGGCGGTTGTTCGGCGCGGATGGGACTTCGTTCTATTGAAGCGGTCAGACCGCTTTTATTAAGCGGAAATCAGGCTGAACTTGCCGACGCTTTGCGCGGGAAACATCGTTATCCGAATGCGCGGGCAGGTTATATCACAACTTCACGTGAATTTTTGCAGGAACATTGCGGAATGCGTCTGCGTCAGACGCTGCAAAGTTTCGATAATCATTTGGAACGGCGTGATTGGCTCGTTAAAGAAAAGGGAATCAAAGGTTTAGGTTACAAAGAAGCCAGCCATTTTTTGCGGAATATCGGCTTTAAGGGTTACGCCATTCTCGACAAGCACGTCTTGCGAAGTTTAGCCGAGTTGGGGATTATTGATGACCCGAAGCCGCCAAATACGAGGTTGAAGTATCTAACGGTTGAAGGCGAGCTAAAAAAATTGGCGGATTTGGCGGGGATTGATTTTGATGAACTCGATTTGGTTTTATGGTCATTAAAAACAGGCGAAATTCTTAAATAAGAAATTTGTCCGAAAGGAAAGGAGCGGTTTATGAGATATAAAGTTTTTTTGACGGGTATTTTTCAATTTCCTTTCCACACCAAACATTTTGTTACTCTAATTTGGACTTGTTTATTAGTTGGCGGTTTGGCGATTTTAACTCCGGCGAATGACGACATCCAACAAATCAGCCCCGAAGATACGCGCCAACTTATCAAACAAGCGGAAAAACTCACGCGCAAAGGCGAAACGGCGGAAGCGGAGAAAATTCTGCGCCGCGTTGTCAAAGCCAATCCGCAGGAATCGAAAGCCAAACTTGCGCTTGCCTATCTTCTGTTAAAACAAAGGCGATTTATTGAAGCCTACGATTTTTCGTTTGAAGTTGCTAAAAACGAGCCGAAAAACTCATCAGCTTTTGCGATTCTGGGCGCGACTTTTTTAGGCGCGGGAAATTTCCCGAATGCGAAAATTTCCTTCGTCAATGCTTTGCGGCTTAATAAAAAGCAAGCCCTGGCTTGGTCCGGATTGGGAATGCTGGATTTTTACGAAAATCGTATCTTTGACAGTCTTGAAAACTTACGCGAAGCCGTCTATTACGAACCGAATGAACCTGATTTTTTATTCACCTTCGCCCAGGTTTCGGCACGCGCCGAAAAATATAAGGAAGCAGCGGAGGCGTATGAAAGATTTTTGCAGGTTTCGCCGCAGAACGATACCGAACGGCGCGACCGTATCAAAGGGCTTATCAATTTTTTGAGATTTCTCGGCGTTAAACAATCACTATATAGTTTAAGCGGCGGAGAAGAAGCAAATGTCGCCTTTCGGTTAGTGAACAACCGTCCGATTGTTCAACTTAAAATAAACGATAAAGATAAGCCGTTAAATTTTGTATTGGACACGGGTTCGGGTATTTCCGTAATTTCTCGAGAAACGGCAAAGAAAATAAACATCAAGCCGGTTGCCAAAGGCGGTTTGGCACGAGCCGTCGGTGGTAACGGTAAATTTGAAATTGTCTATGGATTTTTGAAAACCGTCAGTATCGGTGAAGTAAAAATTAAAAACGTGCCGGTTTATATCCGTGAATTTCATTCCAATAATGAAGAAGTTGACGGCTACATCGGTTTGTCGTTAATCTCGAAATTTTTAACGACGATTGATTACGGCAACTCTACTTTTGCGTTGAAGAAAAAAGATTTGACTAAAAACCAAAAGGCTGTCGGTGAATTGTTGTCATTGCCTCTGCGCCTTACTTCAAGCGGGTTTTTGAGCGGGGAAGTTCAACTTGAGGGTATTGAAACTCCGCTGAATTTTATTGTTGACACGGGCGCAAGCGTTTCGGTTATCTCAGATGATATTGCCAATTCAAAGGAAATCAGCCGGTTTATTAAAGATGAAAAAATGCGCGTCATCGGCGCGGCAGGCATCACCGAAAATGTGCCTTCTTTTTTGCTTCCGCGCGTTACCTTCGGAACGCACAGCCGCGAAAGTATTATGGCAATCGCGCTCGATTTAGATATGATAAACGAAGCGTCCGGTTTTGAACAAGCCGGTATTTTAGGCGGAAATTTTTTGAAAAATTATCGCCTAACTTTTGATTTTACAAACTCAAAAGTCATTTTCGTTCCGATTATAAAGTAGTCTAAAGTCCAATGTTCAAAGTCCAAAGTCCGAAGAACGAATTGACTTTGGACTTTAGACTTTGGACTTTAGACTTATAGCGATGAAACAAAATTTATATTTAGAAACTTCGGTCGTCGGAGCATATCTTGACAACGGCGAACCTTTTCGGCGCGATTTGACGATTCGCTGGTGGGAACACGAACTGACGGAATACCGCGCTTTCAGTTCGATTCTCGTCCGGCGCGAACTTGAACAAATTGCCGAACCGCACCGCACGGGCTATCTGAAGCTGATTAAACCGCTTGAAAATCTTGAACTTGTTGAAGAAGTCGCTATTCTTGCCGAAGGTTATATTTCACGCGGCATCTTTCACCGCAAATTTATTGCCGACGCGCTTCACGTCGCGCTGGCTTCATTTCATAAAATTGATTATCTGGTAACCTGGAATTTCGGACATCTGGCAAATGTCCGTAAACAGGCGCGGATTCGGCTTTTTAACACGGCTGCCGGATTTTTTGTGCCGATGATTGTTACGCCGGAATTTCTCGTTCACACTAATTGAATTCTCCGCAGTTGACGAATAACCGTCTAAAAATCAACAATAAACGGTGAAATGTATCGCCGTCCGAAATTTTTAGAAGTTTTATTGGAAATTCGTCAGGAAATGTCGCGCGAAGCCGATTATGATGTAGATTTGTTTGCGGAAATGGTGCGTTCGGGCAAATTTGTGAAAGATGAAAATTTTTATGATTTGAGCGATTCAAAAACAGACACGGAAAAAGCAAAGCCCGAATCTAAATCTTAAATTTTGAATTTTAATCTTAAATCTTGAATCTTAAATCTTATGGAAATCGCTTTTGATGCCATCGGCATTGAAATAAAAAACGAAACCGCTTTTAGTGATTTGGCTGAAGATGTCGGCAATCGCGGCGAAGTTTCACGCCTTTCGCGCAAATGCGGTATTTTGCACGGCAGGTGTTTAAAGCTCGGCGAAGGTTTGGAAGTTTGGACTGTTTTATACGAATCAGGCACGGGCGAAGTTTTTTACGCCGATTGTCGTCCGGGTTTTCGGGCGCGTTATTCGCAAAAAATTTCGCCGTGGATTCTGACCGAATTTGACGAAGCGGGCGAAGCGATTATTCACGGATTTATCGAAGACCGCAACACGGAAGTTTTGTTTGCCTTGCAGAATTTAACCGAAATCGGAACGCGCAATCTTGAACGAAACTCTTTGCGTGTCGGATTGTGCGGTCTGGCTTACCGCGCCGAAGTTCTGAAAAAAACCGAAAAGCCATATTGGAAATCCTACGATGAAATTGCGCTGAATGTCATTGCTAACGAAAATGAATGGAGTTTGTGCGGTGAAATCATTGCTTTCAATGCGCTTCGCAATCCTCTTTCGGGAAGCGATTTGTATTGGCTTTACCTGGATTTGGGCGAATTAAAACTCGAGGTTCTGGTCAACCGCCGCACTCTGCAAGCCGAAAAATTGCAAATCGGCGCATTTGTTAAAGCCGACGTTTGGCTGCAAGGTCATATTTTGAACGAAAACACTTTACTTTCCGCTTACGAAGGAGTTGATTGGTCTTACCGCACGATTGATTTTTGGAAAAAATTCAAGCGAAATAATTAAGAGTTTGTCAAGTTCGTTGAGTTTGTTGAGTTTGTTGAGAAACAGATAGTAACTCAATAAACTCTACAAACTCAATAAACTCTAAAAACTTAAAGATGCGTCGTTATTTATTGTCCAGCCTGATAATTTTCGCTTTCATTTCATTGGTCGGGCTGTATTTTTTTAACAATTACTGGATTCACCGCTTTGACGATTTAATTGCGCGACAGGCAAGCGTCTATCGTTTGGACAAAGAGTTGGTTTGGAGCGTAATTTATGAAGAAACTTACTTTCGTCCTTGGAAAATCGGCGCGGCTGATGAGGTCGGGTTAATGCAGGTAACTCCGGCAGTGGCGCGGGAATGGGCAAAAGAAACAGGTTTTCAGGAATTTGAGAAACAAACTGCCGAAAATGTCGTGAGTTTTTTGCGCGACCCTGAACGTAACATCCAAATCGGTTGTTGGTATTTGGAAAAACTGCGCGAGGAATATCGCGGTTATCCGGCGGAAAGAGTAATGACGCTGGCGGCGTATAATGCCGGAGCGAGCCGTGTTGAAGAATGGACGAAAGATACGATTGCCGCAAAACTTACTCAAGAGGAGTTTAGCGAAAGAATTAATATTGCTTCGACAAAGGCTTATGTTACCTCAATTTTGAAAAGGTATGACGCGGCGCGGTAAGGGATGAGGGATGAATAAGAAGTAGGCAGTAGCAGTTGGCAGGCGGCAGGCGCGTTCTTACTGCTTACTTCTTATTCATCCTTGTTTGTCGTTCGCTCTCAGCAAAAAATATGAAAATTCTTTCCGCCGATTATGTTTTGCCGATTTCTGCCGAAGCTATCGAAAACGGTGCGGCGGCGATTGAAAGGGATAAAATCATCGCGGTCGGCAAGCGCAGTGAACTCATCAAAAAATTTCCCGAAGCAACACACGAAAATTTCGGCGAAGCCGTGATAATGCCCGGTTTGGTCAACGCTCATTCTCATCTGGAAATAACGGCGATGCGCGGATTTCTTGACGACATTGAAGAAGATTTTTATGCGTGGCTGATAAAATTAACTAAAACCAGAGCCGAAAAATTAGACGACGAAGACATTTCAACTTCAGCCATTTTCGGCGCACTTGAAGGTGCGAGAGCAGGCATAACCTGTTTCGGCGACATCGGACGTTATGGAAAGGCGGGTTTTGAAGCACTCAAAAAAAACGGTTTGCGCGGAATTTTATTTCAGGAAACCGAATTTTCACCGAAAAACGAAGAAGCCGAAAATGATTTTGCCAAACTCAAAGACAAATTTCTGGCGTTAAAAGAAACGGAAACCAAACTTGTCAAAGTCGGCATTTCACCGCACGCGCCGTATACCGTCAGCCGCAAACTTTTTGAGAAAATCACGGATTACGCGCTTGATGAAAATATAAAAATCTCGATTCACGCCGCCGAATCAAACCAGGAAAAGGAGTTTTTTCTGACAGGCAAAGGTTTTTTTGCCGAATTGTATAAAAATTTAAATCTCGAATGGAACGCTCCGAAAGTTTCGACCATAGAATATCTGTGGGAAATCGGCGTTTTGCGGGCAAAACCGCTTCTTGCTCACTGCGTCAAAGTTTCCGAACGAGATGTTGAACTAATTGCGGAAACTGATTCGCGCATCGCGCATTGTCCAAAATCAAACGCCAAATTCGGACACGGCATCGCGCCGCTCGAAAAGTTCTTGGACAAAAAAATCCGTGTCGGTTTTGGGAGCGATTCGGTTGCCGGCAACAATACTTGCGACATTTTGGAAGAAGCGCGTTTTGCCACACTTTTCGCACGAAATTTAGAAAGTAGAAATCGTTTTTTGAACGCGCCGGAAATTATCAAAACCGCAACGCTCGGCGGCGCGACGGCTTTGGGATTTGAAAATGAAATCGGAATGCTCGAAGCCGGAAAACAAGCCGATTTAATAGTTGTTGCACTCGACAACGCCACGCAAATGCCGGTTCACGATGTTTATTCAGCGTTGCTTTTCGCTTCAAATGCGCGTGATGTTCGCTTGACAATGGTTGCCGGTAAGGAGATTTACCGCGACGGACAAACTGCGAAAATTGGCGAAGCAGAAATTATGTTAAAAATGAAAGAGATAGCCCGAAAAATGTAAAATAAACGGAAACTACATAAATTCCCAAACATCGAATATACTCAAAATAATTTAACAAAAATGAACCCGACATCTTCCAATTCTCAACTCTCAATCACGCCGCTTGGCGCAGGTGATTTGATTGACCGTGCCGTTAGATTTTACCGCAGCAATTTTTGGACGTTCGTTTGGATTGCCGCGCCGCCGATTATCGTCGGGACGATAATTTCGGTTGGTTGGACGATGCTCGGACGCGAATTGTTTTTCGGCGGCTCAACGCTTTCTCCCGATATACTGGTCTTTTATACACTTTTCAACTGGTTCGGCGGTTTAATTATCTGGTTGATAGAATCAGTCGCCACACTGACGGTGATGGGCGGCGCATCGCGCAATTTTGTCCGCCATCTGCTGTTCGGCGAGCCGATAACCTTCCGCGAAACTTACAAAAATGTGCGGAAAAGATTGGGCGGTTTGATTGTCGCTTCGACTATTCTCTCGGTTTTGCTGGGTTTTATCAGCATAGTGATTTTTTATTTTGGTTTTATCATTGGTTTTCTCGCTATAATGGCTGCCATTGCCGCTTTTGGTTTCTCTCCGTTTATCGCTTTTATCGTATCGTTTTTGTTAGTTTTAGCGGTTACATTCGGCACAGGTTGGCTTATCTTTTTGATTACATCGCGTTTTGCGTATGTTCCGCAAGTGATGTTGGTCGAAGGATTGAGCGTTTTTGCGGCAATCGGCAGAAGCACAACTCTGGCAAGCGGAAACGTCAAACGCTTTGCCGCGCTGTTTATTTTTACAACCGTGGCGACTTATTCGGCGTTGTCGCTTCTGTATATTCCGCTCGGTTGGTATGCGTATCTGAACGGTGTTCAAATTTTTTCTTTCGGCGCAAATACAGTTCCGGCGTGGTATGAAATCGCCAATCAATTTATTTGGCAGGCGAGTTTTATTCTTTTGATGCCGGTTTGGATGGTCGGTTTGTGCTTGCTCTACGTTGACGAGCGCGTGCGCCACGAAGGTTACGACATAGAACTTATGGCGGCGCGTCGGCTAGGCGAAATTCCGGCTGTCCCGAATCAATTTGTAAATCCTTTGCAGCCCGCTTTAGCACAGCAAAATCTATCGAATCAAATGAAAAAATCTAAGATGACAACGCTCGGACTGAATTAAAATCAACACAAAAAATAACATCAATGATTTCGCCCGAAGATTATGATAAAATTCGCAAATCTTAAATATCTTAATTTATTCGACAGATGTCAGCGAAAATTAAAAAATTAGTTTGGACATTTGGTTTGGCTTTAATTGCCGCCAATGTTTTTTTGATTTTTGGGTGCAGGCATCAATCTGCCGAACAGACTTTGCCGATTGTCGTTACCAACATTGCGGTTAATAAAACTCCAGAATTGGAAGAAAAGCCTGTCGAAAATACTAATTCGGTTCAATCAGACTTGACGAAAAAAAATTCGGATAATTCCGAATTTGCGTCTGTTGCCCTGCAAAATAACGCGCTCAAACAAAATATGACTTGGACTTTTGGCGGAAAATCACAGAAAGGCTGGTATCTTTATCATCCTTTGATTTGCCGCTTAATCGGCATTGAAACCGAAGCCGATGACAACGATTTTGCCGAAGCATTGTCGCGTTGGCAAAAGAGCGTCGGGCTACCGCCAAACGGAATTTTAGACGAAGCAGCTTTAGCGGTTATCGTTACGTTGTGGCAGTCGAACCGTCTGAAAAAACGCGGCGAAGTTCAGCCGAATGAATTACAAATTGGTTCAACCGCCGATTTTTACGATGTTTCGCGTCCCGACGAACTCCGCCAAGTCGAGCGCGAAACTTATGCCGCCTACAAAAAAATGATTGCGGCGGCGATTGCCGATAAATCTCTGAATTTGGCAAATAACGGGAAAGATGAACTCGCGCCAGGTGAGAAGTTCTTAAAAATCGTTTCTGCGTTTCGTTCCAAAAGTTATCAAGTGCAGCTTCGTATTGCTTCGCCAAATTCGGGACGCGCCGGTCTTGCCGTCAACAGCCCGCATTTTACGGGACGTGCGCTCGATATTTATGTCGGCGGCGAGCCGGTCAGCACGCAGGATGATAATCGTTTGATTCAAGTCAACACGCCGGTTTATCGGTGGCTGGTCAAAAATGCCGAAAAATTCGGTTTCAAGCCGTATTTCTATGAGCCTTGGCATTGGGAATACGCGCCCGATTCTGCCAATCAATAATCTTTTTGTTTTGTCGGTATGAATCAAAGTTCGACGGCTACTCTTGTGACACTTGAAGAAACTGTCATAATACGCCGCCATCATAAGTTTATTTTGGGTTATCGTTTAGAAGATGTCATTCATATCTTGAGGTTAAGTAAATTAAAGGAGAATAAAATGAAAATTAGAATATTTAGGTTACTTGCAGCAATGGTGCTGATGTTGACGGCGACGTTTGTTTCCCTTGCACAAAGTTCGCCGCAGGATTGGAGTAGTGTTAAAAATTTAACACCCGGAACTAATTTAATCATTGAAACTAAAAACCGTGAAACTATTAGGGGCAATGTTAACAGTGCGACGGACTCGGCACTTAATCTATCAAGCGGCGGAAATATTATTACTGTTAACCAAAACGACATATCCGAAATTTATCTCACCAAAAAGAGTTTTCGAATCAAAAGGGCATTTATTGGAGCCGGGATTGGAGCGGCGGTTGGTTTTGGTATCGGCGGGATTTATTCGCTTATAACACGCGGAGACGGTCTTGCCGCCGCTGCCGGTTTAATTTACGGACTGCCGATAGGCGCGGTTGTCGGTGCGGCGACAAATGGTAAAGTTCGCAAAGGGAAATTGATTTACAAATCAAATTAACAAATAAGGAAACAATTCCGCCAAAAAATCCAATAATAAATGATTTGCCTTTGATAAAATTTTTCATTGCGCTTCATTTCCCGCAATCGAAACAACATTGTCTACATAACCTTCAAACGTGTCGTCGTGCGAGATAACAAAAAGCTGGTCGAAGATTTGTTTTCCGTCAATTCGTTTTTTGGTAATATGCCCGATTTGTTCCGCCAGTCTTTCGCGCCGCGCCGCGTCCATATTCGTCGTCGGTTCATCGAAAAATGCCAGACGCACATCGGAAAGCTGCTTTAAGATGGCAAGCCTGACGGACAACGCCGCCGCCATTTGCTCGCCGCCGGAAAGATTGATAAACGGTCGGTCGTGTCCGTATTCTTCCAGCGAAATGCCGTAATCTTCCGTCCATTTCAGCGTTCTTTCGGCGTTTCCGGTAATTTCCCGAAACATCTGATTGGCTTCTAAGGAAACGTGATGAACATAATTTCGCGCCACCCGCGGCGCGGCTTCCTTTAATGTGTCGCGGATAAATTTCGTCGCTTCCGAAACTTTTTCAAGTCTTTCTTTTTCCTGAAATTCGCTCTGCATCACCTTGCGGATTTCCGTCAAACGATTTAATTCCCGTTCGAGTTCATCGGCGCGTCTTTTTGTATATTCCAGATTCGCCCGCGTTTCCGTCAAACGCTTTTCCGCTTCCAGCAGTGCGCCTTTTTCGCTGAAATGCTTTGCCTGGTCGTAATCTTTGCTCGCCGCCGCCAAATCATTTTCGGCTTTTGCCGTTTCCTGCTGAACACGCGCAACCTCATTTTTCGCATTTTCAAGTTCGCTTTCACGCTGCGGCAAAAGTTTGGCAAGCGATTCATTTATCAGAAACTCACGATGCGCGTTAGCAGTTTTGTCGCGTTCATCGGAAAACTGTTTCCACTGTGCGTCCAAAAATTGATATGATTCTAATTGCTCAACCAAAATGCGCCTTTCGCTTTCCAAACGCTCCAGATTTTTCTCGACTTCCGTGATTTTTCCCCGATTGCTCATTTCGCGGCTCGCTTCGGTTTGCAGCATTTTGATTTTAGCTTTCGGATTGTCCAAAACTTTTAACTTGCTTTCGATTTCGGCTAAATCGGTTTCGGTTTTCGATAAATTTTCCGTCTTTTTCTCCAAACTTTCTTTTTCGTCTTTGTAGCGCGTTCCTTCTTCGGCAATTTCCTTTTCGCGGCTTCGCAAAGTTTCTAAAGTCGCTAAGGACTTCCCGGCTTCACGAGAATTTCTCAGCGCGTCCGTCAGTTGCTTCTTTTCATTTTCAAGCATCGAAATTTGCGTTTTAACTTCGGAAAACTGTGTCGTTACAAAACTTTCGAGCGTTTGTCCGGGCTTTAGATTCAAACATTTTTCCGACAAAATCGGACACAAACCGTTTTGAATTTCGTTTTGAAATTTCTCGTCCGCTTCTAATTTGGCACGAAGTTTTGCCAAATTATTTATGATTTCGTCGTCGCGTTTTTGCAGATTTTCAAACGCTGCCGCTTTTTCGCTTTTCGCCTCCGCATCTTTAATGTTTGTTTGATTAGTGCGGTAACTTTCCCGCAAACGATTCATTTTATCGGTTAAACTTTTGATTTGATTGTCAACGGCTTTTGCGTCCGCCAACTGATTTCGCAAGGTTTCGCGCTCTTTTTCAAACTGTTCCTGCTCTTTGACTTTCGGCTCGAGCGCGGCGATTTCCTGATGCGCTCTGAGCGATTTCTCCAAATCTTCCTGAAACTTTTTCCGGTCGGCTTTGACATTGACCTGCGCCTTTTCCACCCGCGCCATTTCCGCGTTCAGTTTGTCGCGCTCGACTCTTTCGCGTTCTAATTCCTTCAAACGCGCTAACGCTGCAATGTGCATTTTGTAATCGGCTTCGACGAGTTTGATTTTTTCCTGCGCTTGAAAGGCTTGATTTCGTTCGCTCTCTTTTTGCTTTTCGATAATTTCCGCTTTCGCGCTTTCCGTTTTTAACTTGTCGGACAAAGTTTTTATCTTATTAATCTTGCTTTCGGCTTCATCAAACTTTTTAACGATTTCACTTTTTTCGGCGACATCTTTATTTAGTTTTTCGACGGCTGCGGAAAGGTCGGCGGCTTTTCCGGCTTGAGATTTATGTTCAGTTTCGATGTCTTCAAACCGCGAAAGCTCGCCTTCGGCGCGTCCGATGCGAACATTAACGGCGTTAATCTGATTTTCGAGATAACGCGCGGTTTCACGCAGTTTTTCCGCACCTTGCCGATACTCTTCAACTTTCAAAAGTTTGTCAAAAGCCTTTTTGCGTTCCGCCGGAGTTTCAAGAAAAATCGCGGTGAAAGTTCCCTGCGGAACGCCGATGGCGCGACGAAAAAGTGATTCCAAATCCGTTCCTGCTTCAACGCCGAGATGCGCCCACAAAAACCGTGCAACTTCCTCTTTCTTTTCGGCAATCCGCATCTTTAACTGCGGGTCATAGATATAATAACCTGTTCCCGTATCGCGGTGAACAAGATATTCGCGCCCGTCCAAACCGCTTTCAAATGTAACTCTCGCCACGCCTTTTTTCGCGCCGCGCCGGACAAAGTCATCTCTTTTGTAATCGAGCAAATCAAACAAAGTCCAAGCGACGGCTTCAATCAAAGTCGTTTTGCCCGCGCCGTTTTCGCCCGTTATTGCCGTTGTTCCGCGTTGAAATTCAAAGGTTGCGTCGCGGTGAGATTTGATGTCTTCGAGTTCGATTTTCGTGATGTGCATCTTTCGATTTTGGATTTTAGATTTATTTAGATTTTAGAATAATTTTCCGAAAAGGAAAAATAAGACAAAACATTAAAAATTTTCGTAGCTGATTAGGTCAAAAAGGAATTCTAGCCGATTAGTAATTTGATAACAATGTGAAAGTTGAGTTACCTGAAACAATTGAAGACTGTCATAGTTTGATTAAGCATCTTTTGGTGGTT
>JBPCPU010000268.1:0-29288 GCA_050998795.1 Pyrinomonadaceae bacterium
GCAGTTTCTCGAAAAAACTTCTACTATCTTTTTGACAAGGTTGCATAATTAGCTATTTTTCTAAGTCCGAAAACTATAAAAATAACTGTTTGCTGCCTTGTTTTCAATTTTTATGAGAAAGCCCTACATAATTTAATTGTCCGTTAAATAAATTCAACCGACTTCCGTTAAATTAGTTCAACCGACTTCCGTTGAATTAGTTTAACCGACACGATTAAAGATATGTCAGCACTTCTTAATCGAGTCCGCGATATTATGCGGACTCGCCGTTATAGTCTTGAAACTGAAAAGACTTATATTTATTGGATGAGAAAGTATATTTTCTTTCACGATGTTCGACATCCGAAAGAGATGGGCGCGGATGAGGTCGGCGCGTTTTTGACGCATCTCGCCGTTACCGAAAACGTGGCGGCGACCACGCAGAATCAAGCGATGTTTGCTTTGCTTTTTTTGTATAAAGAAGTCCTTGGCGTGGAACTCGACCGGCTCGGCGGTAAGTTCACGTCCGCTAAACAGTTGGCGCGAGTGCCGGTTGTTTTGACGCGCGAAGAAGTGGCGGCGGTTTTGTCGCATTTGAGTGGTGTTAATTGGATAATGGCAAATCTGCTTTACGGCGCGGGGCTGCGTTTGAAGGAATGTCTGCGCCTTCGCGTGAAGGATTTGGATTTCGGCTATAAACAAATTATCGTCCGCGATTGCAAAGGCGGCAAAGACCGTTTTACGATTTTGCCTGATAAACTCGTCGAGCCTTTGCAAAAACATCTTGAAACGGTCAAAACTCAACACGAAAATGACCTTAAAGCCGGACTCGGCGCGGTGTTGCTGCCGTTTGCGTTTGATGGAAAACACTCGAATGCCGCGCGGGAATGGAAATGGCAATACGTTTTTCCTTCGCACAAAATCAGCCGCGACCCGCGCACGGGCAAGTTAGGCAGACATCATCTATCCGAATCCGGTTTGCAAAAAGCCGTCAAAATCGGAATGCAAAAAGCCGCCGTCGAAAAGCACGCGAGCTGCCACACTTTGCGCCATTCGTTTGCGACTCATCTTTTGCAAAACGGCTCGGACATCCGCACGATTCAAGATTTGCTCGGGCATAAGGAACTCACAACCACAATGATTTATACTCACGTTTTACAACAAAACCGGCTTGGAGTTAAAAGTCCGCTTGACGTTTGACACCGTTTTGCGCTTACTCTTAATTTGTGTTCAAAACGCGCAGCAGCAAACTCGAAAGAATAGACACGGGCGATTATACGCCGGAAGAATATGATAGATTTTTGCGTGAAATCAACCTCGTTAATCGGTTCGCGGGTGATAATCGGGCTTTGCGGAAAACTCTTCTGCGCGAAATTGAACGCGAAAATCTGCAAAAATTTTGCGTTTTGGATGTCGGCGCGGGTTCGGGCGAACTGCTCCGCACGATTGCCGGTTTTGCGCGAAAACAAAAACGCCGGGCGAATTTGTTCGGTTTGGAACTCAATGCGCGTTCGGCTAATGCAATTTTGGAAGAATCGCAGAATTACAGGCAAATTAGCGCGGTGCGCGGCAATGCGCTGAATTTGCCGTTTGCCGACGACTCTTTTGACTACGCGATTTGCTCGCTCTTTACGCATCATTTTACCAATGAAAACATCGTGCGGATTTTGTCTGAAATGAACCGGGTTTCGCGCCGCAATATCTATGTTATTGACCTTCACCGCCACCGAGTCGCTTATCTGTTTTATAAGTTTTTTTGCGCGGCTTTCAGAATCAGTCCGCTTGTCCGCCAGGACGGTTCGCTTTCGATTTTGCGCTCCTTTAAAGTGAAAGAATTGGAGAAACTCGGCAGCGAGGCACGGCTTAAAAACTTTTCGGTTGAAAGACATTTTCCGTTCAGATTAGTTTTAAAAAGCAAATTATGACTTTCTCGTTTTTAGAAAAAGAGTTTGTTTAAAAGTAGGAATTTAGGAATAGACCGCGGATAACGCTGATTTGGCTGATTTTCGCCGATTTTATTTGATTAAATTATCCGTGTTTATCCGCTTAATCAGCGTTATCCGCGGTCTATTTCCCCGTTTTTGAGAAAGTCCTGCAAATTATAAACGCGGCATCGTTGATGATATTTGTTTTTCCTTGCCGATTTTTGGCGTGTCGGGCGTAAAGTCTTCGCCCGGATTGATGAACAGATTTTTCTCGAATTGATATTGTTTATCGTAAAGTTGTCGGTAACGTCCGTTCAAAACAAGCAATTCATCGTGCGTTCCGCTTTCGACGATTTGACCGCTTTCGATGACCAGAATTTTATCCGCGCTTCGGATGGTTGAAAGGCGATGCGCGATGACAAATGTCGTGCGACCTTTTCGCAGAGTGTTTAAGCCTTCCTGAATCTTATGTTCGCTTTCGGAATCGAGGCTCGAAGTCGCTTCGTCGAGAATTAAAATTTTCGGGTCGGCGAGCAAAGCACGCGCAATTGCCAGACGTTGGCGTTGTCCGCCGGAAAGTTTTACGCCGCGCTCGCCGACAATCGTTTCGTAACCTTTTTCAAATTTTTCGATAAACTCGTCGCAGTAAGCAATGCGGCAAACTTCTTTGATTTCCGCCAAACCCGCCTGCGGATTAGAAAATCTGACATTTTCCAAAATCGTGCCGTCAAAAAGAAAATCATCCTGCAAAACAACGCCCAGATACCGGCGGTAATCGCGCAGTTTTATCGTCTGCAAATCTTTCCCGTCAACAAGAATTCTGCCTTTCGTCGGCTGAATAAAATTTAAAACCAGGCTCAAAATTGTTGACTTGCCCGAACCGCTCGAACCGACTAAGGCGGTTGTCGTTCCGGCTTCCGAATCAAAGGAAATGCCGCGCAAAACGGGCGTGTTTGCTTCGTATTCAAAATAAACATCTTCAAATGTGATTCCGCCTTCAATGGCGGGCAAATGTTTTCGCGTTTCGTCTTCGTCGTCTTCGGTCGGTTTGCCGAGAATCTCACGGATGCGGTCGAGTCCGGCAAGCGCGTCGGTGATTTGTGTTCCGATGGAAGTCAGTTCGATAATCGGAAACGCCATTAAACCCGTGAAAAAGATATACATAAACAAATCGCCGATGGTCATTGCTCCGCCGATGACGGAATTTCCGCCGACAAGAATCATCACGACGCTGATTGCGCCGATAATCAGCGAAGAAAACGCGGTAACGGCGGAAACGCCGGTCATTGATTTGGTAACGTTTCGCAGGAGTTTGTGTGCGCCGCGGGCAAATGTTAATTCTTCGCGCTTTTCCGCCGTGTATGCTTTGACAATTCGGATTCCGCCGAGAGATTCGCCTAAACGTCCCGTAACTTCGGCGTTTATTACATTTCGTTCGCGGAAAATCGGGCGCAGTTTTTTGAAAGCATAAGCCAGAACGCCGCCGAATGCCGCGAGAACAAGAAGCGTCACGCTCGTTAAACGCCAGTTGATATAAAACAAAACGCAGATGGAAATCGCCGCCGTAACGACGCTTCCGACAAGCTGCACCAAACCTGTGCCGACGAGATTGCGAATGCCTTCCGCGTCGTTCATTATGCGCGAAATTAGTTGCCCGCTTTGCGTTGAATCAAAAAAGGAAATCGGAAGTTTTTCGATTTGCGTCTGCACGCGCTTTCGCATTTCGGTAATCGCACGCTGCGCCGCAATGCCAAGAATTTGCGTCAGCGCAAAAGATGTAATTGCTTGAATCAGCGTTGAAATTCCAACCGCCAGCGCAATCCATTTGAGAAGTTCGTAACGCTGTTTGCCGATAACTTCGTCAATCAGATATTTTGACGACGCGGGCAAAACAAGCCCCGCCAAACGGCTCAAAATCATCAAAACGCCGCCGAGCGCGAGCCGCCGCCGATAATTCCAAATCAAAATTTTGGCTTCCTGCCACGCGCTTGCGTAATTTACCTTTTTCTTTTTTTTGTCTTCATCCGCCATTTTTTGATTGTATCAATTTGCTGTTTTTTTGTGTTCGCCGCAAAATATAATTTTGTTTATTCAAAATAAATGGACAAATATCTTTTGAAAGATAAGTGAGGTTGACGATGAATTTATTATTAAAAATTATTTTGGTTATTTCCGCATTCAAAGCCGTTGTTGTTTTATTTCTGCTTGTCGGCGCAATTGCTGCGTGGCTCAACGGCGCGGGTAGTATTTTGCTTCCCGGGCTTGGTTTAATCATTTCTATACAGATGATTATAATTTTGCTCTTGATGACGGAAATCTTTTTGGTTGCAATCATAGCGATTCTTTGGCGATTTATTTCAAGAATACGTTTGAAATAAAACTAAATCGCAATTTATTTTGGTAGCAGCAGAGATATTCTAATAACGATAATTACTGAAAGATGTTAAAGTAAATCTATGGTATTTATTAACATTCCCTTTGTTCACGAAAATAAAAATATTGATACGGATATTGTTAAAAAAGCATTGGATTCGCTGGATATTGGCGAAGATGCCAAATACGAAGTGTTCCAAGCTATTTACAATATGAAACCGCGCGGAGTTTCGTTTGACGATAAAGACTTAAATAAAGTTATATTGCTCGAAAATGCTCTTGCTAAGTTAGGCATACCGTATAGGCAATCGGAAGTTTCGGAGTTCTCTTAATTTGGTAGTAACAAAAGGTTAAGCCTTATATAACACTCTTCAAATCGGATTGTGCGTAAAGGCGAAACCCCGCGCCCCTTGCTGACACGCAGGTTTCTGCCTTTATGCACAAACTTTCTTGAATTGGTATTATCATTCATCATTCACCGTTCACCACGGCGATAAAATTAACATCATTATTATCGGCATTGAGATTCAGCACCTGCGACGGTTGCCTGAACAAATAGCGTTTTGCCGACGCGCTGATGATATAAGTTTCGCCCGCCGCGACTTCTTCAAAACGATAATAACCGAATGATGTGGTCGTCGCCATTCTGACATTTCCCTGTGAATTGGTCAGCGTAATATAGACATTGCGAATGCCGCTTCAGCGCGTGGTATAAATCGAAATATAATTTTTCAGCCGTTTCAACGGGCTTATCATCGGCGGCTTAAGCCAAACCGGAGAAGGACGTTAAAACGCCCTTTAGTTTTTATCAACGCTGACCACGCGGTGGCGTGGCGGCAGGTCCGATGTCGCCTAAACCTAGAACCGCCGTGCCGTCGGAAATAACGGCAACCGAATTTTTTTTGATGGTTAATGTGAATGCCTTTTCCGGGTCTTTCGCAATTGCCTCACAGACACGCGCCACGCCCGGCGTATATGCCATTGACAAATCAGAGCGCGTTTTGAGCGGAACTTTGGAAACCATTTCGATTTGCCGCCGAGGTGCATCAAAAATGTGCGGTCGGAGATATTGACGACTTCCGCGCCGTCAATGTTTTGCAGAGATTGGACGATTTCCTCGTCGTGCTTTTCCGACGCGGCATTGACCGTGATGTCACGAATCAGAAAATCCTTGCCGACTGACACAATATCAATGCCTTCGATGTCGCCGCCCGCCGCGCCGATGGCAGTTGTGATTTCGCCGAGTTTGCCCGGATGATTTTGAATTTTAACGCGCAAAGTTACGCTGTAACTCGCGTTTGGTGTTGGTTTGTTTACCATATTTTATTAAGAGTTGACCGAGTTTGCCGAGTTGACTGAGTTGACTGAGTTGACTGAAAGTTTGCTGAACTAATGAAATTTTTCACGCCTCAGAAAACTCGGTCAACTCGGCAAACTCGGTCAACTCAGTCAACTCTTTCAGTCGAATGGGCGCAAAATGCCGCGCAAAATGCCTTGCACTGAAACTTTGTCGGCTGGAAGCACAATCGAAACATAATTCGGATTTGCCGGACGCAGTTCGACTTTTGCGCCCTGACGAAAAAACTTTTTCAAAACAACTCTTTTATTTTGCGTAACAGCCACGACAATATCGCCGTCCCGCGCATAAGATTTTTCCTGAATCAAGGCAATATCGCCTTCGCAGATATGTTCGTCAAGCATCGAGTTGTTCGGCACGCGAAAAGCCAGCAAACTCTCGGATGCTTGTTCACAAAGCAAAAATTTCGGCACAAAAAGCGGTTGGCTTTCCCAATCTTCGACAACAGAATCAGTCTTCGGCACAGCCAGCCATTTGATTTCGCAGACAAAATCGGCAATTGAACTCGTTGAACACAATTCTAATTTGAAACTGCCGTTTTCACGTTTGCGGGTGATTAAGCCCTGAGTTTCGAGAGCTTCGATATGTTTAGCGATTCCGCCTTTTGAAATAACGCCCAAACCCCTTGCAATCTGCGGATACGAAGGTTCATAGCCGTGCCTGTCAATAAAGCGCGTGATATATTCCAATACTTCCTTTTGTCTTCTCGTTCGCGGCTGCATTGTTTGATTGTATGGAAATAAACTCCAGATCCCAAATTTCAAAGCCCAAACCGCAGCCTGAAATGTTAAATTTAATATAAACGAAGGTTTTCATCTTTAAGACATTTTGAAAATGAAATGTTGTCTTGACAATGAAACACCATTAAACTATTATTCCGACATCAGAAATCTATGTTGATAAAATTACTTTGAAGAATGTAAAAAGAAATGTTACCGATTCTCTTAAATTGTCGTGCAGTATCTATTCAAACCCTTAAAAGTTGGAAGACGATTATTGCAGTAAGATTTGGAAAATCGGACATTTCTTTCAACAAAAAATTTTGCTAATGGAAAAGCCCTGCCGTCTTATTTGACAGCAAGGCTTTTTCTTACACAATCGTCGCCGTGTTAGGACAAACGATATGCGTCTGACAACAAACATCGTAGCGCAAACCCGGCGGAGATTCAACCCGAAACGTGAGAATTGAATGTTCGTGATTGCGTTTTTCGCAGGAAAAAACTCTGTCCGTCATGCCATCAGTTCTCCTTATCGAATTAAGGAGACTAAAAATGAAACGAAATCAGTTACTAACTGTCGTTATCGTTCTAACGGTTGCTGTCGGCGCAATTGCTTTCAGCAGTCAAACATCATTAACCAAAAATTTGCCCGGTTTTGAGCAAAAAGTGAATGCTCAAACTGCTTCGCAGATTCCCGACCATATTCTTTACGACCAAATGTTTCGTTTGGTTATTTCTTTCAAAAATAAAGCTAAACTGCAAGAATCAAAAGGAGAAAGAGTTACACAATTTCAAACCTACTTCAAAGATGAAATGCAGCTTACCGACCAAGAAAATGAAATTCTCGAAGAAACAGCAATTGAGTTCACCCAAGAAGCCCAACCAATAGACGGACAAGCCAAAAATTTAATTGCTCAAACCAGACAATCTTTCTCTGTCGGCACTGTTTCCAAAAAACAATTAATTCCATCTCCGCCGGAATTAGTTCAGCTTCAGGAGCAAAAAGACAATTTGGCTTTACGTTATCGCAACCGATTAAATGAATTGTTAGGGAGCAGTAAGTTCGGCGAATTGAACGACTTTGTTCAGGGAAGATTCGCGTCCGGTTTTCAATCATTTCCACTTTCATCGGAATCTCCGACGGATTCCAGTGAAGATACTGACACAGAAGACCCTCAAATTCCCATTATTTATGGAGATTCAGTTGTTCAATACAATTCTGCGGGACGCTATGTTCAGGGCTATTCCATTAGTTCTATGAATTACGAAGCCGGACTCAACTTCCATCCTGCGGTGCAGGGCGACCTCTATCGCACGGATATGCCTGAACCGGGCTTAGATTCAGGCTTCAATATCGGCAGTGGTAGTTCAAGAGCTGCGGAAGTGTTTCTTTTCAGCAGCAATTATGTTGAAGGAAAAACATATTGCACCTATAGTACACATTTCTCCATACGTCGAATGACAGGCGAGTATATTGTGAGTGGAATAACTCAGCAATGCAAAACAATTCCGTTTCTGTCAACACCAACGCCGACTCCGATAATAACACCAACGCCGATAATAACGCCGACTCCCACGCCAACGCCGACACCTTGCGACCCTAATTTAGATGTCGCTTGTCAGATAACGGCGACTATAAGGGTTTCTCCCGGCACAGTTAAACCTTATCTTAATACTCCGGGGGGTAACAATATGGCAACAGTCAGCGTTTGTATTCAACCGGCAATGGCTAATAAAGAGGTAACTCTGGCACTTGCCGTCAGACCTGAATATACAAACAACGGCGGGCATGTTGATTCTTTACACACAGGGCAAAGACCGCTCGGAAAATTGGCGAAAGTTAGCGGTCAGACCGGAACAAACGGCTGTTTTTCCACAACATATACTCCTTCACATATTTCAGGAACGGTTGGGATTAATGGTCGTGTGCTTAGTTTCACCGGAGGCGCAGATGTGTTGGTCGGTATAACCGATCTCGTCAATCTCCCCGCGGGTGAGAATTACGGACGAATTATAAATGACCCGGCGCATCCTGGAAGTATTTGGATAACTCCAGCGGCAAAAGATGGTATGGTTCAGATTGCTGACGATTACAGGTCTCGATACTATGGTGATAATCCAATACCGGAAAATGACAAAATTCATTATAACGATGCAAGTTTGCCATATGGCGGTAAATTTGATTTAGCCGACAAGTGGTCAAATGCCGGTTCGCATGCAGAACACAGAGAAGGAATCAATGATGATGTGCGATCAAGTAATATTCCCACAATTCGACGGGAAGAACTCAATCGAATATTTTTCATCAGAGGTTCAACCAATACCAATGATGAAACGGATACAGATGCTCCGCATTGGCATTTGCGATTTCTGTTTGGGGCAACACAAGCTGCCGCCGAAAGAACGCCGCATTCCTTTGTTGAAGATGCGTGGTGGGGAAGTTTAGACCGTGAATCAACACAAGCGGAATGGGAAAATTGGCACGCGCAGATAGTCGAAGCTAAAGCACAGGGACCAACGCAGCTTTTAGAGAAAGCCAAATTTCTTGAACAAACAATCTTTAGCGAAAGTGCGTATCTTGCCGGACAGAGAACGGATGAGGAGTTTGTCGAGGCGGTTTTCTGGGCGCATTTGTTTAGAGAACCGACCGAAGCGGAAAGCCTATTCTGGCAATCTTATCTGGAAAATCTGCCGCCTTCGCTTCCGATACGAAGAAAGAGAATGGAATTAATCTACCAGATTCAAGCAAGTGCTGAATTTGAGGGAGTTGTTCTCGGACTTGTTGACGAAACATTGCCGCCAGCACCGTAGAGTTGGTGGTTATGAAAGCAAGGCGGAATGAACTGCGAGGAATCTGCCTTGCTTCTCAATATTTATAAAAAAGGAGGACGAATATGCGTTATTTAATAATCGGCATTTTATTTTTACAAATTGCTTGCTCTTCATCTGCGCAGGAAAGACAGGTTAAAGCCGAGCGAAAACCGTTTCAAAAAAGTTCTGTCGAAATCAAATCTCCGACAACTTATTCAAAACGTGAAACGGAAAAAGGAGAGTATGACCCCAGACCGAGAGTCGTTTTGATTGACGAGAAAGCCGGTAAATACGAGTTGCGATGGATTGGTTATGACGGAAAACAAAAGATTGTCAAATATCAAAGGAATGATGCACTAGACGCTTTAGTTGAAGCAAGGATTGAAAAAACATCAGAAGGTAAATTTGTCTATAAATATTTGATAAAAAATCTTCCGACAAGTCCAGCATATCTATCTGGATTTACTGTTCAGACGTTGGCAAGTGATGTCAAGGATGAAGCACCATTAGTAGTTAATGATATTTTTATCGGTAATATGGCAAAATTTATTCCCGATTTTAGCGATGGTACTTGGCGGTATTTTTCTCCGCTCGGCGAAAAGTTACCAAAAGTTGAGGCGGGAAAAAGCATCGAATTTAGTTTGGTTTCATCGGCTTTACCCGGAATTGTCGGATGTCGGGCAACAGGAGGAGATTTAACATTAAAAGGTGTTGGAGAACATATGCCTTCCGAACTTGAACGGGCAATGCCTGGATATGAAGAGGAAGCAAAAGGCTATACAATCGGACCGATTGACCGTTTAGCGACTCTAAATAAATCAGAAAGGGCAAAGTATATTTTGGAAAATCTACCGAAATTTCAAGAATCAGGTTGGATGTCAGAAGGAACGGCGAAAATATACGAGTCAATTCTGAAACGTGAAGATTTAGCCGGTGCTTTTAAGCAAGCAAAAAAAGACCTTGAAAATGAATTTATCACGGGCGAAGTTTATTACATCATTGAAGGATTGAACCAATAACGCCTATTTGGAGCAAAAGGTAAATTCTTCGGCTCCAAATTTTATTAAAGAAGGAGAACGAATATGCGTTATTTAATAATCGGCATTTTATTTTTACAAATCGCCTGCTCTTCATCTGCTCAGGAAAGACAGGTTAAAACCGAGCGGAAACTGTTTCAAAAAAGTTCTGTCGAAATCAAATCTCCGACAACTTATTCAAAACGTGAAACGGAAAAAGGAGAGTATGACCCCAGACCGAGAGTCGTTTTGATTGACGAGAAGGCGGGAAGATACGAGTTGCGATGGATTGGTTATGACGGAAAACAAAAGATTGTCAAATATCAAAGAGCGGATGCGCTGGACGCTTTAGTTGAAGCAAGGATTGAGAAAACATCCGAAGCTAAGTTCACTTACATTTACACGATAAAGAATCTTTCGCAAAGTCCGAATTACCTATCCCGCTTCATTGTTCAAACATTTGGGAAAGATGCTAAACCTGTGGAAAATGAAAATATTTTTATTGGGGATATGTCCAAAAGTATAAATGACTTTAAAGACGGACTCTGGTGGATGTATTCAGTTCATTCTGGCTATTCTCCACAGGTTATTCCAGGCAAAAGCATTGAGTTTAAACTAATATCATCAGCTTTACCCGGAATTGTTGGATGTCGGGCAACAGCAGGAGATTTAACACTAAAAGGTGCTGGAGAACATATGCCGTCCGAACTTGAAGATGTATTACCTGGATATGCAGTATGGGCAAGATGTTACACAGTGGGACCGATTGACCGTCTAGCTACGCTAAATAAATCGGAGAAAGTAAAGTATATTCTGGAAAACCTTCCGAAATTTCAAGAAGTTGGTTGGATGTCAGCAGGCACAGCCAAGATATACAAGTCAATACTTGCGAAAGAGGATTTAACAGGCACATTGGTGCAAGCGAAAAAAGACCTTGAAAATGAATTTATCACGGGCGAGGTTTTTTACATCATTGAAGGATTGAACCAATAACGCCTATTTGGAGCAAAAGGTAAATTCTTCGGCTCCAAATTTTATTAAAGAAGGAGAACGAATATGCGTTATTTAATAATCGGTATTTTATTTCTACAAATTGCTTGCTCTTCATCTGCTCAGGAAAGATAGGTTAAAACCGAGCGAAAACCGTTTCAAAAAAGTTCTGTCGAAATCAAATCGCCGACAACTTACTCAAAACGTGAAACGGAAAAAGGAGAATATGACCCCAGACCGAGAGTCGTTTTGATTGATGAGAAAGCCGGTAAATACGAGTTAAGATGGATTGGTTATGACGGAAAAGAAAAAATTATCAAATATCAAAGGCGTGACGCAATTGATGCTTTGGTTGAAGCGAGAATTGTCAAACATGATGAAGGTAAATTTATTTATAAGTATCTAATCAAGAATTTACCGACAAGCCCAACCTACTTATCCGGCTTTATCGTTCAAACATTGGCAAGCGATGTCAAAGCTACAAAACTTGATGATGTCTTTGTTAGCGATATGGCAAAATTTATCCCCAATTTCAACGTAGGAACTTGGTGGAAATTTGCCCCGTTGGGTGAAACTTTGCCAAAAATTGACCCAGGGGAAACTATTGAATTTAGCTTGGTTTCTTCGGCTTTACCCGGTATAGTCGGATGTCGGGCAAGGGCTGGAGATTTAACACTAAAAGGAGTCGGAGAACATATGCCTTCAGAACTTGAAGAGGTAACGCCTGGATATGATGGATTGGCTAAAGGTTATACAATAGGTCCGATTGACCGCTTGGCAGAGTTACCAAAATCGGAGAAAGTAAAGTATATTCTGGAAAACCTTCCGAAATTTCAAGAAGCAGGTTGGATGTCGGCGGGAACGGCTAAGAAGTATAAAGTTATACTTGCAAAAGAAGATTTAGCCGGTGCATTGGTTCAAGCCCGCACAGACCTTGAAAATGAATTTATCACGGGCGAGGTTTTTTACATCATTGAAGGATTGAACCAATAAACGGAAGCAGGCAAATTATTCCAACTGTGTGCGATTTGACCGAACTTGTTTGCCGAAGTCAAATGCTGATGGCTTAGCGGAGATTGCATTCGGATTAAAGCAAAAGCGCGTTAACTTGAAAGAAGCGACGCGCTTTTGCTTTGTCAAATTTTGTTTGTTTGTTATGGTATAATCTAATTATTAAAAGAGGTTTGGAGGTTTTCGGATTTATCAGTAACATTCACGGCTTTACGCAGGGCTTAAAACAAAATCAGTTAAAACGCATCGAGCGGCTTTCGACGCGGCGCATTGCTCCCGAGCAGATTATCTCGCCCGAATTGGCGCGGCAATTAACCGAAATTTCTTTTGAAACGGGCAGACAAATCGGCGTTCTCATCAATCGCAAAGGGCAAGTCGAATATGTGATGGTCGGCACGGCAAAACGTATCGAAATGCCGGATTTCGGACGCGCCCGCGTTTCGGCTGACCGTTTTCGCGGTCTGCGCTGTGTTCACACGCAGCTTTTGCGCGAGAAATTGACGCAGGATGATTTGACCGACCTTGCGCTGTTGCGGCTCGATTTGATGTCGGTCATTCAGGTTGACGGGGAAACGGGTTTGCCCAATTCGGTTTATTCGGCGCATCTTTTGCCCGCAACCGCCCAAAATCTCGAAGCCGACGACCAATCTCTGCCGTATGAATTTTTAGAGCCGAACATTCCGTCGCAACTCGACACGAATTTTCTCGCGCTGATAAATTCGCTCGAAAACGAAATGGCGCGGAATCGTCTGACGGCGCGAAATCGCCAGACCAACCGCGACCGCGTGATTTTAGTCAGCGCAACGACAAATACTTTGTCCGATGCGGAAGAATCGCTTGCCGAACTCGAAGAACTCGCGCTTTCGGCTGATGTCGTCGTCCTCGATAAAATTATTCAGCGGCGCGGCAAGATTGACCCGAAAACCGTTCTCGGGCGCGGAAAGTTGGAAGAATTATTGATTCGGGCGATGCGTTTGGGCGCGGATTTGATTGTTTTCGATGCGGAATTATCGCCCGCGCAAGTGCGTTCGCTGTCCGAAGCAACGGAGTTAAAAGTAATTGACCGACCGCAGTTAATTCTCGACATATTTGCACAACGCGCCCAATCGCGCGAAGGAAAGCTGCAAGTCGAACTCGCGCAATTAAAATATCTGCTTCCGCGTCTTGCCCAGGGTCAAAATTCGGCACTTTCGCGTTTGGCGGGCGGAATCGGCGGGCGCGGTCCCGGCGAAACAAAACTCGAAACCGACCGCCGCCGCGCTCGTGATAAAATTTCAAATCTTGAAAAACAGGTAGATAATCTCAGCCGTCAAAGACAGGAACGGCGCAAAAGCCGCATCAATAAAAACGTGCCGATAATTTCGCTGGTCGGCTATACCAACGCGGGAAAATCCACTTTGCTCAATACTTTGACCGACAGCAAGGTTTATGTGGAAAAGAAAATGTTTGCCACTTTAGACCCGACGTCGCGGCGTTTGCGTCTGCCGATTGAGCGGGAAATTATCATCAACGACACGGTTGGATTTATCCGCGATTTACCGGAAACTCTGGTTGCAGCTTTTCGCGCGACGCTCGAAGAAATCAGCGACAGCGATTTGCTCGTTCACGTCGTTGACGCATCAAATCCGCAAGCCTTACAGCAAATCGAGTCGGTTGATAAAATTCTGCACGAACTTGAACTTAATAATATCCCGCGTCTAATCGTCCTGAACAAAGCGGATTTGGTTGACGAAGTTTCACTACAGGCATTGGAAAGAAATCTTTTATTTGACAAAGACAGTGAAAGTGTGGCAGTTTCAGCTATCCACCCGAAAAGTTTATCGCCGCTGCTGGAGAAAATCGGCGAAGTTGTAGCAAAAGATTTAGAATTAGTTCAGGGAGTTTATTGAGTTTATTGAGTTCGTTGAGTTTATTGAGTATAGAGCCGACTTTTCTCAACCAACTCAACGAATTCTAAAAACTCAACGAACTTTTAAAAATGAAGCGCATCCAGGATTTAACAACGCCGGTTACAAAATTTCGCAAAACGGTTACGAACTATGTTTCGCGTCCGTTTGAAAAATTGTCCGAAGGGCAGAGGTTTTGGCTCGGTTTTGCGTTTCTCTGTCTTTTGACCACGTTTTTAATCAACAATCCGTTTTGGCGTTCAACCGCCGAACAATTCAAGGAAGGTGACGTCGCCCGCGAAAGCATAATTTCGCCTGCCGATATTACTGTAACCGACACCGAAGCAACCGAAAAAATCAAACAAGATGCGGTGGAAAGTGTGCTTCCGAGTTTCATTTTTGAATCAAACCGTGCTAATGAAGCTATCCAAAGTTTTCGTTCGGCATGGGAAAATCTGGCGCGAAAAACCGAAAATGCGAACGCCAATATTAAAGCAAACTCGAACACGAAACCTGATGTGCAATGGACGGGCGCGGGCAGCGCGGAACTCGGCAGCGTGTTTGCCGCCCGACGTTTCAGCAGCAACGACCTCGACTCGATAACCAGAGTTTTGCGGGAAAATGCCGAAGGCACGATTTACGGCGACCAGGACAGGCAGTATTTTCGGGATGAAATCACGCTCAACGACCGCCTGAAACCGAACCAGCAATCGGTTGTTAAATTTCCCGAAAGCAGTATGACGGCTCTTTCCACCGCGCGAAATAATTTGAAGGAAGGTTTGAAACAAATCCGCAATCTGTCCGAAAGGGAAGTTGAAGCGTTTAATTCCGCGCTGGCACCGCTCATTCAGCCGAGCGTTGTTTATGACAGCGTGGCAACGAACAATGCGAGAGAAGCAGTGGCAAAAAGTGTCGAGCCGATAACGATTTCGCTCAAACGGTCGCAAAAAATTGTCGGCGAAGGCGATATGATAACCGATAAAACGATGTCGCAAATCGCCGCCATCCGCAGTTACAGCAATTCGAGCCGACAAATAAATCGTTTCTTTGGCTTACTGGCTTTGATTTCCGCGCTTTTTTGGGTGGCTTGGAAATTTATCCAACATAGCGGAATGGTTTCGCGCATTGCCCTATCGGAAAAAAAGACTTTCGCACTTTTCAGTTTTATTGTGTTGGCGCAGACGGCTTTGATGGCGCTATTTTTCCGGCTTGCCGAATTTACCGCCGCGCAAAATGTCAAAGCACCGCTCAATGACCCGACGCTGTGGGCTTTTGCTATTCCGTTTGCTTTCGGCAGTCTTTTAATGACGCTGCTTGCCGACCGCCGAACCGCGCTTTTTACCGGACTTTTTCTCGCGCTTCTGGCAGGTTTGCTGGCGCCGAAAGGTCTGGAATTTGCGATTTACGCGGCGATTGTTTCGGCGGTGGCGGTTTATGGAATCGGACGCTATCGCTCCCGTCAATCCGTAACAACTGCGGGAGTTCTGGTCGGTTTGGCAAGCGTTGCAGCGGCAGTTGCTTTGATTGGCTACACGCAGCAGCCATTTATCTTAAACACGATACTTTTAGTCGTCGGCTGCGGCTTGGCAAGCGGTTTGATAACGGCGGCGATTACGGCAATGTTCCTGCCGTTGTGCGAAACATTTTTCGGTATTTTAACGGACGTCAAATTGCTCGAATTATCAAACGCCGACTTGCCCGCGCTCGGACAACTCGCGCTTCGTGCGCCCGGCACGAATCAACATTCTCACGCCGTCGGGCAGCTTGCCGAAGAAGCCTGCCGCGTCGTCGGCGCAAACGGTCTGTTGGCAAGAATCGGCGCACTTTATCACGACATCGGAAAGACTGCCGCGCCCGAACATTTTGTCGAAAATCAACTCGGTAAAAATCCGCACGACCGTTTGAAACCTACTCAAAGTGCGAAAATTATCATCAGCCACGTTACTTACGGCACAAAGTTGGCGAAAGAAATGGGTTTGCCCGCGAGAATCGTTGATTTTATTCCGCAGCATCACGGCACACGCACGCTTCATTATTTTCTCAAAAAAGCGCAAGCCGAAGCCCGCCGCGACGAAGAAATTTCCGAAAACGATTTTCGTTATCCGGGTCCGAAACCACAGTTCAAGGAAGCGGCGATTATGATGATTGCCGACAGTTGCGAAGCGGCGGCGCGTTCTTTGAGCGAGCCGACACCGGAAAACATCCGCTTTATCGTAACAAAAATTATTGACGCGATTTTAAGCGACGACCAGTTGAACGAATGCGATTTAACCTTGCGCGAACTGACGCAGATTCGTGAATCAATGATTAAATCACTGGTGGCAATTTATCATTCGCGGGTTGATTATCCGGGTTATGTGCCGCCGAATTCCATCCAAAAACTAATTATTTCCGCCAACGAAGATTCGGAAGAACGCGGTCTGCGCTATTCAAATCCCGCCGATATTCCAATCAGCAAAGGCGGCGAAGTCGAAGACGAAGCGATTGACCGTTCACAGCAACCGAACATAGCCGAAGCTAAAACAGCGAAATAACCTGTCATTTGGAAAAAATCATACCTTTATCAAAATTTATCTTTCAGTTTTTTATAAGTCGTCGTGAGAGATTCAGGAATCGTGCGGGTTTCGCCAATCGCCGTCATAAAATTTGCATCGCCGACCCAGCGCGGCAGAATGTGCAGATGAAAATGTTCCGCCACGCTTGTTGCAATTGACCGTTCGCCTTAACCCGACAAAGCCGAAGCCAAAACGGTAGAGATAAAACATTTATACGGTAACCTAAAATAAGTGGAAATAAAAGTTCAGGCTAGATTGTGTGATAAATCAATTTTACTTGACATATAAAACTCTTTAGGAGTATAAAAAATTATATCTCAAGTAAAAATTTTAATGGTTCTGGTATGGGCGGCTATCGCTTATAACGGATAAAGCGATAGATAAACCGCTTGTTAAAATATCCATCTAACATAGGAGGTTATATCATGAAATTAAGACTACTAGCGACGTTACTTTTGGTTGCTGTTATCAGTAACATAAGTATTGTGAATGCAGGTTCAGAAAATGTTGTCGAGAACATTGATGAAACGACAACACCTTTAATCAACATTAATAAAGTCCCAATAGACTTTATTAGCTGGCGTAAAGCTATCAATAGAAACAAAAATCCAGAGGTAATATCGGATATAGCAGCTTTTTCACTACTCTTCCGGTTCATTGCAGGAAATCAAGATGTAGAGGCAAAAAAACGCATTCGATCTTACATTAAGCAAATTGGACTCGGCAAATGTAAAGCCTGCTCAATCGAAGCAAATAAAGACAGAGGCACGGAGCAAGACTTAAATGCGCTTATTGATGTGGCGGATGAATTTCAAAGACGAGTTAGTGTTCTTGACTTACAGGCAGCCGAAATTAAAAGAAACATATCAACCAAGTCCTCAGGTAACTGCACAGCTAAAGCAATTGCAGCTTCAAAAAGAGGCTGTCGTAACCGAAATTGTTGCGTCTTTGTCCAATAAACTAACTAGGAACGGAATGGATAAGGTTAGACAGCACGTTAATGAGCGAATAAAGAAAAATTCGACTTTAAAAGCTGAACAGGACAGCGCACTTCTGTTTAATCAAGCTGAACAGCCATCTGATCAATCCGAATTCACGGACTCTTATACAATTGAACAAAATCGACCTGAACCTGTCACGGATTCTGAAACCGGCGAGCAGGCTAATACGATTTCGGAGAATGCAGCACCTACTCAAGTGGTTGGCGTTGGTGTAACTGAATCTTCATACGATAGTGATGTCTACATGGTTGATACCTACACCACTATAGCAACTCCGAGTGGTGCAGTTATATCGCAAAGTCCGGTAGTAACAGGCGACACATATGCTCGCGCCGAAACTATAGCAGAGTTGGATTCGGAAACCGCGGAAGAAGGTGATTATACTGTTCAAAGCAGACACAGGTATAAACATTTCAGCGACGGAGTTGAACCTTTAGCCGGTTATGAAACTCCCGAACAACCTGTAAGAAAGAAGGGCAGTCACCCACCTCAGATTGCGCCCAATCTATGTTACGGGTGTGGTGGATACTACTATTCCACTAACTTTACATTCAGTTTCATTTCATTTTATTTACAAACCGAGGCATTTATACGTGATCCGTATTTAGACAGCCTCTGCATTAGGAACTTTGGGACATATTATAGGTATGCGTATTACCCGCTTTGTCGTATTTCCCCTTTTAACCGTTGCCGCAATCATGTAATTTTATGTGGAACGCGATCCACAGAATTTGTAGCCGTATACACAGGCGTAACCGTTATTAGGGGAGTTCGGATTTGTCCTATTTCACGTTATAGTTATACTAATTCACAACCACCTTGTAAAAATATCAATTGATTTACAGTAAGGATAGGGAGGCAAATTCTATGTCAAGCAACGAAACTCGAAAAATCAATCGATTGACAAAATGGGGATTTGTGCGGAGCGACACAATACCGGTTGAAGATTCTTACCCAAACCCATTCGGAGAGTTGACTGATTTAGAATTTGCCGCCGTTCATGGACGAACCGGCATCATTAAAGTTTTAATAGAGGCAGGAGCTGATGTGAACGCTAGAAGTTTAATAGGATTAGGCTCTACGCCTTTAAGAGCGGCAACGTGCAGCGGACAAGCAGAGGCGGTTCAGCTTCTGATAGATTACGGCACTGATTTGGAAGCTAAAGATTCGTTAGGCAAGACCTGTTTGTTTTATGCCGTGGAATTTGGGTATCGGAAAGTTTTACAGGTTTTACTTGATTCCGGTGCTGATGTGAACGTGAGCGACAAATGGGGACAAACCCTGCTCTCTTATGCTGTTCTACATAATAGCATTGAATTTGTAAAGATTTTGTTAGCTGCCAGTGCAGACGTGAACGCAACCGACACAGACGGGAATACAGTTTTAGATTATGTTCGTTATAAACGGAGCAGCATACCTTTCATTGGCGATTTTTTTACGAGCGAACGTAATAAGGAGATGATTCAATTACTTGAGGAAGCCAAATTAAAAAGTGGTATGTAAATCACGCCATAATAATTCTTTTCTCTAATACTGTCCGGCAGTCATCTGACGCGAGCGCGAAACACCAACTTCTTGTGAGCAGTGCAGATTAAATGTTATCGGGTTTAGCGACGGTTTTGCATTGCATCAATTCTGTCGTTAGAATTTATCTTTCAGTTTTTTATAGGTTGTTGTGAGAGATTCGGGAATCGTCCGCGTTTCACCGATTGCCGTCATAAAATTCGCATCGCCGACCCAGCGCGGCAGAATGTGCAGATGAAAATGTTCCGCCACGCCCGCGCCTGCCGCTTTGCCGAAATTCATTCCTAAATTAAACCCTTCCGGTTGATATGCTTCGCGCAAGGCGGTTTGGCAGCGTTTGGTTAAATCCATCAATTCGTCGGTGATTTTTTTATCGGCTTGGTCTAAATCGGCGAGATGCGCGAAAGGAACAATCATCAAATGTCCGCTGATATACGGATAAATGTTTAAGATGACAAAATTATGCCCGGCGCGATGAAGAATAAATTTTTCCTCGTCGCTTGCCGGGCTATTCAGAATATCGCAAAACACACAACCGCTTGAAACATCGGTTGATGGTGATTTATCTGCTTTTATGTAGTCGTATCGCCAGGGACTCCACAATACATCCACGATATTTCATAAAAGGATGAGGGATAGTTCAAGGGATGAAGGATGAATAAGAAGTAAGCAGTGGCAGTTGGCAGGCGGCAGGCGCGTTCTTACTGCTTACTGCCAACTGCTAACTGCCAACTATTTTATTCATCCTTCATCCTTCATCCCTCATCCTTCATCCTTTATTTGTTGATGAGTTCCTTTAAATCTTTACCCGGTTTGAAATAGGCGACCCGTTTAGCAGGAATGCTAACCGCCGCGCCTGTTTTCGGATTGCGACCTTTTCGCGCATTGCGGTGGCGCACACGAAAACTGCCGAAACCGCGCAATTCAATCTTCTCGCCTTTGTTCAAGGTGCTGACAATGCTGCCGAAAATAATTTCAACCAATTGTTCAGCATCCTTTTTTGTCATTTCCGCTTCTTTGGCAACACTTTCTACTAAATCTGCTTTTGTCATTTTATCTTTCCCTCAATTGACTTGATTTTATATCTGAAAATCAACCTTTAGCTGTTTTTTCTTCTGCTTCTTCTTCCGGTTTGTCGGTTTCAGTATTCGCTTCCGTTTCATTATCGGCAGATTTGGTTTCTTCCGGTTCATTCGTCACCGCTTCTTCCGCCACATTATTTTCCGGCGCGGAATCTTCGGGAGCAACACTGGCTTCACCTTCTATATCATCAAGTAACGGTGTTTCCCCGACGGAAGTTTCCGGCTCGAGCGTTTCATCTTTTGCCTCTGATTCAGATTCGGAAGTTTCCGCTTCGTTTCCTTTTTCTTCCGCATTCTCCGCCGTTGATGTTTCAATTTCGGAAGAATTTTCTTCAATGGCGTTTTCCGTAGTTTCCGCCGTTTCATCTTTAGCTTCGGTAGTTTCTTCCGTTTCAGATGCAATTTCAGTGGTTTCTGCGGCTGACGTTTCTTCTACGGTTTCATTTTTTTCTGCTGTTTCGTCTTTAGCTTCTTCGGTTTCGCCCGAAATCTCCGAAACTTCTTCGTCCGGTTTTTCGGCAACGGCATTTTCGTTTGTTTCCGTTTCTTGAGCGGTTTCTCTATTTTCTTCGCCTGCCGTTTCCGCCTGTTCGGAATTACCTTCAACTTCATCTTGTGCTTGTTGTTCGGCTCTTTCTTTGGCTTTAATGGCTTTCCTTTCTTTTTTCGATAATCTCGGCTCTTCCGATATTTCTTCGTCAGCCGTGCTGCCGCGTCTCAAATTCATTAACTCGCCTAACGAAGCCATTCCGCTTTTCGCCTCGGAAGAGTAATTTTTCGTGTCAACAATCGGTTCTTCTCCTTTACCGACGGCGCGATGCGAAAGTCCGATTTTTTGGTCATCGTGTTCGATACGCAAAATTTTGAAATCCACTTCCTGTCCCAGTGAAACCACATCTTCCGGTTTTTCAACTCTTTCGTCGGCGAGTTCGGAGATATGACACAAACCTTCCAAACCGTTGCCAAGTTCGACAAAAACGCCGAATCCGGCAAAGCGCGAAATTTTTCCGCGCACAACGTCGCCGGTTTTATGCGAAGCGGCAAATGAATCCCACGCGCTCGGCGTAGTATCTTTGATCGAAAGCGACATCCGGTGACCTTCGGTGTCAATGCCGGTAATAACGGCTTCGACTTCCTGGTCGCGCTTCAAAACATCCTTCGGATGTTTAATTTTTTTCGAGTGAGAAATATCCGAAATGTGAACCAATCCGTCAACTCCTTCCTCAACTTCGATAAATGCGCCGAAATCAGTCAAATTACGAACTTTGCCGCGCACTGTTTGACCGACGCGGTAACGGTCGGTGATAGTTTGCCACGGATTGTCTTGCAGTTGTTTCATTCCGAGACTGATGCGGCGTTCACCCGTATCTATGCCGAGAACCTGGATTTCAACCTCATCACTGTTATTTAACAGCTTTCTCGGACTCTTGGAGCGTTTTGACCAGGACATTTCCGAAACGTGAACAAGACCTTCAACACCCGGTTCGAGTTCGATAAACGCGCCGTAGTCGGTCAAACTCGAAACTTTTCCTTTGATTTTTGCGCCAACCGGATAAACTTCTATCACGGTTGACCACGGGTCGGGAATAAGTTGTTTGTAACCGAGCGAAACCTTCTCTTTATGACGGTCTAATTTTAGGACTTTAACTTGAATGTGGTCATTAACCTTAAATAATTCGCTTGGATTTTGCAGTCTGCCCCACGACATATCCGTTACGTGAAGAAGACCGTCAATGCCGCCGATGTCAATAAACGCGCCGTATTCAGTCAAGTTTCTGACCGTTCCTTCAACTATGTAACCTTCTTCGAGTTGGTTCAAAGTTTCGGTTTTTTTGGCATTTTCGGCTTCGTCGGTCAATGCTTTGCGCGAGATGACAATATTATTGCGTTTACGGCTGAATTTGATAACTTTGGCTTCAATTTCCTGATTTTTGAAAGAATCGAGATTGCGAATCGGACGCGAATCAACCTGCGAGCCGGGCAAAAATGCCTCAACGCCGTCAATGTCAACTCTCAAACCGCCTTTGGTTTTTTCAATGACCAAACCTTTTATCGGCATTTCTTCGTTAAAGGCTTTTTCAATCTTATCCCAGGATTTGCGGTTGACGGCGTCAATTCTTGAAAGTGTCGGCGGCGCATCGCCGGAATTTATTTTTCTGATGACAACTTCGATGTCATCACCTTTTTTAACCGTTACCTCGCCTTCGGGTGAAGTAAATTCTTCAATCGGAACAACACCTTCGGATTTATGACCGAAATCCACTAAAATTCCGCGTTCCGAAACACCGACAACCTTACCTTCGACCAGTTCTCCGGTGTGATATGTGGTTTGTTCCTGCTCAAATTCTTCGAGAATTGTGCCAAAATCCAACTCGTTGGAACTTGGTTTGTCTTCCGCCGGAATAATCGGTTCGGCTGATGAAACAGGCGATTCTGCCGGTGAAACGGGAGTTTCCTCTTCCGTTGCCGTTTCCGCCGTTTGTGGTTTATCCACGGATAAAACCGGAATTTCCTGCGCCGTTGCAGCGGCGGAATTTTCCGTTTTTGCTTCTGCTGTAACTGCTGTTTCGGTTTGCGCCGACTCTTCAGTTTCGTTAATAACCTCGTTAATCATTTAAGTTTATGTTAATTTCCTTGTTAAAAGTAGCTACTCAATAATGAAGTGCGCTCCGCATTTATCCAATCAGGCAAATAAATAAATGGCTTTTGCGGATAAGCCATTATAACCACAAAGCGATACGATTGGGAAGAAGTTTCAAAGTTGCTGACAGTTTTTGTGAGAGAACTATTTGAAAAGAGAAAAAAGGCATCTACTTTCAACTTCATTTCCGCGCATCGCACGTTTGACGGATAAACATAGAATTTACACGCCGTTGTGCCTCAATGTCAAGACAGTAAAGTATTGAAACGAAAATAAAATGGTAGTTAAAGCGAGATTTCCAAAAACCCGGCGGGAAAATTTTGTTTCGTATCATAAATTCACAAATATCAAATCATCGGGCATAATCTTTTTATGCGGAAATATCAATTTTATCAACTCGATGTTTTTACCGACCGGGCGTTTTGCGGCAATCCGTTGGCTGTTTTTCCCGAAGCCGAAGGTTTATCGGACGAAGAAATGCAAAATATCGCCCGCGAAATGAATTTGAGCGAAACTGTTTTTGTGCTGCCTTCGGAAAAAGCGCTAAAAAAACTGCGGATTTTTACGCCGATGCAGGAATTGCCGCTTGCCGGTCATCCGGTTGTCGGAACCTGGAATTTATTGGCAAATCTCGGCGTTACGCCGCACAAGGAAAACGGAATTATCGAAATCGAACAGGAATTAAAACTCGGCGTTTTGCCCGTCGAGATTGAGTTTCAGAATAATAAACCGCTTAAAGTCGTGATGACGCAAGGGAAGTTTGAAGCAGATGAAATTGTTTTCGATGAAAAAGAAATCGAAAAATTAGCTAAAGGTTTAGGTTTGAATGTTATTGATTTTTCCGTGCGTGAAAATTTACCGATTCAAGTCGTTTCAACGGGAATTAAAGCGTTAGCCGTTCCGCTTGTTTCACTTGCCGCGGTCGGAAGCTGCCGGATAAATTCGACGCTGTTGAGCGAAGTTTATCTCGCGCGCGGCGCAATCGGTTGTTACGTTTTCACGTTTGAAACCGTTGAAGAAAATTCGCGTGTTCACGCCAGGTTCTTTGCGCCCGACGACGGAATTGCGGAAGACGCGGCAACCGGCAGCGCAGCCGGTTCGTTGTCCGGTTATCTGGTTTATCACAATGCGATTGACGTTAATCAATTTACCATTGAGCAAGGTGATTTTATGAAACGTCCGAGCCGTATTTATGCGGAAGTTACAGGCGGAAAGGGAAATGTTGAAAAAGTTCGTATTGGCGGGAGTTCGATTATCGTGGCGAAAGGTGAGGTGTTTTTATAGAGTTTTAGTAATGCCTCAGTAAAAGGTGAAAAAGGGAAAAAGGGAAAAAGGGAAAAAGGGAAAAAGTTTTCAGATATTTGCCGATGAAAATTATTCCCGATGGTTGGACATATCAAATCAAGCAAAAGAAAATTTGACGATTTTGTCTGAAAACGATTACCCGGAGTCAAGCCAAACTTTTTCCCTTTTCCCCCTTTCCCCCTTTTTCCCTTTTTCACTGACCGATTACGAGTTTTAATATATTGTGTTGTGAGTAAATTATATTTTGTGCGATAATCCATTTTTTCGCGCCCGTAGCTCAGTGGATAGAGTACCTGCCTCCGAAGTAGGGAGACGCAAGTTCAAGTCTTGCCGGGCGCATTCATTTTTTAATTCTTTGATGTGATTTTCCCAACTATAATCTAAAGCCCAACGAATATTTTTAGATTGTCCGTTTTTTGAAGGTTCAAGGCGAAGCCAACCTAGTCCAAGATGATTTTTGGCGGGAACTCCATAAAGAGAATTATTAGCGGGACAATAAACAGCTAAATAGTCAATTTCGCCATCTTTATAAGGTCGACGCACTTCGGTTTTGGGCTGTCTGCGAAGAGATTTATATGCAATGACACCTTTTCTAATCCAAGCAGTTTTAACTTGAATTTTGAAGATGTTCGTGCCGGTGTCAACTAATAAATCGTAACTTACTCCTGAACCGAAAGGAATACTCACGGTAAATCCTATGCTAAGATAAGCACTCAACACTATAGCTTCGCTTCTGTTACCGGTTTCATATTTTAGCATTTTAATTCTTATTATCGCGGCACAATCGTAATACTTTTTATCACAACATTTTCAAGCGGTCTTTCTCCTTCCCTTGGAGTAACGCCGGAGATTGTCCGCACATTGCTCATTCCTTCGATGACTTTACCGAAAACCGTGTAGCGGTTATCAAAACCCGGTTCGCGTTTGAGCATAATAAAAAACTGTGAGTTTGCCGAATTATTATCAGTTCCGCGGGCTGCGCCGACAAATCCCGTGTCGAATGGAATATCGGAAAATTCCGCCGGAACATTTGGTTTGTCGGAATTGCCCGAGCCGTCATTATTCGGGTCGCCGTCTTTTGAAAGCGGGTCGCCGCCTTGAACTACCGAGTTGTTGATTCGGTGAAAAGTTATACCGTTGTAAAAACCTTCTTTTGCGAGTTGCTTAAATTGAGCAACCATTTTCGGCGCGATGTTCGAGTAAAGTTCGATTTTAATCGTGCCGAAAACAGGTTGTTCCATTTCGATAACGGCGATTTCATTATCGGCAACCGGCGCGACACCTTTTTTAATTTCTACACTGTTTGAGTTTTTCGCGTTTTTCGTATTGTTATTCGCATTGTTGCACGACAAAAAACTGAAAAGCGAAAGACAAATAAATAAAATTGAAATTTTTCTAAACATAGATTTAATCATTTCCTTAAAAAAGTTTCGCGCTGTCAAGCAGAATCGTTACCGGACCATCGCCCGCGAGTTCGACGGTCATCATTGCCTGAAAGCGTCCGGTTTCGACTTTTTTGATTTGTTTTTTAGCTTCCAGAACAAAAAAACTGTAAAGTTCATCAGCCTTTTCAGGCGTTGCCGCTTCGATAAAAGAAGGACGGCGACCTTTTCGCGCATCGCCGTAAAGCGTGAACTGCGATACGACGAGAAGTTCGCCTTTTATATCGAGCAAAGACAAATTCATTTTGCCTTCCGCATCTTCAAAAATACGAAGATTGAGCGTTTTTTCCAAAAGATAAAATGCTTCTTTTTGCGTATCTTCACGCGATACGCCGAGCAAAACCAAAATTCCTTTACCGATTTCGCCGACTGTTTCGCCGTCAACCGAAACTTTTGCGCGAGAAACTCTCTGCAAGACAACACGCATACATTCGTGAATCGTAAATCGTGAATCATGAATCGTAAATCGTTTGTTCTTTCTATTTACGATTCACGATTTACGATTTACTCTTGAATTGTAACTTTTTCCATCACAACCGGCTCAAGCGGTTTGTCGCTATTGGTTGCGACTTCCGCGATTGCGTCCACCACGTCTTGACCTTCAAGCACGCGCCCGAATTTTGTGTAACTCGGCGGCAAAGGATAATCAATGTGCATAATGAAAAATTGCGAACCGTTTGTATTCGGTCCCGAATTCGCCATGGCGACAGTTCCTTTATTATATGAACTTTGATAAAGCGAAGAAGATTTGTTTATTTCATCATCAAACTTTCCGCCCCAAGCCGATTCTCCGCCGTAGCCTTCGCCGAGCGGGTCGCCGCCCTGAATCATAAAATTCTTGATAACGCGGTGAAAAATCACGCCGTCGTAATAACCTTTTTCCGCCAAAAGCCGGAAATTTTCCGTAGTCTTCGGCGCGTCCGTTTCTAAAAGTTCAAATTTGATTATTCCCTTGTTTGTTTCGATAACCGCAATTCTATTTGCCATTAAATTCTCCTAAAATTACTTGTCCGTATTATTTAATAAATCTTTTTGTTCGGCTATTTTAACAATTTCCTGTTCGAGTAAGCCAATCGCATCTTCCTTTTTCGGCGGCGGAACGGTTAAAGTTTCGCCTCTCACGATTTGCGCGACCGTTTCCGTCAAGCGATTCAAACGGCGGACGATTCCGCGGTCGAAAAGATAAAAGGAAATGAGCCGCATCAGCAAACCGATAAAAAGCGTAACAAAAACAAGAAAGTAATCGCGTTTGCGGATTGAATTTATTTCTTCAATTTTTTCGCTCAAAAGTTCGGCATCGTGCGTTTGCATATCGCCCAAACGGTCGCGGATTTCGTCCATCAGTGATTTGCCGTTTTGCAAATGTTCATATAATGGCTCGTCGCCTTTGCCGTTTCGCGTGAATTCCTGCGATTCTTTGAGAGAAGCCAACTGCCTTTCGATTAAATTTTGAATCGTGCTTAAACTTTCCAATCTTTCAAGACGCGGCTTTTCGCCCGGTTCTTCCAAAATCGTTTCTTTTAACGCTTCAATTTTTTGCGGAATTACCTTGACCGCTTCGTCGTAAGGCACGAGAAATTCGCTTCGTTTTGTCAACAGAAATCCGCGCTCGCCCGTTTCGGCGTTAATCATCAGATTTGTCAAATCGTTGTATTGACGGACGAGTTTAAATCGGCGTTGAATGTCGTATTCAATCCAGCCGCGCTGACTATTTCCGTGAATGGCAAAAATAAACGAAACGATAACGGCGACAATCGGAATCAACGCGATAATTCCGCCTTGAGCGCGAATCGGCGCACGATTCCAAATCATTAAAAAGCGAATCCAACGCCATTTCAAAAAAGTCTGCCATTTCATATTAAGGCGAATTTATTTTATTTTGACAACAGGTTGGTCGGGATGCGCGGGGTTTGGAATAAGTTTTTGATTATGACAATCAACCTGCATATCAATTACTTCCAAAACAGTCTGCCCGATAATTACCTCGTCGCCCAAAACCATCGCATTTTCAGTTGTGATTCTGCCGATAATGTCAAAAACTATCGGCTCGGTTAATTCAACGCGGTCTTTTCTGCCGTCGGCATATTCGGCAATTCTGGTGCCGATAGGCAAAACACCGAGTTGTTCCATTACATTTTGTGGAACAACAGATGAAACCGCACCCGTATCAACGAGTGCATCGGCTTCATATCTGCGGATTTCTTCCTTTTTGATTTGTCCGCGTCGCGCTAACGCTTCGTCGAACGCATTCGTTAATTTTACTTTTATTCTAACTTCACCCATTTTTCTTTCACGCCTCCAAAATAAACTTTTCAATAGCTAATGCTACACCGTTTTCGTCATTGCTCAAAGTTTCGTGAAAATCTTCACGCTCAAGCAATTCGGGCGAAGCGTTTCCCATGACAACCGGCGTTCCGGCGTATTCGAGCATTTCCAAATCGTTGAAATTATCGCCGATTGTCATCACATTTTCGGCGGAAAGTTTATTAAGCAGCGCGAGTTTTTCCACGCCGATTCCTTTTGAAGCGTCCGACGGTAAAATGTCAATCAGCGTAAAATTAAGATGCGGATAAACGGTCGTCAAAATGGTTGCCGAATTTTTAAGTTCGTCCTGCAAAACCTTTTCCAAATCCAACATCGGCGCACAATTTCCCGAAAAAGAAACGTGAACCGTTTCCGTATCATTCAAAACGTCTTCCAGATTTTCGACATGATGGACGGCTTCTTCGGCTTCGTCGCCGTGCAGACGTTTTGACCACGCGATATATTTTTGCAGCGGAATATTTTCGTCGGAAACTCTGTCATAAAGCAAAACGCCTTTGCCGTGCGGGTCGCAACTCAGAAGCGCGTCGCCGCCGAATTCGCGTCCGACGCGCAAAATTTCCCGCACAATTTCCTGCGGAACAAGCGAAACAGCAACAGTTTCGAGATTTTGCGCGTATTTGAGCAATGCGCCGTTATGCGAAATAAGCGGCGCGTTCAATTCAAGCTGCAAAGCAACCGGAAGCGCGTCGCGGAAACGTCTGCCCGTCGCAATCGTCACCAAAACGCCTCGCTTTTCGGCTTGTCGAATCGCTTCAAGGTTTTTCCTGGGAATTTCACCGCTTGAATTGAGCAGAGTTCCGTCAAGGTCGAGTGCCAGAAGTTTTATCATCTGAAACAAATTTTAGCTTGAAACTTCGCAATCGCAAAACCTTCAAAAACAAAGATTAAATCAAACAAAGAATGATTATTTATTTTTATGAAACACAATGGCTAAGTTAACCTGAGTCCTGATTAGAAAAGTATGTAATCTCCAAAAAATGAGTAGAATGATTTTGAGAAAAAACTGCTCGAAAATAAGGAGATTACACGATGAGAAGTATAAAAGAACAATTAGTTTTAGTCTATTGTTTGGCGGATGACCGCTTAAAAAGCGAGAAAAACGGCGGCAAGTGGCGATGCGTCCAATCACAATCCGAAATGCACGGATGCCGAAATAATGGCGGTGGCAATGATGCAAAGTTACTTCGGAACAGCGACGCGAACACGCACTTATTTACTGATTAAAGCCAATGATCCACAGGCTTTTCCGCATTTGCCCGGATATAAACAATGGCTCGCCAGATGACATCAATGCGCGTTTTCAAATGGGAGCAATTTTAGAAAATATTCCGCTCAATATCAAAGAA
>JBPCPU010000030.1:0-21318 GCA_050998795.1 Pyrinomonadaceae bacterium
AGGATAGACAGGACACACGCCCCCCCCCCCCCCCCCCCCCCCCCCCCCCGACTCTCGACTTCTTTTGGTTCGTCCTTTATTAAATTGGGCAAAGCGTGAAGATACCGAAAATTTTTGTCGTTTAAATGAAGTTGAGTTTCGCTTTGACTCAATGAACGAAGATTTGAAGTTTAATCGTGTGCGGATTAGAAAGATTTTGCTTCCGCTCTTGCAGGATTTTAACCCGAAAATTATTGAAACTCTGGCAAAAACCGCTTCTTTGCTGCGGGAAGATGCTGAATTCTTGGATGCGGCAATACAAGAAGTTGGCAGCGGCAGTCAGCAGTCGGCAGAAGGCAGTTTTTCAAAGGACAAAGGACAAAGGACAAAGAGCAAGACGAATGATGAGGAAAGTTTGCGGTTGAAAGACTTGAGAACTTTGTTTCCGTCAATGCGGCGGCACATTCTGCGCGAATGGCTGAAAAATCAGCGCGGCGATTTGCGAAGTTTGGACAGGAAACATTTTGAGGCAATTGAAAATCTGATTTTCAGTCGTAAAGACGGCAAGACAATTGAATTGCCAAACGGCGAAACTTTGTTGAAGAATGGGGGCAATTTAATCTTTATGAGAAACAAAGGTTGAAAAAAGATGGTTTGGCAACTACAATCAAAGGTTAGGTTTTAAAAAGCGGTGAATCTGCTTAGAAACCAACGTAAGAGAGGAAACTTTCATCAAACGATTGTAACGAAAATTGGAAGACGAACTTTCAATCATTAAAAAGATGAAAGTTAATTTGGAGGCTATAAATTTGAGTTCTAAAGCAAAACAAGTTCTATTATGGTTAATGATTATTTCCAGTGCATTGCTGTTTGTCTGGCTCATACAGGGCAAACAAACCAATAATCCTGAAAAAATATCTTTTGACCTAGCCTTAACGCAGATTAGAAATAAGGAAATAACTGAAGCTACCATCAAACAATCACAGTTGGAGATGGTTGACAAAAACAAAAAGGTATTTTTTGCCGAACTTGATTCGAGCGATGCGCCGCGAGAAGCGATTTTAAAAGCGGCGGATGAATCAGGCACGAAGGTCAATCTCGAACCGGCTTCAAACGGCTGGGGCTGGATTTTGTTGATAAATGCTCTGCCGTTTTTGCTGCTTATCGGATTTCTGGCGTTCACCTTGCGCCAAATGCAAGCGGGCGGCAACAAGGCTCTCAGTTTTGGCAAGTCAAAAGCAAAACTACTTAATAATCAGCAAAAACGCATTACATTTAAAGATGTTGCGGGTGTTGAAGAAGCAAAAGAGGAATTGCAGGAAATTATCGAATTTCTTAAAGACCCGCAAAAATTTCAAAAACTCGGCGGGAAAATTCCGAAGGGCGTTTTGATGGTCGGACCTCCGGGAACGGGAAAATGTATTACGGGCGATTCTTTGATTTTGACGCAAAAAGGTTTGATGGAAATCAAAGACGTATCGAAGTATTTTTATGTCAATCCTGAAACCAACGAAGTTTTCGGCGCACAACTGCCGACGGTTGACCCGGTAACTGTAAAAAATTTGACTAATTACGCTTCTCATTGGTATAACTTGGGTGAACAACCGACATTGCGCGTTACGCTGAAACAAGGTTTGACGCTCGAAGGAACGCCTGAACATCCGATTGTCGTGATGAACAAAGACGGCAAATTAGAATTTCGGCGGCTTGCCCAACTCGAAGAAGGTGATAGCGTAGCTGTCAAATTCGGCAATCGGGTTTTCGGAAATCTGCGCGAGGTTGAAGCGGAAAAAGCCTATTTGATGGGTTTGCTAACGGGCGACGGCAATATGTCAATTAACAATCGCGTTGGGTTGACGACGGTTGACGGCGAAATCAGCGAATTTTTTCAAAGTTATATCAAAGCCAATTATGGCACGGAACAACACATCGGCATTGCCAGCGACGGAATCACACAGATTGTTTCGTCTTGGAAAGTTAAAAAAGATTTTCTCGATGTCGGATTGTCGCCGCTCCTTGCACACGAAAAATCAATTCCCGATACGATTTTACAAGCCCCGAAAGAAACGGTGGCGGAGTTTTTGCGTGGTTTGTTTGACGCGGACGGTTATTTCTTCCGCAATTCTTTTGGTTACTGCACGACCAGCGAAAAACTTGCCAATCAAGTAACGGCATTGCTTTTGAATTTTGGCGTTGTGCCGCGCTTGCGCGTCAAAAAGGATGCGACGCTGACGACGAAAAAAGTTTATGAAATAATCGTTTCGGGAACATTTCTGCCGGTTCTCGCGTCTGAAATCAACTTTAAATTAAGACGTAAGAAAGCGCAGTTGGAAAATTATCTCGAACAACCAAAAGTCGGCACGAATACTAATGTTGATTTGTTTTTTGAAATCAGCGAGGTGGTTGCCGAATGTTGGAGGGAATTAAGCGCGAATGGTCAAAGCAATTCGCATCTTGCCGCATTGGTTGATAAGGTGCGCGACAGAAAACGTATTTCGCGGAACAGTCTGCGGGAAATGATTGCGGCTTTTGTCGAAAATGAATTGGCGAATGAAAAAGTCGGGTATCTTTCAAATTTGCTTGATGCTGATTTATTTTTCTCGCCCGTCGCGGAAATCGAACACGGTTTTGCGGAAGTTTTCGATTTTACCGTGCCGGACACGCATTCGTTTATTTCCAACGGTTTTATTTCGCACAATACCTTGCTTGCAAAGGCAATTTCGGGTGAAGCGAATGTTCCGTTTTTTTCCATTTCCGGTTCTGATTTTGTCGAAATGTTCGTCGGTGTCGGAGCTTCACGGGTGCGCGATTTATTCGAGCAAGGCAAAAAGAATGCGCCGTGTTTGACGGGCGATACGATTGTTACTTTGAGCGGCGGACGACAAATTACTATTCAAGAAATGTTTGACCGTAAAATGGTCGGCGTGAGCGTTCCGTCAATGACCGATGATTTGCGGCTCGAAGAAGCAAATGTTATCGGCATCACGCGGAAACCGTGTCCTGACCTTTACGAAATCACAACGGCGACGGGCAAAATCAAAGCGACGGGCAATCACCTGTTTCCGATTTTACGCGGTTCGGGGATGGAATGGACGCGCGTGGACGAACTGTCGGCGGGCGAATATGTCGCTGTTCCGCGTCGTATCAAAACAACCGAACAATCGCCGCTCTTTTACAGCTTTTTGCCGACGGAAACGCGGGTTCATTTTTCAACCGACGCGGCGCATCGTCGGCATCAGCGCGTCGGCGAAGTCGAAAATATTGACGAGCGGCACGAAGAAATTGTCAAACTTTCAATCGGCAATGGCGGTTTTTGCTCGTCGTATTTGAATCGAGTCCCGCTTCGCCTTTCCGAAGACGCGGCGTATTTGTGCGGCGCGTTGACAGCTGACGGCTGTTTTGGAAAAACGGGAAGTCGGACGATTCAATTTGTCAATACGGAAATTTCTCTGCATCGGCGGGTTCAAAACATTTTGAAAGAACAGTTCGGTTACGAGGCAAAACAGCATTTGAACCGAAAATACTTCGATTCGGTTTTGCCCCAACAAACAAATCCGCAAAGTTTGCGCGATTGCTGGACGACATTTATCAACAACAAACTGTTGAATGAAGCGTTGCGACAGGTGCAAACAAAGATTCTCGAACTGCCTTCGCATTTGATAGCCGCATGGCTGCGCGGCGTGTTCGACGGCGACGGTTGTGTTCGTATCACTCAATCCGCCCCGCAAATTATCATTTCGGCGTGGGATAAACAAACCAACCAACTCGTCCGCGACGCTTTGCTGCGCGTCGGTATTGTCGTCAGTTTGTCGGCAACGGCTTCGACGGGCAAAGACGGCAATATTGTTATTACCGGACGGGAAAACTTGTGGAATTTTCTGACCGAAATCGGCTCAAATCATCCTGACAAACAAGAAAAACTCGCGGTTTTGCGTGAACTATTGGCTGAGAAAACAACTTCGGCTTCGCGTCTTGACAGCGTTCCGGTTGGTGAGTTGTTGCGCGAGGCGCGGCTTTCACTCGGCATGGGACAACGCGCTTTTACTCGCGGAAACTATGTCAGCCAATACGAACGCGGACTTGTTACGCCGTCACGCGCAACTCTCGAATCAGTAGTCGGCGAAATGGAAACTTGGCGCGAAAAGCAAGGTCTCGTTGAAACGGATGAAATGGCGAAACTCAAAGATTTGGCGCACTCCGATGTTTTGTGGGCGCGAATTAAGAGCATCGAGCCGATTCCGACGGTGGATTTTGTTTATGATTTGTGTCTTGACCAACATCACAGTTTTGTGGCTAATTCTATAATTACTCACAATTGCATCATTTTTATCGACGAAATCGATGCCGTCGGCAGACATCGCGGTGCAGGCTTAGGCGGCGGACACGATGAACGCGAACAGACTTTGAATCAATTGCTCGTCGAAATGGACGGCTTTGAATCGAACGACGGTGTGATTCTCGTTGCTTCGACAAACAGACCTGACGTGCTTGACCCGGCGTTGCTGAGACCGGGAAGATTTGACCGTCGGGTTGTTGTCGGCAGACCTGATGTGAAAGGGCGCGATGCAATTTTGAAAGTTCACACGCGCAAAATCCCGCTTGACGAAAATGTTGATATTAATGTTATTGCTCGCGGAACTCCCGGATTTACCGGCGCGGATTTAGCGAATATCGTCAACGAAGCTGCTTTGAATGCGGCGCGTTACAACAAAAAAGTCGTTACGATGTCCGATTTTGAAATTGCTAAAGACAAGGTTTTGATGGGAGCGGAACGCAAAAGTATGGTTCTTTCCGATGAGGAAAAATATTTAACGGCGTATCACGAAGCCGGTCATACGTTGGTTGGTTTGAAAGTTCCGTCGGCAGACCCGGTTCATAAGGTTTCCATCATTCCGCGCGGAATGGCTCTCGGCGTAACGATGCAGTTGCCGGAAGGCGACCGCCACAGTTACACCAAAGAATATCTGTTGAGCCAGATTGCAATTTTGATGGGCGGACGGCTTGCCGAAGAAATTTATCTCGGTGAAGATTTCGTTACGACGGGCGCATCAAACGACATTGAACGTGCGACCGAACTTGCCCGTTCGATGGTTTGCGAATACGGAATGAGTACGCTCGGACCGCTGACTTTCGGCAAAAAAGAAGAGCAAATCTTTTTGGGACGCGAAATTTCGCAGCATCGGGATTACTCGGAAGATACGGCGATAAAAATTGACCAGGAAGTCAAGAAAATTATTGCCGAACAATATGAAATTGCAAGAAAGGTTATCCTTGAAAACGCGGATGCAATGGTGCGGCTTGCCGAAGCATTGCTTGAAAAAGAAACGCTCGACGGCGTGCAGATTCGCCGTGTGGTTGCCGGACTTCCGCTCGATGATGACAATTCTTCGCCATCCGATGACGATGACGGCACGAAGCAGGAAGGAACTTCGCGCAATCCGTTTAAGAAACCGATTCTGACACCGATAACCGGAAATAATCCGGCGACGGCTTGAATAAGTAAAAAGTAAAAAGGCAAAAGGCAAAAGTGAGAATTAACTCTTGGCTTTTGCCTTTTTTTTGATATGAACAAAATCTGGCGGACATCGAAACGGGGAATTTCCTATTCTGACAAAACGCTTGTAATGGCGATTCTTAATGTTACGCCTGACAGTTTCAGCGATGGCGGGAAGCATTCTTCGATTGACGACGCTTTGCGGCAAGCCGAAACTTTAGTAAATGAAGGCGCGGATATTCTCGACGTCGGCGGCGAATCAACCCGCCCGAATAGTGAAAGAGTTGCGGCGGAAGAAGAAATTCGGCGTGTTGCGCCCGTGATTGAAGAAATTTCAAAACGCTTTGATGTTCCGATTTCGATTGATACAAGCAAAGCGGAAGTTGCGGAAGCCGCGATAGTTGCGGGTGCGGAAATTATCAACGATGTTTCGGGTTTGCGATTTGATGAAAAAATGGCAAAAGTCGCAGCAAAATACAAAACGGGTTTAGTTTTGATGCACTTGCGCGGTGAATATGAAACGATGCACAAGCAAGAATCTGTCGCGGATATTTTTCAGGAAGTTTCAAGCGGTTTTCGTTGGAGCATCGAAAAAGCCGAAAGTTATGGTGTGAAAAAAGAAAACATCGCGCTCGACATCGGTATCGGATTCAGCAAAACCTTCACGCAGAACTTGGAGTTGATTGCAAAACTGGATAAACTCACAAAGGAATTTGCAGATTTTCCAATGCTCGTCGGCACATCGCGGAAATCGTTTATCGGAAAAATCCTGGATGGCGCGCCGGTTTCCGAAAGATTAAATGGAACGCTGGCGACAAATGTAATTTCAGTGTGGAACGGCGCGAAAATCGTCCGCGTTCACGATGTCAAAGCAACGATTGAAACACTTAAAGTTGTTGAAGCCATAAAAAAACAGTTATGAAATCTATAAAATTGTCAGTTGTTATCAGCCTTTTTTTATTTGTCTGCGGCTTTACCGAATGTTATAAACCCGTAACAAAAACAGGTTTGCCGGACAATATCAAAACGATTGCCGTTCCCGCATTTCAGTTCGAGGTCGAAGGTGCGCGTTATCGGGTGGAATCGCGTTTAACCGAAGCCGTGACGAGAGAAATTATCAAACGCGGGCGCGGGCTTAACGTGCAGGGAAGTCGTGAAGGTGCGGATGCGGTAGTTGAAGGCACGATTCGCAATTTTAATTTTTCGGGCGTTCTACTTGACCGGCAAGGTCGCGCCAGAGTTTATGAAGTAACGATTGTCGCGGCAGTAACGATTCGTGATCTGGAAAACAACAAAATTCTTTACGACAATCAAAATTTCATCTTCCGCGATTCGTTTGAATTTTCCGACGACCCGCGCTCTTTTTTCAATGAAGAAGATCCGTCGGTTGAAAGAATGGCGCGGGCATTTGCCGAATCGGTTGTTTCAACGATTGTGAACGGTTTGGGCGTAAAAGAAGAAAAGAAATAAACTGTTACTGTTTTATGGCAATTTTGGGACGTGAAGATTTACGCAATCAATTAAAACGACGCGAGTTTGCACCCGTTTATCTGCTTTTCGGCGCGGAAACTTACCTGCGCGATTTGGCGGCGAAAACGATTGGAGATTTAGCGTTAGCAAACTCATCTTTGCGTGAATTTAACGAAATCGAACACAGTTTGGGCGAAAGCAAAATTCAATATGCTCTGTCGGATGCCGAACAATTGCCGATGGTTGATGCGCGGCGCGTTGTAAAAATCACCAATGTCAAAGTTTCTGCCAACAGTAATAAAGACAACCTCAAAGAAGAAGACGAAGAAATTCTGGAGCGTTACTTAGCGCGTCCCGCCGAAACCTCCATTGTAATTTTTATCGCCGACGAATTCGACAAACGCCGCAAAATTTCAAAATTGCTTTTGGGAAAATGCGTGGCGGTTGAATTCGGTGGATTGAAGGATGATGAGTTAATTAAATGGGCAAAAGATAAATTAAGAGAACTAAATGCCGAAGCCGACACGAGAGTTTTAAATCTTTTGGTTGCACTGGTGGGAAATAATGTTCGTCGTTTGACCAATGAAATTGAGAAACTTGTCGTTGCCGCTTTGCCCGATAAGTTGATAACTTGCGAACTTATTGAATCGCTCGTGCCGAATTCGCGTGAAATTTCCAATTTTGATTTAACCGATTATTTGCTCGCCAAAGATAAAAAACGCTCTTTGCAGATTTTGAAAAAAATACTTGACGACGGTGCGGAACCACTTATGCTTTTGGGTTTGATTGCGAGCAATTTTCGCCGTCTATTTTTGTCGAAAGAGTTGATGCAGCAAGGCGTTGAACGAAGCGAAGTGGCGCGAATAATGCGCCTTCCGTATAGCAAACAAAAGGATTTTCTCGAAACTGCACGACGCGCTGACGCGAAAAAACTCTCGTGGATAATGCAAAAAATCGCCGAAACTGATTTGGCGATTAAAACTTCCAAAGGAGGCGGCGGAACATTCGGTTCGCGGCTGCAAATCGAGATGCTTATTTGTGAATTGGTAAATCTGAATTAACTGCGAAGATGAACAAAAAAATCAAAAGAATTTTTTGTGCCTTTTGTGCTTTTTTGTGGCTATATAAAACAAAAAAAATCGGAAACGAACTTGCTTAAGGCTCGTTTCCGTTCTAATCAAAGGAGAAAAACCATGAAGTATGAGATGAAACTTTTACCGGGCTAATTCGTTGACGTGCATCGTTAAACGCGATTTATGACGCGCCGCCGTATTTTTGTGCAGCACGCCTTTGTTGACCGATTTATCAATTAAGGCAATCGTCGGAATCAAAAGTTCCTGACTTTGTGCTTTATCACCGGCGGCTAAAGCAATCCGCAATTTTTTGATTTGCGTCCGTAAACTTCCCCGATTACTGCGATTTACAGCCCGGCGTTTTTCATTTTGTCTGACGCGCTTTTCGGCTGATTTATGATTTGGCATTAAAAACTCTCCGTGTCTATCCAAAAAGTGAAAATTTTCTCCGGTTAAGAGAAACTACAGAGTATAAATGTTCGGAAAAAGGTTGTCAAGCAGAGCAATTAGTAATCGAAACGTGAAACAAACTCGTGCATTAAATCAACAAAAAGAACGACAATCGGCGGATAAAAAATAAATTCCGGTCTTAACGAATGTGAAAAAAGCGTCGGCATTGACGCGCCGGTAAGCAGTTCCAAATAATTTCCAATCAACAATCCAACGCTCAGACTCACGCCGACACCGACGATTAAAAAGCAAATCGCCTTAAATCGTGTATATGGTTTTGTTACGGGTTTGGCTTCTTCAAAAATCGAATCGTGAATGTTTTCGTCGCTGTAAGTATAGCGTTCAAAGCCGGAACGCAAACGACTGATGAGATGAAAAAGACCGGCGACAAAAAGAGAAAGCATTATAATTTTCCCGATAATTTGCAAATTCGTCCAAAACATCGGTTTGAAGATACCGACAAAACAAGTTGAAAGAAAAAGCGCGACAGTTGGGAAAATTACCTTTTGCAGCGCAAGCGTTTCGCGGCGTTCATCGGCAATCATCCGGTCAATGATTTCGTTGTAACGACGTTCATACGCCATTTGCCGCCAGCGTTTGGCATGCTGATTTTCGGAAGAAAAAACCGAACCGTTGTCGGCTGAATCATATTTTTCCTTGAGCAGTTGACGGTCGTAATTGGCGCGTTCCTTTGTATTTCCTAAAATTTCGTAGGCTTTGGCAACTTTCGCAAATTCCTGCGAAGCATCTTCCGCTTCGTTGTTTATGTCCGGGTGAAGTTTTCGCGCAAGCCGACGATACGCCGATTTTATCTCGGCATTTGTCGCCTTCGGTGATACTTTCAAGACTTTGTAGTAATTCACCATCACTAAAAAATAATAAAAAAAGGAGAGCAGACAAGCAAGAGCGAAACCAAAAAGCTGAAAAAATTATAGCACAATTTTTTGACTTTAAAAGAGGTTTGAGATGAAAACCAGATAGTGTTTCAAATTTATGCACAGTAGATTTTCAGTTAATTTTACTTCGGAATAGATGAGAGATGAGAGATGATAACTGATAGATTTTATCTGTCATCTACCATCTCTCATCTCTCATCTATTCCGAATTTTTTTCCATCAACATAAATTGTGAAACATCACCGAAAACTGTTAAGTGATAAGTGAAAATCCAAAGCGTAAAACAATTTGATTCTTAATTCTCAGTTTTCTCATCTTATTAATTCGAGGCAAATCTTAAATCAAAGAAACTCTGTAATCCGTCCGGTTTTGATAAACGAGCCAGCCATATCGGTAAAAGTGTGGCTTGCCGCGCCGAGCCACAACCCGATAAAAACCGACAAAAAAGCATATTCTCCGAAATGCGAGCGCACGAATACGCCGATTTCCTGCCACGTTTTTGCAAATTCCATCAGATTCGGCAAATCTCCGCCCGAATAAAAAGCTATTATGAAAGTAATTAAAAAAGAGCAAAGCGTCATCACGCCCATAAAATAAACGACGCGCAAAAAAGTGCCGAAAATCAAACCGTGCGACCAACGCGAGCGATGTTTGAAAAAGACTTGATACGGATACCACAAAAAACAAAAAATACTCCAGCGCGTGTATTGTTTGGAATGTGTATCCAAATCAGGTCCGAACATCAGACCGCCGAACAAAAACGCCACAGTAACAACAGACGCAAGCGGCAGATTTCCCGTTAGTTCCCAAGCCGCGACAAATGTCGGCGCGACGAGAAAAAATGTAATTGCATCGTGTGTTTTACCGGAAGGCATAATAGAAGTCTGGAAAGTCTGGAAAGTTTGGAAAGTCTAGGAAGTCAGTTGAGTGTAAAATCGAAGACCAAAAACCAAAGACCAAAGACCAAAAAGATTATAACGCATTTTGCAAGCCGAAAGCTATAAGTTTGGCATTTTGCAAAGCAAACAAGACGAAAACAACCGTTTTTGCTAGACTTTTGATTTAGAACCAAATTTGCGACTGGTTTGGATTTGAAATCTCAAATTTGTAATTATGATGAATACTTTCGGACAAAAACTAAAAATCACGTTGGAGATGATAAAGTTCGAGCATACTTTGTTTGCTTTGCCGTTCGCCTTTCTCGGCGCAGTTTTGGCGGCAGACGGTCTACCGACGTGGCGGCAGATTTTTTGGATAACAGTTGCGATGTTCGGCGCACGTTCGGCGGCGATGACTTTTAACCGTATTATTGATAGAAAATTTGACGCAGAAAATCCGCGCACGGCGAACCGTGAATTGCCAAGCGGAAAACTGTCCGTTTCATTTGCCCGGGCATTTTTTGTTGTTTCGGTAATTTTATTTGAACTTGCTTCTTACGAACTAAATTGGCTGACGTTTGCCCTTTCGCCAATCGCTTTATCGAGTATTCTCGGCTATTCATACGCAAAAAGATTTACGTCTTTCGCGCATTTGATTTTAGGTTGGAGTCTGGCAATTTCGCCGACGGCGGCTTGGATTGCCGTGCGCGGCGCGATTGATTCGGAAGTTCCGCTTCTGCTTTCGCTTCTGGTAATGATGTGGACGGCGGGTTTTGATGTTTTATATGCGTGTCAGGATTTTGAGTTTGATAAAAAAGCCGGACTGCGCTCGATTCCGGCACGTTTCGGTATCAAAAATTCATTGATGATTGCGCGTTTGTTTCATTTGCAGGCATTCGTCGCTTTGGTTTTGCTTTATCTTGTAACGGGTTTGGGCTGGCTTGCGCTAATCGGTGTTATCGCCGTCGGCGCGTTGATGATTTATCAACACGCGCTTGTCAAAGCCAACGATTTAAGCCGAATTAACGCGGCGTTTTTTACGACGAATGCCTTTGTCAGCGTGATTTTGTTTTTAACATTCGGCGGTGCGGTTTTTCTTGGTAAAATGTTTTAGGAGGTTTTTATGATTTCAACAACTGCGAATAAAGGTTCGACTTTGCTTGTTTATCCGTCCGAGCCGCTTGAAATTGATTTCGGTTCGCTTCTCAAGCCGATAAACGATGATGAGTTTTTAAAACTCAGCCGTGAAAATCAAGACTTACAGATTGAAATGACCAAAGACGGAGATTTGATTATTATGCCGGGAACAGGCGGATTGACGGGAAACCGGAACGCGAGAATTATTGCCAGAGCCGTAATGTGGGCGGAAAAAGACGGAACAGGTGTAACTTTCGATTCGGATACAATTTTTCGCCTTTCAAACGGCGCGAAAAGATTGCCCGATTTTTCCTGGGTGAAAAACGAAAAATGGAATTCTTTGGATGAAAACGAAAAAGAAAAAATTGTCCCTTTTGCGCCTGATTTTCTAATTGAACTTCGTTCTCCGAGCGATTCTCTCGAAGATTTGCAAACTAAAATGCAGGAATATATCGAAAACGGCGCGTCTTTGGGTTGGCTGATTGACCCGACGGAACGCAAAGTTTATGTCTATTGCCGAAATGACGAAATTGAGATTTTAGAGAATCCGAAAGAAATTTCCGGTGAACCGTTGTTAAAAGATTTCACGCTAAGTTTGCAAGAGATTTGGAATTAAAATGAAAATACCGACAATCCAAGGCATTATCAAACGGAGAATTTTGGTAAATTATCGCGCCGATGCGAGCGTCATACAAAAAGTTCTGCCGTCGCGGTTTCGTCCGAAACTTCATAACGGAAAAGCGATTGCGGGAATTTGTCTGATTCGGCTCGAGCATACGCGCCCGAAATTCACGCCCGAATTTGTCGGAATTGCAAGCGAAAATGCCGCGCATCGCATCGCTGTTCTATGGGAAGATGAGAACGGCAAGACGCAGGAAGGCGTTTTTATCCCGCGCCGCGATACGGATTCTTTTATCAACACGGCAATCGGCGGAAAACTTTTTCCGGGCGAACATCATAAAGCGAAGTTTGAAATAAAAGAAACCGCAAACGAAATAGATTTTGCGATGAAATCTAACGACGAAAATGTTTCGGTCAATTTTGCGGGCGAGCTTTCCGGCAGTTTTCCGCGAAATTCCGTCTTTTCTTCTCTTAATGAAGCGTCGAAATTCTTTGAAACAGGCTCGTTGGGTTATTCCGTTACGAAAAATGCAAAAAAACTGGACGGCGTTTTATTGCAGGTTGAAGATTGGAAAGTTGCGCCATTTCATTTAAATTTCGTTCATTCAAGTTTTTACGAAAACAAAAGCGTTTTTCCAAACGGTTCGATTGAATTTGACCACGCCTTGCTGATGCAAAACATCGCGCACGAATGGCATAATGCGGCGATTTTTGACCTAACTTGAAATTGCTGAAATAGCAGTTCTGCGCGATAAGACAAATTTTCTATCCGAAAGACTGAAAACTGAACAAATATTAAATGTATCCAATTACAATTGATTGCTTGATATTTTTGTATCAAATTCATACGAACTTATATATAAATAATCTTTCCAAAGCCAAAAAATGATTATTTGTGAACAGTATAAGTTATTTCTTTTATATAACAGTTGGCACAATGTTTGCTCTATTAAATTCAAAAGGTTATAACCTTTCAAAACGCATTAAGAGGTGATAGACTTCAAGTGCTTTTCGAAAAATAGTTCAAAAAGGAAAACGGAGGATTAGAGAATGATTTCACTTATTATTTGGTTAATTTTAGGATTTGTGGCGGGATATTTGGCAAAGTTAATTATGCCGGGTCCCGATGGCGGCGGCGTTATTTTAACGACGATTCTCGGAATTGTCGGTGCAATTGTTGGCGGTTTCGTAGGTAGTACTCTTTTTGGTTATCCATTAGCTAATGATACTAGCAATCTGAGCAACTCATTACCGAGTTTCCTTTTTGCCGTTATTGGCGCGATTGTTGTTTTAGCAGTTTATCGGTTGATAACAGGAAGAAGGGTTACTTCTTAATTTATTTGATTTAGTATTAGAACATTTAAGCTAACCTGTGTTTTTGGTTAGCTTTTTTGTTTATATGCGCTGCAAAATTTGTGCATCGCAATTGCAACAAGTTTAGTGGTTCGGTTATCAACATCAAAGTTCGGATTAACTTCGGTAAATTCAACAATTTTTGTTTGTTCATTTCCGCCTGCAAATTCCGCAACAGCGACAAATTCCTCGGCTGACAATCCAATCGGACTTGGCGCGGACACTCCGGGCGCGTCTGACGCGCGAACCGAGTCAACATCGAACCCGAAAAAGAAATTCAGTTTATTTTCTCTGTCGGGAAAAAGCAGCAAAGTTTCCAGATACGAAAACAAATTTTGCGGATTGAGATTTGTAATTTGTCTGATTTCCGCAAGTTCAAGCAACGTAACGCCTTTATCTTCAAGATACTTAAAATAGACAGGCGAATTGGCTTGTGGCTGATAGGCAAATTCGCAGAAGTATTCAGGTTTGAGAAGTTTCTCTTCTAAAAGCTGACGATAAGGCGTTCCGCTGTTTCGCGGTTTGTCTGCGCGAACATCAAAATGCGCGTCAATGTTTATCGCAAGCCAATTTTCACTGCCGAAAACTTCCGCCGTCGCTTTTCCGTCGGCATAAGAAATATCGTTTCCGCCACCGAGAACTATCAATCTTTTGTTATCGCGCAACATCCGTCCAACAATTTGTGTTTGAATATCATGTGTTCTTTCCAAAGTTGTTTGAATTTTTGTATCGCCCAAATCAAAAAGTTTTCTATCTATTCCAAAATTAGAAAGTTTGTAAAATTGTGTGCGAATTGCGTCGGGAGCGAGTTTTGCGCCGATTCTGCCTTTGTTTCGCGCAACGCCTTCGTCTTGCGGACAGCCGAGAATCACAACTTCCGAAGTTTCATAATCTTTAACTTCAGACGAAACAATTTCGCCCAAACGAATATCGTTGGCGTCGTTTTTTTGAAAAAATAAATCTTTATTCGGGCGTGTCGAGTTTTGAAAAATATCAAACATAATTTGCTAAATGATTTTCAGTAAGTTATAAGTATCTTTAAGCAGATTCATTTAGTCAATTTTATGAAAAACAATCGCAAAAAAATTAACCAAAATTTTTCGCGGCGCGACGAATGGAATTGGTGTGCGATGATTCTTCTGGAAAAGTGCAAGACTTAAACGTCTGCAAACAAACAATTTTTTAGAAGACCTGTTGCCGAAACCTGATTTTGCAGCAGGTTTTTAATTTTTTATGGAAGATGCCGAAAAATACAATATCAATCGTCCGACCTGGCTTTTGCCAACGCCAAAACGGACGGATGAAATATCCGACAAAGGTCTGCGCGGATTGTTGCTGAATTTGATGCAGGGGAAAAATCTGAATCGTCAGGAAGCCGCGTATTTACTCAATCAATTGCTCGAAGGCGAAGCCACCGACGCGCAAATTTCAGCCGCTTTAGTTGCGCTTGCCATTAAAGGCGAAACAATCGAGGAACTTGCGGGAATGGCGGAAGCGATGCGGACGCATTCGGTCAAAATTAATTCAATACACGAAAAATTTATTGATACGGCGGGAACAGGTTCGAGCCGCGTCAAAACTTTTAACGTCTCAACCGCCGCCGCATTTGTTATCGCGGGCGCGGGTTTGCCCGTCGCCAAACACGGAAGCCGTGCCGCAACATCGAAATCGGGAAGCGCGGATGTTCTGTCGGCTCTTGGCGTAAATGTTAGCGCAAGCAAAGAAACGTCCGAAAAATGTTTGAATGAAATCGGCATTTGCTTTATGTTTGCGCCGCTTTATCACGCTTCAACGGCTCGTGTTGCCGCCGTTCGCCGAGAACTCGGCGTTCACACGACATTTAATTTGCTCGGACCGATGACAAATCCGGCAAACGCGCCGTTTCAGATAATGGGCGTTTGGCATCGCGCTTTGGTCGAACCGATTGCGCGAACGCTTTCTGCATTGGGCATTAAAAAAGCGTGGGTTGTTCACGGTTTCGATGGTTTGGACGAAATCACCGTCAGCGATAAAACTTTTGTTGCCGAAGTTTTAAACGGCGAAGTTAAACTTTTTGAAATTTCGCCCGAAGAATTTGGTTTTGAAAGAGTTTCAGTGGAAGATTTAGAAAACTTGCGCGGCGGAAATCCCGAACAAAACGCCAAAATTATCAAAGAAGTTTTGGAAGGAAAACGCAAAGATGCAGCTTATTCTCTGGTTGTTCTGAATGCGGCGGCGGCAATTTATATCGGCGGAAAAGCGGATAATTTGGAAGAAGCCGTGAAACTTGCCGCGACAAGTTTGGAAAGCGGAAAGGCTTTGGAGAAGTTGGAAAAATTGATTGAGAAAACAAAGGAAGAAATTTAACCACAAATGAACACGGATAGACTCAGATAAGAACCGGATAAAAATTACTTTCTAGCCAATAAAAATCTGTGTTTATCTGCGTTCATTTGTGGTTTCAAATAAAATGTTTTTAACTGAAATCATCGAATTAAAAAGGAATCGTCTTGAAATTGCAAAGGCAAAGCGCAATTTTGAAGAATTAAAGAAATCGGCAATCGCCAAACGCCGGGAAGCAAATCCACACGCTTTGCACGAGGCTTTACAAAAAAATCAAATAAACATCATTGCGGAAATTAAACGCGCTTCGCCGTCAAAAGGCGTGATAAATGATAAAATTGATGTTGCGGAAGTTGCGCGGATGTATGAAAAAGGCGGCGCGTGCGCGATTTCGGTTTTGACGGAAGAAGATAGATTTAAGGGAAGTTTGGAAGATTTAAAAGCCGTTAGAAATACTGTAAATTTACCGATTTTGCGAAAGGATTTTATTTTTGATGAATTCCAGATTTACGAAGCGGCGGAAGCAGGCGCGGATGTGATTTTGCTTATCGCGGCAATGCTGGACGATAAAGATTTGTTGATTCTTTATCGTTTAGCCGGGGAAATTCCGGGACTCGATGTTCTGGTCGAAGTTCACACTTTGGAAGAATTAGAGCGGGCAAAATCAATCAATGCAAAAATCATTGGTGTAAATAATCGTGATTTGCATTCATTCAAAGTTACATTGGACGTTTCGCGCGAACTTATCAAACACGCGCCGCAAGATGCGTTGATGATTACAGAAAGCGGCTTGAAAACAAGGGAAGATTTGTTGGAACTGCGCGAATTGGGTTTCAAAGGTTTTTTGGTTGGCGAAACTTTAATGCGAAGTAAAAACATTGAAACATCATTGAAAGGTTTGATAAATTAACAGTATTTTAACAGGATAGACAGGATGAGCAGGATTTATTTTTGGTTCTATCCTGTTAAAATCTTCTTATGACGAAAGTTAAAATCTGCGGCATCACAAATTTGGAAGACGCTCTTTTATCGGCAAAGTTCGGCGCAAACGCGCTCGGCTTTAACTTTTATGAGAAAAGTCCGCGTTATATTTTGCCGGAAAACGCACGGGAAATTATTGAGCAATTGCCAAAGGATATTTTGAAAGTCGGCGTTTTTGTCAATGAAAATTTTGACAAAATAGCGGAAATTGCCGCAACCGCTAAACTTGACGCAATTCAACTTCACGGTGAAGAAACGCCCGAATTTGCCAAACAATTAAAAGCGAAAACAAATCTCGAAATCATCAAAGCCTTTCGCGTTACGCCTGAATTCAAACCTGAAGACGTTCTGCAATACGAAGTTGACGCCGTTTTGCTCGACGCTTATTCGCCAAAAGAACACGGCGGAACGGGCGAGATTTTCGATTGGGAAGTTGCGAAAAAAGTTCAGCAGATTTTTCCGAAAATGTATCTTGCAGGCGGACTCAAGCACGAAAATGTTCATTTAGCAGTTCGTGATGTAAAACCTTTTGCCGTTGATGTTTGTAGCGGAATTGAAAGCCAAAAAGGCGAAAAAGATAAAATTAAACTTATAAATTTTGTTATAAAAGCAAAAACTAATTTGGAAGAGTTTAAGTTAGAAAAAGAAAATTTAAGCAACGATTGACCTATGTTAAAATCTTCAATTAAGAGGTAAATACTATGATGACAACAGTCGAGATTTTGAACGAAATTCACAGATTGCCGTTAAATCAGCAAAAGGAATTGAAGGAAAGGCTTCTGGAAAAAACTGAACCGAACGGTCAGACAAAACCGAAAATTTCCGAGGAAGAATTTTTACAGCAACTTTTTGAGGAAGGATTTATCACGCACATTCCCGAAAAGTATACGGATGAAGATGATGATTTTGAGCCGGTTGAAATTGAAGGTGAACCAATTTCAGAAACAATTATTCGGGAGCGTCGTTAAATGAGTGCATATTTTTTCGACAGCAGCGGTTTGGTGAAACGATACATCGCCGAAACAGGCTCGAAATGGATTATCGGATTGCTCAAACCATCAGCCGATAATTTGATTTTTATTGCGCCGATGACAGGTGTCGAAGTCGTTTCCGCAATTGCCCGGCGCAGAAAAGGTTTAACTATCACCCAACCAAACGCACAAAAAGCAATTTTTCGATTTCAGAGAGATTTTCGCAAACGATTCGTTAAAAACAATCTGACTCCGCAACTCGTCGAGGACGCAATGCAAATTGCCAACAAATATGAGCTTCGCGGTTATGATGCCGTTCAACTTGCCTCCGCGATTGAGGCGAATCGTTTGCGTCAAATTAATGGTTTATTGTCGATTATTTTTATTTCCGCCGACAGTAACTTGAACTCAGCGGCACAAGCCGAAGGAATGGCGGTTGATAATCCGAACAATCATTGATTATTTTTTATGAATTTCCAACCAAACGAACGTGGTTACTGGGGCGAATTCGGCGGACGGTTTGTTCCCGAAACGCTGATGTCGCCGCTTGAAGAATTAACCGACGCATATTTTGCCGTCCGCGACGATGCGGATTTTCAAGCCGGGTTTATGCGGCTTCTAAAGGATTTTTCAGGTCGTCCGACTCCGCTTTTTTACGCCAAACGATTGAGCGAAACTCTGGGCGGCGGACAGATTTATCTCAAACGCGAAGACCTTAATCACACGGGTTCGCACAAAATTAACAACGCCATCGGGCAGGTTTTGCTTGCTCAAAAAATGGGCAAAAAACGTATTATTGCCGAAACCGGCGCGGGACAACACGGTGTTGCGACGGCGACGGTTTGCGCTCTGTTCGGCTTGGAATGCGTCGTTTATATGGGAACGGAAGATATGCGGCGACAATCGCTCAATGTTTTTCGGATGCGGCTTCTCGGCGCGGAAGTTCGCGGTGTTGACGCGGGCGCAAAAACGCTCAAAGACGCGATAAATGAAGCCTTGCGTGATTGGGTTACGAATGTCGAAACGACTTATTACCTTTTGGGAAGCGCGTTAGGTCCGCATCCGTATCCGTTGATGGTGCGCGATTTTCAAAGCGTCATCGGGCGCGAAGCGAGAGAGCAGATTCTCGAACAAACGGGAAGTTTGCCGAATGTTTTAGTTGCTTGCGTCGGCGGCGGTTCAAATTCTATCGGTCTGTTTCATCCGTTTTTGCGAGATGAAAATGTCAGAATGATTGGCGTGGAAGCAGGCGGGAAAAGCAACAAATTAGGCGATCACGCGGCGCGATTCAACGCGGAAAGCGGCGGAAAAATCGGTGTTTTGCAAGGAACAAAAAGCTATCTTCTGCAAGATGAGCGCGGACAAATCGCTCTGACGCATTCGATTTCGGCAGGTTTGGATTACGCTTCAATCGGACCTGAACACGCATATTTACGCGACATCGGGCGAACCGAATACGTTTCGGCGAATGACGCGGAAGCACTCGAAGCATTTCAGACAATTTCGCAAACCGAAGGCATCATTCCCGCGCTCGAATCGGCGCACGGAATTGCTTACGCAATAAAACTCGCGCCGGAGATGTCGCCGAATGAAACGATGATTGTAAATTTGTCGGGACGCGGCGATAAAGATGTCAATACGGTTCAAGATTTGCTGGAAAAATGAAACCGCCGAGACACTGATAAACTCAAATTGAAAAATCTTTTATTGAGAGAAATTTTGATATTTCAAAAGTTTTTCGACAATATCTTCCGCACTTGTCGGACGCGCCAGACGCAAGGCATTTTCCCGCATCGTTTCAAAGCGTTTTTTGTCGGAAAGAAGTTTATCGAATTTGTAAGCAAGCGTCGGCAGGTTGTTGCATTTTATCGCGCAGCCTTCTTCTAAAAGATGGTCGGAATTGCGTTCTTCCTGTCCGGGAATCGGGTTAACGACGACGAAAACCAAGCCTTTTGCCAACGCTTCAGAGGTCGTTAAACCTCCGGGTTTTCCGACAATTACATCCGCCGCCGACATATATTCGTCCATCGCAGTTGTAAAGCCGATTGGTTTGAAATTGACGGTTTGATTATTTAATTTCTCGACGGCAAGTTTTTCGAGTTTTGTCTTCAATTCTTTGTTGCGTCCGCACAAAGCCAAAATTTGCGCGGGCGTTTTCATTTCCGAAAGTGCCTGCAAAAGATGTTCGATATTTCCGACACCGAAACCTCCGGCTGAGACAAGAATCGTTAGTTTATCTTTCTCCAAATCGTATTTTTCGCGCATCCCGGTTTTATCTTTTTGAAGACTGAAAATCGGGTCAATCGGAATGCCTGAAACGGTTATTTTTTCAGCAGGAATTCCTAATTTTTCGAGATGAACGCGCGTTTCTTCGAGCGCGACAAAATACCGTTCGTAATGATGACAAAGCCACAAAGCGTGAGCGTCAAAGTCTGTAATGACAATCGCTTGCGGGCAGAAAATTTTTCCTTTCGCCGTGAGCCAGGAGATAATTTCGGCGGGAAGAAAATGTGTGCAAACGGCGATGTCGGGTTTTTCTTGTTTGAGCAGTTTGATAAAAGGCTGCGTGTTTAATCTGTCCAAAGCCAACCGCTTTTTTTCATTTTGCCAGGGTTTATCGAGCGAATCATACATCCAGCCGAGAACTTCGGGCATCGTGTTGACCATATCGAGATACGCTTTGCCGTAAAGCCTGCGAAAAAGCGGGTTTGTGTAGTTTAAAACATCAATGTTTTTCACTTCTTCCGCCGCATTTTGTTTCCTGAACGCTTTTTCCAAAGCGTCCGCCGCGCGAAGGTGTCCCGCGCCGACGGAAGCCGAAAGTATCAAAACTTTTTTGAACATATTTTGTAGATTATTGCGCTATTTACAAACCATTTGAAGAATAATATAGAAATCGTTTATTTAAAAACGGAAATAAAGTATCTTCGTATCGCAAAAAATAATTATTCAGACAATTTTCGATTCGACGTATCGAGCGCGTTGCGGACGCCGTCGGCAAGCAGAAACCAGGCGAGCATCGTCAGCGCGAGAACAACGGCGGGAAAAACCGTCAGATGCCAGGCTGTGCGGATATAGGATTGATACATTCCAATCATTTGTCCCCAGGACGCTTGCGGCGCGGGAATTCCCAAACCTAAGAAACTCAAACCGGCTTCGGCAAACATCGCGCCCGGAATGCCCAACGCAATCGAAACTATTATCGGCGACATCACGTTTCGCAGGAGATGTTTTTTGATGATGTAGAAAGTTCCCGCGCCCATTGCACGGGAAGCGCGAACGTAATCGGTTTTTTTGAGTGAGAGAACCTGCCCGCGCACAAGCCGCGCAACGCCAATCCAACCCGTCAAAGTCATTGCCAGAATCAAATTCCAAAAGCCCGCGCCGAGCGCGACCATTAAAAGAATGTAAAAAAGAAGCGTCGGCAGAGACGATAAAACGTCAATCACCCGCATCAGGATGTAATCAAACCAACCGCCTTTTAATCCCGCTAACGCGCCGACCGGAACGCCGACCAGAGCGATTACCAATTGGCTCAAAACACCGACGCTGATGGAAATTCTCGCACCGTATAAAAGCCTCGATAAAACATCACGCCCTAAGTCGTCAGTGCCGAGCCAATGCAGCCAGTTCGGAGTTTCCCAGGTCGCCAGAAAATCTCCTTTGTATGGATTATAAGGCGCGATATATGGC
>JBPCPU010000037.1:0-7267 GCA_050998795.1 Pyrinomonadaceae bacterium
GCGCATTCATTGATTTGCAGTCGGCGACGCTCGGACACACCCCGTTAATGGATGCCGTCTGGCACAAGCAAACCTCGATGGTCAAATTTCTTCTGGCTCGTAACGCGAAAACCTCCTTGCAATCGCACTACAAAGCGACGGCGATGGATTTCGCTCAAAGGGATAATTTAGCTGACATCGTGAAATTGATTGAAGAGCGCGACCGCGCCGATGCCGCGCTGGTCAAAAAACAGGTTTTGATGAAAGCCGTGCAAAAAGGCGATTTAGCAAAGGTGAAAAAAGCGATTGCCGAAGGCGCAAATGTGGACGAAAAAGCCCCGATGATTGGTAATGAATGGGACGGTTACACGCCGCTCCACGCGGCGGCGGTTCTCGGTTACGCCGCAATCGTCCACGAACTGCTCGCGGCAGGCGCGAATCCGCGCATCGTTGACGGCTTGATGCACGCCACGCCCGGACACAAAGCCGGTTACAACGGACACGCCGAAACAGCGCGGGCGTTAGTCGAAAACGATAATTTGGAACTCGACGCGCAGGGCGCATACAACGGCTTGACCGCGCTGCACGACGCAGTTTGGCACGGGCATACGGAAACCGTCCGCGTTTATTTGGAAGCCGGAGCGCGAACGGATTTACGCTCCGCGACGGGCAAAACGCCGCTCGAACTTGCCGAGCAATATGGCTACGAAGAGATTGCCGCGATGATTCGCGCCAAAATGAATGAAGAAGCTAAAAAATGAAATCGGAAATCGTGCGAGGTAAAACCCACCGTATATCATTTAACAGGCATGCACGTCAGAGATTTGCCGATTACGCGCAACAAATTGCTTTAGGAGATTTGCTTGGTTTTAATGAAAGAAATTCAGGAAATTCTCATAAAAACTTCAAACTTCGCGCTGGATGAAAAAGCGATTTTGGCGACGGTCATTGATGTCGTCGGTTCGGGCTATCGTCGTCCGGGAGCGCGGATGCTGATTGGCGAAAACGGTCGCGGTATCGGTACGGTTTCCGGCGGTTGTCTCGAAGCCGATGTTTTGGAACGCGCCAAGAATGTTTTAGAAACGAATGAACCGATTGTCATCACTTACGACACAACGCGAAACGAAAATTCCGTTTTCGGTCTTTCGATGGGCTGTCGCGGGATTGTGCGGATTTTGCTCGAACCTCTGGACGCGGAAAGTCTTCTGCTCGGAGTTTTGCAAATCGCTGCCGAACGCCGCGAGCGGCAGTTCGTCGGAACTCTCGTTTCATCAAACGGCGATTTTTACGTCGGCGGACGAATCTTTTACAACAATGTCGAGCAATTTGATTTTCAAAATCTGCCAAATATCGTCGAAGAATTTGACGAACTAACAAACGATTGCGTTAAATTTTTTGCGGAAAACAAATCTGCCGAAGTCCGCGAATACAGCATCGGCGGGACACTCTTTGAAATGTTTTTTGAAAACATCAGTCCGCCGCTGAATCTGCTGCTTTTCGGCGCGGGTTACGACGCGCTTCCGCTCATTAAATTCGCCAAGGAAATCGGCTGGCGCGTCAGCGTCGTTGACCATCGCCCGGCGTTCGCCAATGCGGAAAGACTCGCCGAAGCGGACGAAATTTTCGTTTCAAATTCGGAAGATTTGAACGATGAAATTTTTCAAGATGAAAACTCCGTGGCGGTGATTATGACGCATAATTACGACCGCGACCGCGAAATTCTGCGGCAGCTTCTGCATTCAAAATGTCAATACGTCGGCGCGTTAGGTCCGAAAAAACGCGCGGAAAGGCTTTTGGAAGAAATCGGCGAAGACTTTACCGTCGAACAATTAGAACGACTCCACGCGCCTATCGGTCTGGACATCGGCGCGGACACGCCGGAAGCGATTGCGCTTTCGATAATCGCCGAAATTCAAGCTGTTTTAAATGGGCGCGAAGGCGGATTTTTGCGCGAGCGGCAAGGTTCAATTTATGACCGTTGAAAGCGTTTCCAGCTTTTTGAAGTCAATAACACAAGAAATTAATGAAAAATTCCGAATTCAGCATAATAATTCTCGCCGCCGGAGCGTCTGAAAGACTCGGAAAACCGAAACAGCTTTTGCGTTTTGAAAAAACTACTCTGCTCGAACGTATCGCTAAAACCGCTTTGAAAACCGGATTTGAAATTGTTGTCGTTTTGGGCGCAAATGCGGAAATAATTCAAGTTTCTCTTGAAAATCTTTCCGTTCGTATTGCCGTTAATGAGAATTGGCAGACGGGAATGAGTTCTTCAATCATAAAAGGTCTGAAAAAATCAATCGAAACGAATCCCGATTTAGCGGGCGTGATTTTGCTTTTGTGCGACCAGCCGTTTGTTACGGAGGAAAACATCTCGAAACTCATCGAAACTCAAAAGGAAACCGGAAAACCAATCGTCGCAAGCAGCTATGAAAATACAATCGGCGTTCCGGCACTTTTTATGCGCGCGGTTTTCGATGAACTGATGAAACTCAAAGACGACACGGGAGCAAAACCTTTGATTAAAAGACACGCCGAAAATTTGGCAAAGGTCAGTGCGCCGGAAGCAGCCTTTGATGTTGATACGACGGAAGATTTTGAAGCGTTAAAAAGGCGCGCAACTGACCAAATCAATTTTTCGCGCTAAAATACCGACTGCATTTTTAACACTTTGGATGTGAGAGAAGTTGGCGAAATCGGCATCACAGGTGTAGCGGCGGCAATCGCCATCGCCGTTTTTAATGCGACCGGCAAGCGCATCCGCGATTTGCCGATAACGCACGACAAATTATTGTAAAAACTTCGCAGTAGAGCGAGAATGCCTCTCGCTCCGGTCATTCGATTTATGCACAGAGGCTTCAGGCATTTGTTTCAAGATTTGTATTGCCGCGTTTCAAACTCAAAGCATAAGCACCCTCGCCGAGTAAGGCTTGCGCGATTAACGCGGCGGTTAGAAAAGCGATATATTCCCAGCCACCGCCGGGCGCGGTAAAGCTCCAGCCGTTTGTCCAATGAACCGTGAACGCTCCCGCCATTACAGGCACGAGAGCAAGCGCGATGTATCGCGTGTAAAAGCCGACAATCAGCAAAATTCCGCCGACGAGTTCGGCGAAAAAGACCGGATATGCCGTCCAGCCCGGAAAGCCGTGCGCCTCGAAGAATTGCGCCGTTCCCGGCAAAGTGAATACAATTAACTTTAAAAGGCTGTGGGCGATGAAAACCGCTCCCAATGCAATTCGTAAAACAAGCGCGGCGTATGGTGCGGTGCGTATGTCAATCATAAATATGTTCTCCCTTATTTAATTTAGTAACGACTGACCGGGAAAAGGATACGCTCGCAAAAAAATATTTTTATTCGATAATAAAAGGTAACGAAACAATGGACACGGAAATTATTCGATTACATAGCGAAGGCAAGCGCGACGAATCGCTTCGCAAGTTTGCCGAAAAGTATCAATCGCGGCTTTACGCGGTCGCTCGCCGTCAGATCGGAAATAATGCGGACGCGCTCGATGCCGTGCAGGAGATATTGATTCACTTTGACGAATCGCTGCCGAAATTTAAAGGCGAATCTTCGCTTTACACCTGGACGTTTCGCCTCGCTATGAACGTCTGTCTGAACTACAAAAGAAAACACAGCCGCGCTAACCAATCTGCGCCGCTCGACGAAAAAACATTAAACACCGGCTTGCTGATAAGTGAAACGCCCGCCGATAACCCGGACGTGATGTGCCGGACGCGATTCAGGCAATACGTTGTCGAGCAGGCGTTACTTGAGTTGCCGGACGCGCAGCGTGCCGTGCTGGTGTTGTGCGATTTGGAAGAGATGACCGCGCCGCAAGTCGCGCAGGTTTTGGAAATCAATCCGAACGCCGTCAAAGCTCGCCTGCGCCGTGCGCGTCTGGCTTTCAAAAAAATCGTTGACAGAGAGTTTGAAGCACTCGGAATAGAAGCCGACGGGCTTCACGCCTTTGAGTGTACTCATCGGTATTTGAGTGAAATTTCCGTCGGTTGACGAAGAAGCGCGGCTGATGCCCTGCGTTTCATACACAGAATCGTCGGGTGTTATGAAAAAATAAAAAACGAATGGAAGAAATAATGAAGCAGGAAATAAAATCAATAAGGACTTTTATTGGCGCAAAAGACTATAAAACTTCAAAGTCCTTTTATCTGGACTTGGGATTTGAAGAAAAAATTATCTTTGAAAAGATGTCCTTTTTTAAAATAGATAATTTTGGATTTTATCTTCAAGATTTTTACGTGAAGGACTGGATAGATAATTCGATGGTTCTGCTTGAAGTTGATAATCTGGATAAATTTTGGGACTTTGTGCAGCGACTCGGACTTGATAAAAAATACACCGGCGTAAAATTAATCCCGATAAAGGAAGAAGATTGGGGAAGAGAATTTTTAATAACCGATCCGTCCGGTGTGCTTTGGCATTTCGCAGAATATTCTTGAAAAATATAATATCGAAAGGAAAACTAATAAGAAACGGGTAATTAAAATGTATTCTAACGACAAAGTTATACTTGAACAACTAACGGAAAATGATGCTGACTTCTTCTATGAAATTTACTCACTTCCACAACTAACAGTAAATTTTGACGAAAGTCCTTTTTTGCCTGATGAAACGCCAATAGAATTTACTAAAAGAATAATTTCACTAAGCGAATTTATCTTTACGATAAGACCGATAACACAACCGGAGTTGATAATCGGCGACTGTGCTTTACATCATTGGAATAAAGATACCAACGAAATTGTCATTGGCGGCTCATTATTTCCTGCATATTGGGGAAAAGGTTTTATGCAATCTGCATTTGAATTATTGGCGGAATTTGCAAAAAAAGAATTGGGTGTCAAAGCCTTACTCGGAATGACAAAAACAAGAAATCACAAGGCTATTCGACTTGTCGAAAAAATGGGGTTTGTAAAATACCAAATTGATGAGAATGAAATCACTATGCGAAAAGAACTGTGAAGGAACAATAACTTCACGTTAGCTTTTAGTTTTCTGCTTACTTTCCTTTATTAATTTCAGCGTGTGTTCTAAGGATTTTGTGCTTGCCCAGCCTTCGTGTCCGGGAATAATGAATTTCGGATTTTTGAACTTTTTCTGCACTTTTTTGATGGATTTATCCCATTCGTTGATGTTCGCGTGGGATAAATTTCCGATGTCTGCGGCTTCGGTGCTTTTGATGAAACAGCCGCCGTAGAGAATTTTTTCGTTCGGAAACCAGATGACGATATTGTCAGGCGCGTGTCCTTCGCCGGGATAAAATGTTTGAAATTTGTATTGCCCGATTGTAAAAGTCGTATCTTTTTCGAGCAAAAACTCGGCACGTTCGTAGCCGTTTTTTTGCGAAAGTTCGTCGGTTTTCTTGGTCGTGTAAGTCTTCACGCCCTTTGATTTTAAAAATTCGATTCCGTTCGTGCGGTCTTCGTGAAAATGCGTCGAAACCGTCATCACGACCTCTTTGTTATGTTTCGCTTTGATGTGATCGAGAAGCGGCTGCATCTGCGTTTTGTCCCAAGGCAGGTCGAACATTACAACACCTTCGTTCGTAACGAGATACATTCCGTTGGCGGGAACTTTCGTGTCTTTATAGGTTTGATAAGTCGTAAAAATATAAAAATCGCCCGACAGTTGCGAGATTTGCAAAGCATCGCTTGTCTGTCCGAAAATACCGAGCGAAAAAACGAATAAAAATAAAATAATTGCAATTTTTTTCATAATTTTTCGGTTTTTGAAGTAAATTTTTGAATTAAAATGATTATATAAAGAGGCACGGGCGACAGCAGATTCTTTTACTGTTGATCCTTATCATATTACAACATTAGCAGTTTTACTTTGAACAGACAAATTTGTCTGTTCAAAGTAAAACTCTAAATTCAGGAAAGGAAGAATTTCCATTAAGAGATATTGACGGATATTACGTTTCAATCACTTCTTGAAGAATATTTTTAATCAAATTGGCAGCAAGCTGAAAATGGAAATACGAAATAGGAATTGAATATTGAACTATGGATAAATCAGTAGCAGAGAAAATGGGCATCGAACAAAATGCTCGTAGTATTTTTATCAATGCGCCGGAAGATGCTATCAAAGCGATTGAACTTCCAGATATTAATCTTGAAAAAAAACTTGCCGGGCATTTTGATTACATTCACTTTTTTGTAATTAGCCGGAAAGACTTTCACAATGAATTTCCGATTTTAAAAAGCCATTTAAAAAAAACAGGTTCTCTTTGGGTGTCCTGGCAAAAATCCGGCAAGAATAATACTGACCTCAATATGAAATCAGTTATCAAAATCGGATATGAATATGGACTTGTGGAAAGTAAATGTATCAGCATCAACTCTACCTGGTCAGCATTAAAATTTACGCATCCTAAAAAAGGAAAAATCTATAAAAACAGCTACGGAGAATTGAAAATATAGTTCATAAAAATACGAGATAAATAAGGAATTGAAAGAGGAAATTTGCCTAATGTTCATACCCGAATTTTTAATGAAGATTGGAAATGACTCCGCCGGGAATCGGGCGTGGCTGGTATCCTTGCCTTCGATAGTAAAGAAAGCAAAAGAAGAATGGAAACTTGAAATTGGAAATCCTTATCTTGAAAATGCTACCTGCTCGTATGTCGCGCCTTGCGTAGTGAAAGGAAAGGCACAGGCAGTTCTTAAAATCGGACTTCCGCACGAGGAGGCACTCCACGAAATAGACGGTCTGAGGCTTTTGAACGGTAATCCGACCGTCCATCTCTTGAATTTCGACAAGGCAACAAATGCGATGCTTCTGGAACAATGTCTGCCGGGAACGCAGCTTTCGACTGTGCCGGAATCTGCTCAGGACGAAATTATCAGCCGATTGCTGGCTGAGATTTGGAAAGCAAATTACATCGGAGAAAATTTTCGACCGTTGGCGGAGATGGTTTTGCAATGGAACGAAGAAACATTTGAAAGATTGGAACGCTTTCCCGATCCCGATTTGGCAAAAGAGGGCTGCCAATTGAAAGAAAAGCTGATTGAATCTACCGAAAAGCCGGTCTTACTCGCCACGGATTTACACGCGGGAAATGTTTTGCGGGCAAAACGAAAAGATTGGCTGGCGATTGACATCAAGCCTTATATTGGCGACCGCGCTTACGACCTGACTCAGCATCTGCTGAATTGTATCGAGAGGCTGACCGTCAACCCGAATGCAACGATCAAACGGGTCGCAAAATCGGCAGGAGTCAGCAGTTCGCGTTTAAGAGATTGGATGTTTGCACGGCTGGCATCGGAA
>JBPCPU010000041.1:0-22616 GCA_050998795.1 Pyrinomonadaceae bacterium
CTTGCGTGCTTGAAGCGCGACAGCGCGAAAAATGCGGTTATCAAAGAAGCCTTGATTGATAAAGGCTTTCACGCCGCTTGCAGCGACGTAGCACGCAAGGATGCGTGCGCTCCCAGCAAAGAGTGAACTTTTTATTACGGTATTTATTTTTCAAAGAACATTAGCTGACGGATAACTAAATGCAGTTCGCATCGGCTTGAGCCAAACCTGTTACAGCTAAAGCAAATAAGGATTTGATTGTTTTTCAAATTCGGCTAAAGCCTTAGCTGGTTATTTTCCATATCCGCCAGCTAAAGCAGACGGCAATTTATCAAAATCCGTCTGAATTATTGTTTTCCATTTTGCGACCTTTTAATTCGCGGCGATTTTTTATTTGCCAATTCCTTCCACAAAATTGTGACGTTTCCGTCGTCGTCTTTATCAACTATGCGAAAGGCGACAATAACGTCCCTTCGTTTATCAAATGAAAATTCGTTATAAATTACGCCGCCGGCTGCCCGAAGGTATTTTCCGTCGTAAGCAATCGAACGCAGAACGAAAGTTGTATTTTCAACCGCATTCAGTCCGCGTCTGTATAAAAACTTGTCTTTTCTGATTCCTTTCGATAATTGCCGGTCAATTTCTCCGGCTTTTGCATAATCAACTTCCGGCTGAAAATCCAACAGATATTTTAATCCAACGGTTTGCAGAGTAACTTTATCGAGCCGCACATCGCCGATATTAACAAAAATTCCGTGCAGTAAAATTCCTGATGCCTGAAAACTGTTTTCGGTAAATATCAAATCCGCCAAACGCGGAATGCGGTAATTTTCGACGCGAAACGAATACGAACTGCCCGCGCCCGGCATTGTATATTTCAAGCATTCATCGGTCGCAACTACAATTTTTGCATTGTCGGCACAGCCCGAATCATTAATTAACTTTGTCAATCCCGTATTCGGCTGGCGAAGAAATTCGGCATATTTTTCAAATAATTCAGGTTTTGGCGCAACCGCTTTTAATTCCTTTTTGGAAGGTTTTCGATAAAGCGGTTCGATACTTTGTTGTAAAATCGAAAGCTGAAAAACCGATTGAGCCTCAACGCTCAAAAATCCTGATGAAATTATGAATATAAAAATAAAAAACCTTTTCATACCGGCATCGTCTATAATTTTTTCTTTAATATCTCATTGACAACCTTCGGATTTACTTTTCCTTGTGAAGCCTTCATCACCTGCCCGACAAAAAAGCCGAAAAGTTTATCGTTACCGTTTTGGTAAGCCGTAACTCGATTTTGATTTTTTTCGATGATTCCGTCAACAATTTTTTTACTCAAATAATCCCGCTTCCTTCAATTCTTTGCGTTCTTCGATGCGGTCATCGTTGTTTATTTGTAAAATTTTTATCGTAACCCGCGCCTCAGCAGTTAAAGGTTTAATTTCTCCACTTTCCAAAAGCCGAAAATGTTCCGTCCAAACATCTGTGCGCGGATTATAAAGCCGCGTTAAATTTCCCGTTTCCGAATCGAATGAGCCGACGTTTGTTCCTTTACGACGATTGCACCGAAGACACGCCCAAGCAAGATTTGCGGCTGTCGTCCGCCCGTCTTGTTGGCGCGGAAGAATATGCTCTAACTCGTGTTTGAGATTTGGCTTTGTTGACGGAATTCGACAATACTCACAACGAAATTCTGCCCGTTCTTCAACCAGTCGCCGCAAACTTTTTGGAATATACTCCGCCATTTATGTTCTTGACAATTTCGCCGCCTGCGCCGACAGCAGAATGCAGATGTGATTAAATTTTTCCCATTCATCAAGTTCTTTGTTTTCGGCTTCGCCTATTTCCTGTTCTCTGTTTAAGTCCAATAAAAAGGAAGCTCGCTCTTGCGCCGCGTCTGAAATTTCAAAATTCAAAACCTCTTGTGGCAGAGGATTGGTTGAAAGAAATCCTATCAATTCCGCCGACGCTTTTTGCGGTGCGGACATTTTGAAATTTGCCGTCGCCAATTCGATAATCGTCGAAATCCAACCGCCGAACGATTGGATTTGTGGCGCTAATGAATCGCGCACCTCTATTGTCATTTCAACCATGAATCACCTCGCTAATTTCTCTCGCAAAATTTCATTAACAACTTTCGGATTTGCTTTGCCGCCCGAAGCCTTCATTACTTGTCCGACAAAAAAGCCGAAAAGTTTATCGTTACCGTTTTGGTAAGCCGTAACTTGATTTTGATTTTTTTCGATAATTTCATCAACGATTTTTTCGATTGCGCCTGAATCGGAAATTTGTTCAAAACCTTTTTCTTTGATAATTTCATCAGCAGATTTGCCCGAATTAAACATCTCGACGAAAACTTCTCTCGCCTGATTATTGTTGATTTTGCCCGTTTCCAAAGTCTTGATAAGTTCGGCGAGATTTTCTGACGAAACAGGCGAATCGGAAGCGGTTTTACCGGAATTATTCAGTTCGCGCGTCAGTTCGCCCAAAATATAATTTGCCGAAATGCGCGGATTGTTTGACGCTTTTGCAGTCGCTTCATAAAATTCCGCCAGACCTTTTTCAGCGACCAACTGCGAAGCGTCGGCAAACGACAAATCATAATCGCGCATAAATCTTTCAAGCATCGCGTCGGGAAGTTCCGGCATTTCGGCTTTAATTTTTTCAATGAATTCGCTTGAAACAACCAACGGCTGCAAATCAGGTTCGGGAAAATAGCGGTAATCGTGCGCGTCTTCCTTTGAACGCATAATGCGCGTTTGATTGTTTTTATCATCCCACAGGCGCGTTTCCTGATTAACGGTTTCACCCGCTTCGTGCGCTTCGATTTGGCGTTCAATCTCAAACTCAATCGCCTTCTGCATAAAGCGCACCGAATTCAAGTTTTTCAGTTCAACCTTGTTACGAAATTTTCCTTCACCAATTTTTCTGACCGAAACATTTGCTTCGCAGCGCAAATTTCCTTTTTCCATATCGGCATCGGACGCGCCGACCCATTGCAAAACGCGGCGAATGTGATTGACGTAATCATAAGCCTGCCACGAACTTCTAAAATCAGGCGCGGTAACAATTTCGCCGAGCGGCGTTCCGGCGCGGTTCAAATCAACGTAGGAATATCTGTCAACTTCGGGCAAACCTTCGTGGACATTTTTCCCCGCGTCTTCTTCGAGGTGCATCCGTTCGATGCGAATCGTCAACGGTTTCCAATCCCGCGCGTGTCCGCTTTCGTCGCGTTCCGCCGTTAAAATCGTCAATTCGCCGTTGCTGGAAAAAGGCTTGTCGTATTGCGAGATTTGATAACCTTTCGGCAAATCGGGATAAAAATAATTTTTGCGCGAGAAAATCGAAGTTTCATTGATATTCAAACCCAAAGATAAAGCTGCTTTCGCGCCGAGTTCAATGACCTTTTCGTTTAAAACCGGCAACGCGCCCGGCAAGCCCAGACAAACCGGACAAGTATTTGAGTTCGGCTCGTCGCCAAAACTCGTTGCACAGCCGCAGAAAATCTTCGTTTCCGTCGCCAGTTGCGCGTGAATTTCCATTCCAATAACTGCTTCCCAACCATTTTTCATATTTTTTGAAATAAAGGCATTAAATTTTGATTTGCTTTCATTGCCGAAACACACGACTTCGGCAAATTCGATTTTCTCTGAACAATTCGCGTGTTATCAATTTTTTCAATCGGTTCGGGAACAAGATAATTTTCTGCCAGTTCAGTCCAATCTTTATCTCGAATCGTAACCGCTTCGTTCAAATGAAAACTTAACCAAACCTCTCCAATTTTTGAATTTGCTTCTTCTTGAGAAAGTTTGTTTTTGGCAATTTCCGCATAAGTTTTATCAAATTCAAAACCGATATAATTTCTTCCTAGTCGTTTCGCCGCCAAAGCTGTCGTTCCCGTTCCTGAAAATGGGTCAAGCACAATATCACCTGCATCACTCGACATTAAAATCACCCTTTCAAGTAAGTGAATCGGCAATTGGCAAGGATGTTCATCGCGGTATTTATTGTGCTTGACGCGATGGATGTCCGTCCAAACATCCGAAACCAAAGAACCGAACGGATGAAGCATAAATTTTTTTCCGCCGTAATCTTTATGTAAATAGCCGCACTTGCGACAGCGTTTGTGCGGATAACGAAGTTCATAAAATTTATTTTGCTTTGTGTCTTTGGCGTAAAACAAGATGCCGTAATGATTTGGTTGCAGAGATTTCCCCATCGGCGCGGTCGGCGCGTCCCACGAAATCCAATGTTTAAAGTCCGCGTGCTGGTTGAGAAAACCGGCGTAATATGTCAGCCATTTTGGAATGTTATGAACAAAAATCGCGCCGCTTGGTTTGGTTACGCGAACCATTTCGGCAATCCATTTTTCGCACCAATTTAAATAATCTTGAAGCGCAAGACTGTCTTTCGTGCTGGTGTATTTTTTCTTCAAATTAAACGGCGGGTCGGCGAAAGTTACATCAATGCTCTCGTCGGGAATCGCTTTGAAAAGCTCCAGACAATCGCCGTTTGTAATTTTGTTCAGAAAATCGTTAAGCATTTTTCACCTTTTCGATAACTAATTTCTCGAATCTTTCCAATTCGTCTTCGTGAAATGTAAAAACGTCTTCGTAAGCCGCAACCATTCTTTTCAAATCGTTTCGCCTCGCATACCAACCAAGCCCGTCAATAAATCCAACAAAAACCGCTTTGGGATAATGTTGCTTGAGTAAGAAGTTAATGGCGATTTCGGTTTTAGATTTGTCGCCTTGCCCGGAAGAAGTCGTTACGAGAAACGAACTTTCAACCACAATTTTCGGATTCGCTTTGGTAGGAATTATAAAATCCATTGTGCGTTTTGTGTCAAACGCATTAAGAATCAATTCCGCTAAATCGCCTGCCTCAAAAGTTACCTCCAAGTTTGTCAACAGACTTGCAATCAATGCTTCTGGATTATTTTGTTTCTTTCCCGACATTGAACCTTTAACTTTATAACGAATCAAAGTATCAATCATACTCGAAGGCTCGAATTTTAACTTTTCAAGACTCAATTTTTTCAATTCAAAAAGCGGCATTCTTTCCGCCAAAAACGGCAAGGTCGCGCCTTCAAAAAACAGATTGACAATGCCTTTTCTAAAAAATTCATTTTTCTTAATGAGCCTGATAACCGTGTTACTCGACCATTCTTTAATCGTTTCCAAATCTTCTTTCGGACACCATTTTTCTTTCAAAGTCAGTTTAGAAAGCGATGAATTGTCTGCTACGCGAATCAAAGTTATTAAGCGTTTGAGCGATTCGTTTGAAAATCCTGTCAAAGCAAGCAAAGCATCTAAGCCGTTTTCTTTGTCAGCAAGAAAATCGGCAAAAATTTCCTTTCTTAAACCGTCAGTTTCAATTTCATTTTTGAGAAGCAAAAGAGATTCTTTGAGAGTGATTAAATATCCTTCATAAGTTTCGGCAAATTCGGTGTTGAAAAAATAGAAAGTATTTTTTTCAATTACGGTTTTATATTTTTCTTCAATTGTTTTAAGCATAATTCTTTGAGATAAGTTGCGCATGAATTTCCATTCCAATAACTGCTTCCCAACCGTTTTTCATAAATTGTTTCTACTCAAATCAAAACGCGAATTATGTATTTATCATAATTCGCGTTTCGCATAAATTCAAAATCTAATCCTTTGAAGTTATTTCAAATTTTATTTTGCCGTTTGCCGAATCAGCGCGGACTTCTGATAGATGAAGGAAAACGGCTTCCACCTGTTACACCGATTCTTACGCCGCCGTTATTGATGCGAATTCCTCGCGGCGGAAAAACAGTTCCCGGAATTATCGGATTATAAAAATTTCCGCCGCGCCGGAAACCGCGATTTCTCCCAAACCGATTATTATAGTAATTATTGTAATATCCGCCCGAAAAGCCGTAAAAAGGATACGCGCCGAAATAACCGGACGAATAATAACCGTTTCCGTAATACGCGCCTTGATTATATTGATTATTATAGCTGCGTGAGGCATCGTTTTGCGCTTGCCAATACGCATCTTCGCGCTGTTTTTTTTCACGCTCAAAATTTTCCTTTTCCAAACGCGCGGAAAGTTCCGAAAGCTCTTTGCGGTCTTGCACGCGCTGTCTTTCCAATTCTTCGGGCGAAGGAAAGCCGAGTTTTTCATAATTTTCGCGGTAATCTCTTTCGGCTTGCAGACGTTTTTGCCGAAACTTTTCCAAATCGGCGTTGGTTACGGTTTTTGTTTGAGCCGTCGCCAAATTTGCCGCGACAAAAATCAAACCCAAGATAAATAACAATCTTTTTTTCATAGCTTTTACACCTCTCTAAATTTTTTATTCAGTGTAACACTTTTTTGATGCAAAAGATAAAGTAGGTATTGGAACAAAAACTCGGACAGGATAAAGAGGAATTAAAAATCCTGTCTATCCTGTCTATCCCCGTAAATTTTCTTAAAAACTCAAACTCAAACCGGCGCGTCCCGTTCTGCCCGCCGTGCGGAAACCGTTTTCGTAATAATCGTAATCAAATAGATTTTCGATTGTGCCGAAAAGGCGAAAACGCAGTTTTTCGCTTTTGAAAGGAATCTCGTAACTTCCCGTTAAATCTGCTTTACGACTGCCGTCAAAGCGGTAAATGTAAGTTCCGAAGGTCGCATTGCTGAAAATCGGCGCAAGATAATCGCTCGTGGCGAGAAAATCGAAATTAACGGTCAGACGTTTGAATCTTTGCGTCGCAACCAAAGTAAATTGGTGCGTTGGAACGCCGAGCGTCTGCAAAATGCGGCTTCCCGAAACTTGCGGTGTGCGCTGGTCGCTGTTGGTGAAAGTATAAGACGTGAAAACATCGGTTGAATTTGTAGCTTTTACTCGCCCGCTAAATTCCGCGCCGCGTGCGATTCCGCCTTTCGTGGTGATGTAACCGCCAAAAGGTCGCGTCGTTGTGCCGATATTTGCGACGACATTGCCGAAACCGATGGTGTCAATCAAGCGTGTGTAAAAATAAGTCGCCGTAAGTTTTGCGCGATTTTTGAAAAGCGTTTGGTCAACGCCGCCGTCGAAAGCGATTGAGCGTTCAGGTTTCAAATTCGGGTCGCCGAGCGCAATGAAGTTTTGCGAAAACGAGCTGTAAAATGTGCCGAATCTTTCATAAAGCGACGGAACGCGGTAGCCGTTACCGACGTGAACGCGGATTTTTGTGCCGCTTCGCTGAAAAAAGTAAGAAGCCGAACCGTCGAAAGTGTAAGCATTCGGCGGGTTTTCGAGCGTCAAGTTTCGATACGGCGGATTGGCTGCGCTGAATGTCGGATTTTTTAAATTAAAAAACTGTGCGCGAAAACCACCCGCGATTTGCAGGCGATTATTGAAAAAGTTCAACAAATCCTGCACGTAGAACGTATTGCTTTTTTGTTTGGCGCGGGTTGAAAAATTACCCGCCGCACCCGGCGCAATCCCGTCATTGCCGAATTTTTCCCACTCGTATTCATAACCAGCCGTAATCAGATTGTGCGAGTTCGGCGTCCAATTAAAATGCGTGTTGAGCGTGTGAATCTGCCCGTCGAAAACGCTTGTCTGCGCTCCGCCAAACGGTTGAAATCCAATGCCTGAAATGCCGTTTGTGTTTTTTCGGCTCGTCTTCAAACCTTGATACGTCGCGCTGAAATTCAAGCGGTCGTTGATGATCTGATTCAAGACAAGTTGCCCGTTAAAGAATTGTGATTTCTGAAAATTGTCGGGGTCGTTCGTGTCGGAAATAAAGTTCGCATTGCCGCGATTCAACTGCAAAATCGGTATTCCGTCTGCATAACGGTTTAGTTCGGAACGCGAAAGTGGAACGGCGCGAATAATCGTCGCGTTTGAAGCCGGTAGAGTTCCGATTGTATCGGGGCTTGAATTGAGTTTGACATACGCATCCGAAATATAGACGCGCCCGGAAATACTTGTTTTTGAAAACGGACGATAATCAATTCTGCCTTGCGCGTTGGTATTGTGCGCGTCGTCGTCCTTGTCAATTCCTTCCGAAAAAATCGTGCGCGAAACGCCTAAACTAAAACCGAATTTATCAATTCCGTCGGACACATTTCCACGAAATCTTTTAAGTCCTAAACTTCCGCCTTCGCCGAGAAGCGAGCCGTGAAAACCGTTGCGCGGTTCGTTTGTCCGTAAATCCAAAACGCCGCCAATCGCGTTTGTGCCGTAAAGCGAGCTGCCCGAACCGCGCAGAACTTCAACACGGTTCGTATCCGTCAAAACAAAATCGCTCAAAAATGCCGAAGCGTCGCCCGTAATCGAAGAAGCATCCCGAAAACGCACGCCGTCAAGCAAAACCGCCGTATCTTGATTTCTCAAACCGCGAGTTTTGATGTTCGCCGTTTTGCCGAATCCGCCAAGCTGCTGGACGCGAAAACCCGGAATCGTTTTCAGCGTGTCAGTGAGTGAAAATTCGCTGCGGTCTCTGATTTCCTGCGCGTCAATGACGTTAACGGTTTTTGAAACTTCGTCAATCGGCTGTGAAATACCCGATGCGATTTTCACATTTACTTCTTCACGAATCGGCGAATCTATAAAAGATACATTTCCGTTTTCAATATGAACAGTCTGACTTCGTTCATTACCGTTAAAATCTGAATAAACTATCCAATAATTTCCGTTTGAAACATTTTCAAACCTGTAATTTCCGTCTTTATCGGTCGTCGTTCTCAACTCAGTTTCTTTATTTGATTGAGAAACAAGTTTAACCTGCGTGTTTGAAACGGCTTTGCCGTTTTCCGTTAATTGTGCCGTAATTGCTGCGCCTTGCTGCGCCAAAATGCTAATTGTCAAAAAACAAATCAAAAATAAACCACTTAAAATTCTCATCTTTCCTCCTCAGTTCCGCCCATCGCAGAACGAGATAAATTGAGACGAACGGCAATGTTCCTGACTTTTGCAGTTATCAGTCATCAGTCAACAGTTATCAAAATAATAAATTGATAACTGATAACTGTTGACTGATACGGATTGGACTTGAAAACTGTGCAATAAAACTAACTTGTTTAGAGGCGGTCTATGACCGCCAACGATTGAAATATCAGGCTGTTGGCGGTCATAGACCGCCTCTAAACTATTGCTTAGTTTATTAGTCAAAAGCGTATGATAACTGAATTCACAGTTGCGCGGGCAGTGTCGGACTTTCACCGAACTTCCGTTGCGCGTCGTCTTTTGGTTAATGCCAGGTTGATACGAAAAAGAATGTAAAGAAATTTTCACTGCGAAATACGCGAAAAAAAGAATTAAATTTTTCGTAAGTTTCGTGTGTTTCGCGGTCAATAATTCTTATGTTGTATCAACGCTAATTTCCGAAATCCATCGTAATTCTCGGCTTGCCGCTTTTCGGATGCGCGTCAAGCAGAACTTCCACATCAAAAATCTCGCGCAGATTGCCCGCGCTCAAAACTTTTTCGGGCTTGCCTTTCGCAATCATTTTGCCGTTTTTCAAAAGCAAAATTTGGTCGGCAAATTCCGAAGCAAGATTCAAATCGTGCGTAATGATAATCGCCGAAGATTCGCACGCTTTGCATCTTTCGCGCACGAGGCGAAACATCAACGCCTGATGCGCTAAATCGAGATTTGTCGTCGGTTCGTCAAGCAGCAAAGTTTTTGCCTGCGTCGCCAATGCGCGGGCTAAAATCACTCTTTGCCGTTCGCCGCCCGAAAGCCGGTTCATCAAACGGTTTTCATAATTCGTTAAATCGCAGATTTGCAAAGCGTTTTCGGCAATCTGCAAATCGCCGGTCGTTTCCCAACCGAAAGCCGTGCCGTGCGCGAATCTGCCCGATAAAACAAATTCCAACACCGAAACGGGAAATTTTGTTTCGTTTTCCTGCGCGATGACGGCGATTTTTTGCGCGATTTCGCGGCGCGAGTAGTCTTTTAACTTTTTGCCGTCCAGCAAAATTTCACCTTTGGCAACCGGCAAAGTTCCGTTCAAAGATTTGAGCAAAGTGGTTTTGCCCGCGCCATTTGCGCCGACAATCGCCAGGATTTCACCGTTTTGTAAAGTGAAAGAAATATCTTTGACGACTTCGCAAACGCCGTAACCGATGGTGATGTTTTGGGCTATTAACATTTTTTTAACGCAAAGGCGCAAAGTTAAGAAACTTTCTACTATTGCTTTGTAATTTAAAAATACCTTTGCACCTTTGCACCTTTGCGCCTTTGCGTTGAATTTTTCTTAAAGAGCATTAACTTCTTCGTAAAAGATAAATAAAAAGCGGCGCACCGATAAGCGCGGTAATCGCGCCGACGGGCAATTCGCGCGGCGCAATCGCCGTTCTTGCAACGGTATCCGCCAGGACGACAAAAATCGCGCCCGCCAAAGCTGAAAACGGAATCACCAAACGATTGTCGCTGCCGATTGCCAGACGAACGAGATGCGGCACAATCAAGCCGACGTAACCGACCGAACCGCTTGCCGCGACCGCCGTTCCGACCAGCAAACTCGAGGTTGCAAAAACCGCCAGCCGCGTTTTGTTGACTTCAACGCCGAAATCGAAAGCGTCGCGTTCGCCAATCATCATCAGATTCAACGCCCGCGCATTTTTCATTAAAACTATTGTGCCGATAATGACGGCGGCAAAACTCAGATAAAAGCCGTTTTTCGTCGCTTGCGACAAGTCTCCCAAAAGCCAAAACGTGAAACTTCTCAACTTTGCCGCGTCCAAAAGGGAAGTCAGCAAAACGATGATTGACGAAATAAACGTCGTGACGATTACGCCCGACAAAACCAGTCTTTCGACATTCATTCCGGCGCGGCTTTTCGCCATCTGATAAACCACGAAAGTCGCCAGACTTGCGCCGATAAACGCCATAATTGGACGCGCAAATTCAAATTGTGTGAAGAACACAAAAGCCAACATTGTGCCTAACGCCGCGCCGTTTGAAACGCCGAGCAAATATGGTTCAGCCAAAGGATTTCGCAGAAGCGACTGCAAACTCGCGCCCGCCAAAGCCAGACTTGCTCCGACGCACGCGCCAAGCAAAATGCGCGGCAATCGAATATCGAAAAGAATCGCGTGTTGCTGTTCGTTTAAATCAAAGAACAAAAGTTTTTCGCTTCCCAAAAGCGCGGCGATAAAAAGCGCGATAACGAGCGCGACGAATAAAATTATCAAGATTGAAATTTTCTTTTTCACTCGTTCTCTGTTAAGCAATGGGAGCGCGGGCATCCTGCCCGCAATACGTCGCCAAAGCGACGTGAAAAAGCAGGGCAGCAGTAAGCATCAGACAATTATTCAACCGACTTGCCGCCTTGTCATCTGCCAACTGCTTTTGTTCGCGCTTTGCGCTCAATGCGGGCAAGATGCCCGCGCTCCCGATTATTGAAAACTTTCAGGATGCAACGCCCGTGCTATTTGCTCCAATGCGTCAACAATGCGCGGCGACGGACGCGAAAGCAAATCCGCATTTATCCGAAAAACTTTGCCGTTTCTCATCGCCGGAGAAATTTTAAGAACATCGTTCGGCTCTTTATTGTCTTCGCTGTCGGATAAAATTATTGCTTCAGGATTTAAGGCAAGCGCGGTTTCCTTGCTCAGTTCTGGATAAGCCGTCGTAACATTTGCGGTTACGGAAATCCCGCCCGCCCGATTTATTAAATCCGTCAAAAATGACTCTTTGCCGATTGTAAAAAGCGGCTCTTTCGAGATTTGCAAAAACACTTTAACGACTTCAGCAGTATTGGTTCGCGTCTCAACATCGTCAACCCGTTTTCTCAAATCAATCACAATTTCCCGCGCTTTTGCCTCTTTGCCGAAAATCTCGCCGATTTGGTAAATGCTTTTGTAAATATCGTCCAAACTGTTCGGATTGGTAACGAAAACGGCGATGTTTTGTGCTTCTAACTGCCTGGTAAAAGTTTCGATTTGCGAAGCGGTTGAAACCAGCACGACTTGCGGTTTCAGAGCAATAATGTTTTCGATGTTCGGGTTAAGCGTGTCGCCGACGGTCTGGATTTTTTGCGCTTCAAGCGGGAAATTGTCGTAACTTGTTCTGCCGACGAGTTTGTCACCCGCGCCGACGGCAAACGTGATTTCCGTCAGATTCGGCGCAAGCGAAACGGCGCGTTCAATTGTTTCGGGAAGTTTTACCTGATGACCTAAATCGTCGGTAATTTCGCGTGTCGGCGAGGTAATTTGCGGATTGGCTGATTCGCTTCGACAATTAGAAAAAAGAATAACAAAAGTTAAAAGGAATAAAAAACTCTTAACGCAAAGGCGCAAAGACGCAAAGAAAATCTGTTTTTGTGTAGTTTTTTCCAAAGTAAAAAGCCCCGCCATATCTTGCCTCAAAACATCAAAAGCAAGTACGGACAGGGCTTTCTACCAATCAATAAGGAGAGAAGCAAATGAACACCTGTTCAGCCAAACGTCTTGACGCGAGACGGTTTCGGCTAAAAAACTTTGAATAAGGTTACCTGACTTATTCAGTTATCAGTTATCAGTCATCAGTTATCACAAAGTTTTGTGATAACTGATGACTGATAACTGATAACTGTTTTTACAGTGGCGCGACCGTGCGGGATTTTCACCCTCTTTCCCTTTGTGCCGTTTTATAAAAAACGACACCCAAAGCATTTTAGACTTAAAAAGAACAAGCACCAAATTTTGCAAACTTCGGTGAAGAGCAAACTATCACGCTTGCCGCGAAATGTCAAAAGGCGCCGGGAGTGCGGGGCGCAGAAAGGATGAAGGATGAAGGATAAATAAAGCTATCAGGTTGATTTTTAATTCATTTCTCATCCCGCATTCTTCATTCCTTCACACACTAACTACTTTGTAATGCTTGAAATTAACCTGCGATTGCGGCTATGCTGAAAGCGGAAAATGAATCAATTTTTTAACATTATGGAACAATACGAAAACGTAGTAGCGGTAATTTTGGGTGGCGGTGCAGGCTCGCGGCTTTTTCCTTTGACGAAAGAACGGGCAAAACCCGCCGTTCCGCTCGGCGGAAAATACCGATTGGTTGACGTGCCGATTTCCAACTGTATCAACTCGAGCATTACGCAAATTTTTATTTTGACGCAGTTCAATTCCGCGTCGCTCAACCGGCATATTTCGCGCACGTATCGCTTTTCGAGTTTCTCGTCCGGCTTTGTCGAAGTTCTCGCCGCCGAACAGCGACTCGATTCGCCGGAGTGGTTTCAAGGCACGGCGGACGCGGTGCGCCAGATGATTCCGCACATCCGCGATTGGCGTGTCAACACGATTTTGATTCTCTCCGGCGACCACCTTTACCGGATGGATTATCGCAAATTTCTGGCGCGGCACTTTGCAACCAATGCCGACGTGACCATTTCCGTGATTCCGTCGCGTCCCGAAGATGCAGCCGGATTCGGTTTGCTCAAAACCGATGAGGACGGACGAATTATCGAATTTAAGGAAAAGCCGAAAGGTGATGATTTGGAATCAATGCGGGTCGAAACGACGCGGTTCGGGTTGACCGCCGAAGAATCCGAAAAACGTCCGTTTCTCGCTTCGATGGGCATTTACGTTTTCAATTACGAACGCTTAATCGAACTGCTCGGCGAAGACGAATCGCGTTTCGATTTCGGCGGCGAGATAATCCCGTCGGCGATTAAAAAGTTGAATGTGCAGGCGCATCTTTTCAAAGATTACTGGGAAGACATCGGGACGATTCGCTCTTTTTATCAGGCTAATCTCGATTTGGCGTCGCCTTTGCCGAAGTTTGATTTCTTTAACACCGCCGCGCCGATTTACACGCGCAGCAGATATTTGCCGCCGTCAAAACTTCACGATTGCGACATCAGCAACACAATGGTCAGCGAAGGCTGCATTTTGAACGGCGTTTATGCAAGAAATTCCATTATTGGTTTGAGAAGTCGGATTGATGACGGCGTGAGAATCGAAAATTCAATCGTTATGGGCGCGGATTTTTACGAATCGTTTGACGAAATTACAAACAGCGTCAACCAATCGAAAACAAATCTCGGCATCGGCGGAAACTCTATTGTCCGCCGCGCCATCATTGATAAAAACGCCCGCATCGGGCGCAGCGTTCAGTTGATAAACAAAGATAATGTCGAAACGAAAGACGGTGAAAACGGTTGTTATTTTATCCGCGAGGGCATTATTATCATCCCGAAAAATGCGGTTATCAATGACGGAACTGTTGTTTAATAGGTGATAGGTGATAAGTGATAAGTGATAATGAAAAACTATAAACCAAAATTACCTATCACTTATCACTTACCACCTATCACTTTTTTTCCTCTTTTTTCCCGACAACATAACCGCCCGGCGCCCGCACGACCAAGCCTGTTTTATTGACGCGCACTTTTATCTTGCGCCGCTTGCCTGTTTCAGATTCTTCTTTCGGGTAATAACCGAGGCTGTAAAATTGTCTGAGTTCGTTAGCGATATTGGAAAAAGCCGTCGTCAGATTTGCTGTTGTGCTTGCCTGATAGAGTCTGCCGCCCGTGCGGTTCGCCATTTCGTCTAAGTATTCGTCGGCGAGGCGATAATCTTCCGCCGTTGTGCCTTTGTTGCCCGGTGTGCCGCTCGTCGGAATCGGGAAGGGAAACGGACTTTTATTTAGTTTCGTATCAATTTTGATGACATCATCAGTGCTTTCAGCCGCACTTGTATCAATTCTTTCAATATTGGTCGTGTTCGGGTCTTCTTCGGAATTTTTAGGCTGCGGAGTCGGTGTAACTTCAGTTTGCGGCGGATGTTTATTGGATTTTTCATTTCCGCTTTCCGAATAAGGCGGAACGCGGCGCGATTGAGCAAAATTAAAGGTAAAACTCAGGCAGATAATCGCTAAAGAAACGACAGCAACACACTTTTTCATTTTTGCACCTCGATTTGTGAGTATATGATGCTTCACGTTTTAGAAAAAGATGCAGTAAGGTAAAAAATACCGGAAGCGCGGGCATCCTGCCCGCAATGAACGCACCAGCGTTCAAAAAGATTTCGCGTAAATTCAATTTCGTGTTGGAATATTTATGTCGCTTTGGCGACATAATGCGGGCAAGATGCCCGCGCTCCCGGTTTTATCTACCCGCGAATTTCTTATCATTTTCGCCCACGATATAGCTGTTCTTCGCTCTGACAACCAAGTTCGGACGGTTGACGCGGACGCGAATCTGTTTGCGCTCGCCTTTTTGTCCGATAATTTCGGGATAATATCCGATTGTGTATTGACGGCGCAGTTCTTCGGCGATGCCGGAAAAAGCTGCGTCCAAATTATAAGTCGTGTCGGCTTCAAAAGTTCTGCCGCCGGTGTTTCTTGCCAAATCTTCCAGATAACGACGACCTGTTTCGTATTCCGCACGGCTTGAACCTGCGCTTCCACCGCCTCTGCCGCCGTTGTTGTCGTCATCAATGATTATTCCGCCCAAAATATCGCCGAGAATGCCGCCTAAAATACTGCCATTATTGCCGCCGCGTCGCTGAGACGGGTAAGTTGTGCCGCCATTTCCGCGCCGCATTCCCGCGTAAGTATCATAGCGAATCGGATAAAACAGCGCGTCAACTTCTTCGGTTTCGCGCACCGTGTTTTGATAAGTCGCCCGCCGCGAAGTCGTGTCAACGCCGTCGGTAAATAAAACGACTGCTTTGCGACCTTCGATGCGGCTCAATTGTTGGTTAATTACATTATCAACCGCTTCGTAAAGGCTCGTGCCATCGCCAAATTCTGCTTGTCGGATCGCATCGCGCAAAACATTACGATTGTTGGTTGCCGAACTCAGAACCCGGACTCGTTCATCAAAGGAAATGACAATCACTTTGTCGTCGCGCCGCAGTTGATTGACAAATGTAATTGCCGCTTCTTGAATTTCGTTGATTTTATAATGCGTCGAAGGGCTGACGTCAATCATTAGAACAACCGTGAACGGCACTTCAACCGAGCCGAAATTGTCAATTTTCTGCTCAACGCCATTCTCAAAAATCTGAAAATCCTGTTTTTGCAAACTGGAAATAAATCTGCCGTCGCGGTCAAGCACGGAGACGGGAAATGTTACCAAATTCGTTTCAATGCGGACAACTTCGTCGTCTTCAACCGGCGTTTCTTCAGTTTTATTTGAAGTTTGCGTTTGATTACTTTTCTTGTCGCCGATTAAAACGGGCGGACGTTTGGTTTGATTTGAAGAATCGTTTCGGATTGTCGGCGGTGTCGGCGAAGCCACAATCCGCGGGCGCGAACTTTTTTGTGCAAACGCCGAAATTCCCAAAAGCCCCAAACATATAAATGCAAACAAAATCTTTTTCATTTTCGGTTCTCCAGGCTGATTTTTATACTTTTGGGGAAAGCGTTTTTTTGATTAAAGAATCGTAAATTTAGATGCCTGAAACATTGGAAAAGCTGAAACCAACGCGGGAAAATTATCTTTTATCCAAAATCTCTGCGGCAAGTTCGTGAAATCTGCGGCGCGTGGTATTGATATTCGCAAACGGAAGTTCGCGGGTGTGGGTGCGATTGGTCAGCAAAATAAAAATACGTTCGGTTTCCGGCTCAATCCACAGTGAGGTTCCGGTAAAACCGAGATGCCCGAAACTGTCTTCTGAAATTGCTAAACTTGCTGTCGAATCTTTTGTTTCGGCGAGTTGAAACACGATTGAACGCGCTTCATTTAAGTTTGGCGTAAAATTTGTGCGGAATAATTTGCAAGTCTCAGGTTTTAGCAAAATCGTTTCTTCGGCTAAAAATTGTTGCGCGCTTTTGAAGGTTTCAAATACATTTGAAAAAAGTCCGGCGTGTCCCGAAACACCGTTCATAAACCAACAATTTCCGTCGTGAACTTCGCCCCAAACTGCCCGATTGCGGATTTTGGATTGCGGATTTTGGATTTTGTAGCCTAATTCAATACAAGTTTGTTTTTCAAATACGTTTCCGTTTTCGCTGGCGGCAATTCTTTCGCGCAAACTTTCCGGCGGATTAAAAAATGTATTTTGCAGATTTAACGGCGCGAAAATTTCTTCTCCCGCAATTTCATTCAAAGATTTCTTGTAAATCTTCTCAAGCAAAAGTCCGAGCAAAATAAAATTCAAATCACTATAAACAACTTTCGTATTTGGCGAGTTTTCAAGCGGTTCGGACGCAATTAAATTCGTCATTCGTAATTCGTCATTCGTCATTAAGTAGAAAGGTTTCCACGCCCTAAAACCGGAAGTATGAGTTAAAAGATTTTCAATCGAGATTTCGCGCTTTTCGCTCGTATCAAAGTTGCTGAAATAATTTGCAATTTTGTCTACCAAATTTATCTCTCTTTTTTCAATCAATTTCGCGCACAGCAAACCCGTAACAAGCGGTTTCGTCAAACTCGCCAAATCGTAAATCGTATCAATTTTAGCTTCGATTTCTTCAGGTTCGACAACGGCAAAACCGAGCGCATCCTGCAAAACGATTTTGCCTTTTTCCGCGACGAGATAAACGGCGGACGGAAAATCCTTCGCGTCAATTCGCTCTTGCAGAAATTCTGAAATTGTGTTTGTCAACCTGAGTCCTGATTAGAAAATTATGTAATCTCCAAAAAATGAGTAGAATGATTTTGAGAAAAAACTGCTCGAAAAGAAGAAGATTACACGATGAGAAGTATAAAAGAATAATTAGTTTTAGTCTATTGTTTGGCGGATGACGGCTTAAAAAGCGAGAAAAACGGCGGCAAGTGGAGATGCGTCCAATCACAATCCGAAATGCACGGATGCCGAAATAATCGCGGTGGCGATGATGCCGAGTTACTTCGGAACAGCGACGCGAACACGCACTTATTTACTGATTAAAGCCAATGATCCAGAGGCTTTTCCGCATTTGCCGAGTTACCGGCAGTGGTTGGCAAGATTACACCGATTAAGTTTTCAAACGGGAGCAATTTTAGAAAATATTCCGCTCAATATCAAAGATTTAGACGAAATTTATCTGATTGATTCCTGTCCGATAAATATGTGTCAGGCAATCTGTCACGGGCAAGTAAATTTATTGAGAGATCAAGGAGCGTATGCGCGGGAAAGGCACAAAAGGCTGGTTTTTCGGTTTCAAATTGCACGTTTTAGCAACGCGGACAGGACAAATAGTCGGAGCGGTGTTGTTACCAACCAGTTCGGATGAGCGGGCAGGAGCGAGAATGTTAGCAAGTTTGCTGACCGAAGACAGTTTGTGTGTGGCGGATTTGGGTTATCGGGGAGCGCAGTTTCAAATGGACATGTATGAGGAAGAAGGAGTTTTGTTACGGGCGCGGGCAGATATGACGAGTCAAAGATTGAAAATACTGCATTCCACAATTCGGGAAAGAGTCGAAGGAGTATTCAGTTCATTGTAGGACGGATTTACCACGCGAGTCTATTCAAGAAGTTGGCAGGGATTGTGGAACACGCTAAAACTAAAGATGTTAGATTACAAATTGTGTTTTGCAAATCTAATTTCATACGCTTAATTTCTAATCAAGACTCAGGTTTAATTAGAACATCAGGTTCGGCTTGGTTTCGTTATCAAGCGAAGCCGCTCAACGACCGAGTTGACGTGGGGCGAAACCGCCAACACGCAACTTCAGGGAAACAAGACCACGCGAAAACAAAGTCGCTGTTTCGCCCTCACGTCCAATGACTTGTTGGGTGCGTGTTACGCATTCATTGTTCTCCTTGCAATTAAATACGCCGGATAGCTCAACGCCATTGCCGATAAAGCAATGAAACTATTCGTTGTATTACCGACGACGTAACCGATTAACAGTAAAACCGAAACGAATAAAATAATGAACGGCACGAACGGGTAGCCACGCGCTTTAAACGGACGCGGCAAATCCGGCTCTCTTTTCCGCAAAATAAATAAAGCCAGATAAACCGAACAATCAACCGTTAAGCCCATAAACGCGGCGATGGCAAACAGCGACTCAAACGTGCCGGTTGCCGCTAAAATCATCGCCAGCAAAATCGTCAGAACTAACGCAAACGTCGGTGTGCCGCCGTCGTTGACCGTCGCGCCTTTGGTTGAAAACAATCCGTCGCGGCTCATCGCAAAAAGTGTGCGCGGCGTTTGCAGGACGACGGCGTTAATGATGCTCAGAAGCGAAGCCAAAGAAAGCGCGGTAATTATCGTTCCGCCCGTCTCGCCGAAGATACTCACGGCGGCATCGGCGGCGGGCAGTTTCGAGGCGGCGATTTGTTCAATCGGCAAAGCGAAAAGCAGAGCCAGATTAACCAGCAAATAAATCGCCGTGACCAACAACACGCCGCCGAAAAGCGCACGTGGAATGTTTCGCGCCGGGTCGGTATTTTCTTCCGCAAAATAAACGACGGAATTATAACCCGCGTAAGTTTCAACGACGGCTTGCAAAGACAAAATGACGGCAACGAAAGAAAGCAACGGATTTGTAATGGAAATTTGAGAGCTTTGCTCGACTGGCGATAAACTTTGCTTTCCGCCGAAGACGAAGCAAGCAACGATGAGAACGAGAAAAGCCAGCACTTTGAGCAGGCTGGTTATCTTTTGCGCGCCGCTTCCCGCGCGCAAGCCGAACCAATGCAAACCGACAAAAAAAACCAAAACCGCAACCGCAACGAGCGATACGGAATCAGTCAGCGCGGGAAAAAGCGCGGCGGTGTATTCGCCTATCGCAACGGAAAAATAAGCGATGGCGCAAGTGTTGAGAAACCAATCACTCCAACCGATGAGAAATCCGCCGAATGTGCCGTAAGTTTTTTTGGCGAAAACGTAAGGTCCGCCGGCTTCGGGCAACATCGTGCCGAGTTCAGCATAACTGTTAGCGGCAATCAAAGTGTAAATCCCGCCGAAAACCCAAACCGCGATAATCAGCCAAGCCGAGCCGAGATTAGCGGCGACTATGCCGGGCGTGCGAAGAATGCCGACTCCAATCATCCCGCCAATAACGACGGCAAGACCGAAAGTTACTCCAAGAATCCGAAGCAAAGGGTTTTTCTGTGGCAATTCAATTGTCACCGGAACGGATTTCATTTTGTAACTTTCAACGCCTCATCGCCAACATTCACGAAGCACCCAACGCCCGGCATCACCCGCCGCGCACACAACTTAACTAGCGCCAACTCTTGCGGATGAAATCAACGCTATTCGCGGTCGGGTGCATGCCGTTGTTAGGCATCGCGTTTGGTGAAATGCTGTTTCGCTTCCTGAACAATACCATCAAGATACGAAATATACTTCTCGCACAACTCCTCTACTGGAGTACCGTGAAACTGCTCTGGCGCTTCAGAAAGATGAACCCGTATGGATAAATCAAAATTCGGAAGGTCTGAAGGAATTGCCACATAATATTTAACGACGGAGCCATCAGGTAGCTCAACTTCCCATCCGCTACCGCCAATCTGATCTCCTATGAAAAAGCCTTTCGCGTCAGGAGGCGGTTCAGATCGTTTGATAAGCTCATACGGATTGCCGCTAAATGTCATACTCGTATGAGTTCTTAGTTCACCTTCCTTAAGAATCTTCGAACGAAGTTTATAGAAAAATTTCATTAATGGGTCTGACTCCATCTCAGACTTATACTTTTCGTACCAACTATCAAAGTCCGACTCTGTGCTTCTGAGATTTTGCAGAACATTGGTGACAGCACGCCCAAACACTACTAGATTTCTCAAGCCCGCCATCCTTTCATGAGGATTAGCAGAAGCCAATGATTTTAAGCCAAGCTTAGCCGTATTCAAGGTATCTTGGGTTTTTTCTAAGATGGACGATGTTGATTTTTCCATACTCATTATCATTCCATACTCATTATCAGAAGATGCCTAACGCTTGAGTTGACGTGGCGCAAAACCGCTACGCGCGACTCCAGATTTAACGGACGACGCGATAACAAAGTCGCTGTTTTGCGCTCACGTCCAATGACTTGTTCGACAGCGCGTTTGGGTTAAACGGCAAACTCATAAACAGGAGTTTCAATAAGTTTCTTCGGCTTTTCACGTCCCCAAATCGTTTGTTGTAATCGCTCAACCGTTTCCGGCGAAAAAAACTGCTCACCTGTTTCCTCACATACTCGCGCCGGAACATTCTCGACAATGAAAAATTTGCCGTCCATTTCCAGCGTATAAGTTACTTTAGCTTCCTTCATTGTTTCGTTCCAAATTTCAGCTTGCATCTTGCGCCTTCCTCACTTTGAAATCAATCCACAAACTAGCGTTCGGTTCGTAAAGCGTAATAATTTTCAGTAACGGGCGCGACGGATAGCTACACTGAATATGCAAAGGTCTGTTTGCTATCGTCAAGCCGAAAATCAAACAACTCGGACCATATTTGTCGCCTTGATAATCTTCGATGAATTCGCCTGCGTCAATCGCTTCGCGCACTGTTGGACGCTGATGCGACGCAAAAGGCTTTGGTCAGTAGCGTGTTTTGAAAACTCAAAAAGTCCAGCAGCAATTTTGTTGCGAATCTCATCAATCATCAACGTAAAATTATACTACGCTTTTGCCGCACACTTGCAACGCCAAACAAAGGAAGCTGTCGAACGTCCGAATTGACGTGGGGCGAAACCGATTACACGCAAGCTGAAATTAACCGCGCAAGTTCTTAAAGAGTAGCTGTTTCGCCCTCACGTCCAATGACTTGTTAGACGGCGTTTTCGTGTCGGGATGTCACCGCCGCAGAATTCACCACCAATAGACTTGAGCTATCTTGCCATTCTTCATTACCCTGAAGGATGACCAGTAGTGATTGCCGCCTAAACCTACCTTGTAGCGTAAAAGATAGCTATCGCCCGCGTCTTCGCGGTCTGAAAAAGCGAAAGAAGTCAACGTGCCGTGATACGCCGCCCATTGCCAGAATCCTTTTCCCGTGGATGTTGTCAGAAAGACGTTGTTTGTAAAGTTCTTCCGAAAGCGGAACGATTTCAACTAACGGGTCCTGTTCCAGCGCGTCAAGGAGTTCAAGGGCAGCTTTGCGGTAACGCTTCTTCGAGAGCGCATTTCCGATTTCCAGCAACACGGCTCGCGTCGTTACAAGTTGTGTAGCTTCGGCTTCCAACTGGTCAGCTAATTCTTCGGCGCGTTCGTGATGTTCGTCCGATTCGACAGACAAAGCGATGGCATAAGCTGTGTCGAGAAAAACCTTATTCGTCATCCAGCTTCGCTCCGCCATAAAGATAATCATCAATGCGCGAAGACCAATCCTTCGGACCTTGCAGCTTCAAAGCACGCGCTGTGCGGAGAAACGATTTTGGTTTCTCTTCGGGCATAACTTTGACCGTAACAACAAGCTGAACTCGCGTGTCGGGCTGTAATTCAACTGTTTCAATCGGACGAAAAACTTGACCGTCGAATGTTGCTTCAAGTATTTGGCTCATTTTCTACCTCCACCACAAGAAGCATAGCATATAACGAGAAGCCGCCCAACGATTGAGTTGACGTGGGGCGAAACCGAATTCACGCAACTCCGGGTTAACCACGCAAGTTTTTAAAGAGAAGCTGTTTCGCCCTCACGTCCAATGATTTGTTGGCTGCCGTCGTTAGTTTTCGTCGCGCCGCCGCAAAACAAAAGCGATGTTTGTTTCGACAGGGCAACTCCAATTTCCCCGTTAGCTTTCGCGCAGCTTCGGGCTTTAACACAGGTCTAAAAAAACAATAGGAAATTTGTACTTGTTTGAAAAACCAAGATACTTCTCATTCCTTCTCGTGCGGCATAACCT
>JBPCPU010000071.1:0-38599 GCA_050998795.1 Pyrinomonadaceae bacterium
GCCGGAAGTTGACCTTTACTCAAAAGCGTTGTCAAATATCGTTCGTCCGTTTCGGTTAGTTTAATGTGTTGTTTCTTCATAAGAAAAAGAAACGACTAAAACCGAACAAATTTTAATTTACAGACTATTGAGCGTAACGGTTAAAAAATTGTCGAGTTCGCCGACAAAAAACATCGGGCGCGACGGCGCGTCAATATAAACGGCTGATAATTTTCTCTTTGTGATTTCCTTAATTTCCGCCGAATTCGGATACAAATTAAATTGGTCGGACATTGTGGACAAAGTTTTTACCTGTTCTTTCAACTCCAAAATCTCCATTAGACGCTCAAGCGAACGCAGTTGTCCGACCCGTTTGCCTTTTTCCAAATCGCTGATGAAAGGTTTTTGTCCCATACTCGAAGCGACGACTAAAACCGTATTTTCATCACATATTTTCAAGGCGTTTTTAAGCAGTTCGTCAGCCGATTGATAACCGAATTCTATCGCGTTTCCGTAAGTTTTGCGTTCCTCGTCGGTGGTCGGATGCGGGAAAAGTTCCGGCTGCACCGCCTTCCAGTAAGTATGCTGAAAATGCGCGACGTGATTTGTGTGAAACGAAGCAAAATCGGGTTGATGACGGCGATAAAGCTGTGTGAAAAAATCGAAATTAACCTTCGGCTGCAAAACGACGCGCTGCCACCGCGTTTTCGGCGCGGTTTTTTCGCGCGCCAATTGATAGGCAATTTTCGCGCAGGTTTTCATACTTAAACCGAGTTTCAGCAATTTAACGCCGAGTTTGGCTTTAAATGCTAAACCGTCATTATCGCCCGGCAGACGAATCGAGCGCGTGTAAGTCAGGTTAAGTTTTTGAATCGGGCTGAGGTGCGCGGGAAAAGTTGCGTAATCAGGCGCGAAAGTGTCCGGCACATAAAAACCGTCAACTTCCTGCGGCGGATAAGAACCGAGACTGCCGAAAACGCCGACGCGCAAACCCGCGTCGCTGCAAATTTCCCAAATTCGCCTGGCTTTTATCGTTTCGGGCGGCTGCTGCAAATGATAAACATTGTGTTCGGCTTGCGTTTGTCCGGTATAAACGGTCGTCCAGGTAATCCATGGGTCAAGCTGCGGCGGCAAATCAACGCTCATCGGCGCGGCGCAAGTTCCTTCGCGTTTGAGGCGGGCAAAAGTCGGTAATTTTCCCGCTTCGATTAACGGGTCAATCAAATTCCAGGTAATTTCGTTCAGTTCCAGCAGTAATACTTTGCGCTTCATAAATTTTTTGTCTTTCCACATTTTACGCCGCCTTCAAAACTCGTTTTTCCAAATCTTCCAAATAAATTCTCGTTTCAGATTTGAGCCGTTCCGTTTTTCTCCTGATTTTTTCAGATTCTTTTCTCAAACGGTCAATCTCTATTTGGTCTTGCTTCATTGCTTCCAAAGATTTATGGATTTCCGCCGAACAATCTTTGATAAACGACTTCAAATCATTGTATTCGCTTTCGGGAATCTCAAATGTTAAAATTTTCGCCATAAAATCACCTCGAAATTATTTTACCACTTCTTTTAAACCTTCAACCAAATTATTAATCTGCTCTTTTGTGTTTAATTCCGTTACGCAAACGAGAAAATCATTTGGATTGTCCGCATAATAACGCGATAAAGCTAAACCGCCGATGATGTGTTTTTCCGTGCAAAGTGTTTCTAATAACTCGTTCGCGTTTTTTGGCGCACGAACGACGAACTCGTTAAAGCGCGGCGCGGAAAAGGGAAGTGAAAAGCCCTCGATTTCTGCAATTAGGCGAGCGGCATAAGCGGTCTTTTGCGCGTTTTGCATCGCAACTTCCTGCAAGCCTTTTTTGCCCATCGTTTCCATATAAACGGTTGCGGCGAGCGCAATTAAGCCTTGATTCGTGCAGATGTTCGACGTGGCTTTTTCGCGGCGGATGTGTTGTTCGCGCGTCGCCAGAGTCAGAACGAAACCGCGATTGCCGTTTTTGTCGTAAGCAATTCCGGCGAGTCTGCCCGGCATATTGCGGACGTATTTTTCCTTGCAGGCGAAAAGCCCGACATAAGGTCCGCCGTAGCTCAGAGGAATGCCGAAAGATTGACCTTCGGCGACGACAATATCCGCGCCGCACGTCCCCGGCGATTTCAATAAGCCGAATGAAATCGCTTCCGTAACGACGACGATTAAAAGCGCGCCGACCGCGTGGGCTTTGTCCGCGAGCATCTGCAAATCTTCGACGCAGCCGAAAAAGTTCGGCGATTGAATGACGAGCGCGGCGGTTTCATCGTCGAGTTTTGATAAATCATCCGCCAAAATTCGTCCCGACTCTTTGTCGAAATGCACGGTTTCAATCGTCAAATCGCCGTGCTGCGTGTATGTTTTCGCAACCTCCAGATATTCGGGATGAACCGTTTCGGCGATAATGACTTTATCGCGGCGCGTAACTCTCTGCGCCATCAAAAACGCTTCCGCCATTGCCGTCGAGCCGTCATACATCGAAGCGTTTGCGACGTCCATTCCCGTCAGTTGGCAAACCAAAGTTTGAAACTCAAAAATATATTGCAGAGTTCCTTGCGTAACTTCGGGTTGATACGGCGTATATGACGTGAAAAATTCCGAGCGTTGAATCAGATGGTCAACAACCGTCGGCGAATAATGTGAATACGCGCCCGCGCCGAGAAAAGAAGTTTTTTGCGCCGCGCTGTTCATCGCCGCCAGCTTTTCCATTCCGCCGATAACTTCGGTTTCGGCAAGCGGTTCGGTTATATTCAAAGCGCGGTTTAATTGAACTTCTTTGGGAATTGAGCGAAAAAGTTCATCCGCCGTATCGAGTCCGACGATTTTTAACATCTCGCCGCGTTCTTCCGGCGAGTTTGGTATATAACGCATAATTAGGTGATAGGTGATAAGTGATAAGTGATGGGTGATAAGTGATAGGTGAAAAATTTCAATCAATCACTTATCACCTATCACTTATCATTATTCGGTTTCCGAAAGATATTCTTCGTATTCGACGGCTGAAAGCATCGCATCGGCTTCGAGCGGATTGTTCATTTTGACTTTTATCATCCACGCTTCGCCGTAAGCGTCGTTATTAACGGCTTCGGGCGTGTCGTTCAAATTGTCGTTGACTTCGACGACTTCGCCCGCGATTGGCGTAAAAATTTCCGAAACGGCTTTCACCGATTCGACCGAGCCGAACGCTTCGTGCGATTCGAGCCTATCGCCAATTTTCGGAAGTTCGACATAGACGACGTCGCCGAGCGAATGCTGCGCGTAATCGGTAATACCAATCGTCGCCACGTCACCGTCAACCGCCACCCATTCGTGGTCTTTGCTGTAATGTAAATTTTCTTTGATATTGTTTGCCATAAATTGATTTTTACTTTGTTTGATTTTTATTTAAAGACTCATAAGTCTTCAGGTTCTTCCGTCGCGTAGGATTCGAGAAATCCGCACCGTACGCAACGATAAGTTCTGACTCTAAATTGTTTTTTGTCGATGATTTTCGTTCCATACCAAATTGATTTGACCGGCTCGCCTTCCACCCAATCGCTCGGCTGCACCGTTCCGTAGCCGTGGTCGGCGATAAAGCCATCTTCCATTTCGCTTGCGCATTTCGGACAATTTAATTTGGACAGATTCATATAATCCATAGCTTATTTGCTTCGTTTATAAAACGGAGTCGGCACGATTTTCGCCGTCAAATGTTTGCCTCTGACATCAATTTTAATCTCTTGACCGATGTTTGCAAGTTCGACAGGCACGAAAGCCAAACCGATGTTCTTTTTCAAATAAGGCGCGGGCGAACCCGACGTTACATAACCGACTTTTTTATCGTCAACATAAACATCGAAGCCGTCGCGGGCAATGCCTTTGTCAATCATTTCAAAGCCGACAAGTTTGCGCTCTAAGCCATTTTCTTTTAATTTAACGAGCGCGTCTTTGCCGAGAAAATCTGTTTTGAGTTTGCAAATCCAACCGAGATTTGCTTCGAGTGGCGTGATTTCATCCGAGATTTCGTGTCCGTAAAGCGACATCGCCGATTCGAGCCGCAATGTATTTCGCGCTGCCAGACCGCACGGCAAAATGCCGTTTTCCTCGCCGTGGTTTCCTGTTTCCAGTAATTTATTCCAAATCTGTTCGGCGTAATCTTTATTGGCATAAACTTCAAAACCGTCTTCGCCCGTGTAGCCCGTGCGCGAGATTATCGCATCAACACCGTCAACTTTGCCGACCGTAAAATGATAATACTTAATCTCATCCAGCTTTGTATCAGTCAGCTTTTGCAAAATCTCAACTGCGTCGGGACCTTGCACCGCGATTTGACAATAATCCGCGCTGGCGTTGGTCAAAGTGATAGCCTCATCTTTTGTGTGCGAAGTTATCCAATCCCAATCTTTTTCGGTTGTTCCTGCATTAACGACGAGTAATAATTTTCCTTCATCAAAGCGATAAACAAGCAAATCGTCAACAACCGTGCCGTCTTCGCGTGTGAAAGCCGAATAATGCGCTTGCCCGTCAACGAGTTTTGTCACGTCATTCGTCGTCAAACGATCAACAAACTTAATCGCGTCTTCGCCTTCAACAAAAATTTCGCCCATGTGCGAAACGTCAAAAAGTCCAGAGCGCGTTCGAGTAGCGAGATGTTCGGCAATTACGCCGGAATACTGCACAGGCATATCCCAGCCGCCAAAATCAACCATTTTTCCGCCAAGTTCGCGGTGCGCTTTGTTAAGCGGCGTTTTCTTTAAGTTATCCATAAAATTAAAGGCAGAAACACGCGCGTCAGCAAGTGTGCGTTTGTAGGTAAGCAGCACACTCCCTAACGGTCGTGTTTCCGCCTGTGAATCCATAAGAAAAAACTAACACTCGCAAGTTGCAAGCGTCAAGAAAGGCTGGATTAGAAAATCTTTTTGGTGGATTTTACGATTCTAATGAATTCGCTGCTAAATCTTTCCGGTGATGCAGGATTTTATCCAATAACCATTTTGCTTTGATTTGAGCATAACGATTTGAAGAATTTGAGAGAGCGTTCAATTCATTGACGAAATCTTTGTCAGCAAGTTTTATCATCAATCTGCTCCAATAATTTATTTGAAGCCTGTGCAAATTAGAAACAGAGTAAAAACCAATTCGGAATAGATAACAGATGATAGATACGAGATGAGAGATTTTATCTATCAGTTATCATCTTTTATCTATCAGCTATTCCGAATGGTCAAGCATTGAAAATAAAATTACTTTAATTTGCACTGGCTTCATATTAACTGTCTTTTTTCTTTTTCTTTTCTTTCGGCGTTTCTTTCGGAACTTTTGCCGATGCTTCGATGACTTGGTTGCAATTGTCAATCGCGCCGAGAATCGAGCCTTTTTCTTTTTCGTCTTTTATCGAATCATATAAAGTTTTAAGCTGTGGAATGTAACTTTGACACGCACCGGTTAAACCGAAAACAGCTTTCGGAAAAAGTTTCACGTCCATATTCTTGTGTTCGGCAACGCCGTCAATGTCGTCAATCGCTTTTTGCAAAATTCTTTCAATGTCTGACAGCAGTGCGCTGCGCGAACCTTTCGGCAGTTCGCCCCATTTGTCGAGGTCTTTTTCAACTTTTTTAGCCTGCGAATTGTCGTTATTCAGCACTAAAAATCGGCGGTCAATTGCTTTTGTCAAAATTCCGATACGTAAATCAATTTCCTGCGCGTCGCGCACGAGTTCGACTTCTTCGTCCGTCAAATAATCGCGCCGCTGCGCGTTTGCCGAAGCCGGAAAAAACAACGTCAAACAAAAAAATGCAGTCAAAGTGTAAATAGCGAATTTTAATTTCTTAGTTTTCATTATGGTTTTTTTGTATGAACATCGGAAACAACCGAATTATCAAAAAGCGGCTCGACGGCTTTCGACCTTGCCTGACGAAGATGGATAATTAATTTTCGCACATACAATTCATATTTTAGCGGCAAATCGCGGCGAATAAGTTCAAGCCGCGGCGTAAATTTTCGCAAACTCATTTCAAGTCGTTTGAAATTATTTAAGACTTTGTTGCTGTCAGTGTCGTGTCTGTTCAAATAATTCAAAGTGTTGTCAATCAAAGAATGAAATCCGCCGAGTTCACTATACATTTCTTTGTATTGTTGTTGAGTGTTTAAATTTTCAGCTTTAGCCAATCGTGCGTTCATAAATTCCAAAGCCAATATCGTATATTTTTTGACGTTTGTTTCGGCTGCCAGCGCAGATTTTTCTTCTTTTGAAATAACTTTCAGCGGCGGCGGCGCGTTATCCGGCGATTCTTCCGTTTGCGCGAAAACCGGAGCCGTAAGGTAAAAGGCGAAGGTAAAAAGTAAAAAGGCAAAAGGCAAAAGTGAAGAGCGGAAACTCAAAAAATTGAAGCCTCTCTCAATCAACAACCAAAATATTTTTTCTTTCTCCATTTTATTCCCCTTTTTACTTTTTACTTTTTACTTTTATCAGTTTTTGCAAACTCGGAAGACGCAGGTTCACTTTTTCAATCTCGAGTTTATTTTCGGCGGCATCGGCAAGTCGCAGAAACTGCTGATAGTTTGCCATCGCGTCCATATATTTTCCCAAACTATCGTGGGAAATTGCAAGAAAATAATAAGTAATCGGCAAATCAGGCTGTTTTTCCGTCAACCGGAAAAATTCAGGAATTGCTTCTTCGTATTTTTTTAATTGAAAAAGCGCGGTTGCCAGATTTGCGTGCGCCACATAATTGTCAGGCGCAATTTGCAGCAGTCTGCGAAACAACGAAACCGCATTTTCATATTGCTGTGCCTGCACTAATGCCGCGCCGTAACCAACGGCGTGATTTAGATTATTCGGTTCGGCTTCGGATGCACGGCGGCAATAATCTAACGCTTTGCCCGGGTTTTCCTTTCTTAATAATGTACATAAACGTCCGAGAACAACGGCGTTTTTTTCGTCTTGTTTGAGATGCTTTTCTAAATCGCCGACATTTATTAAAGTATTGACATTAATTTTATCACGTAAAGCCGATACCTCAGGCGAAGGATTTTCTATTGAATCTAAAATTTTGACGGCTTCATCGGCGTTTCCGTCGGCAGCGTAAATTCTGGCTTGCAGAATTTTCGTGTCGGTTGAATTCGGCGCGATTTGAAAGAGCGTTTCGACAATTTTAGTCGCGGTAATTTTATCGCCTTCGACAAGCGCGATTTCGGCGCGTTCCATCAATGCCGGTTTGTTTTTGGGTTCAATACCAAAAGCACGGCTCAAACTTGTTTTCGCCGCCGTTTTATCGCCCAACGCATTTTCCAATGCAGCGCGTGAAGCCCAAATCGAAGCCGTCGGTTTAGCTTTGGAAGTTAAAACTTGAATCTTGCCCAGAAGTTCCTTTAAAACATTGACGTTTGCCTTCGTTTTAATTCTCAGTTCGGTTAAAGCCGAATACGCCGAAAAATTTTGAGCGTCGGTTTCAACTGCCTTGATGAGAAGTTTTTCGGCTTCGGCAAAATTGTTTTTCTGCACGAGCAACGCGCCCAAACTGGTCATCGGCAAAGTCCAATCTTGCCTGAGTTCGAGCGCACGGCGAAATGCTTTTTCGGCTTCGCTTGCTTTGCCCAACGAAAGCAAAGCATTTCCGCGCTGGTATTCGGCTTCCGGGAATTCGGGCGCGAGTTTTACTGCCTCGTCGTAAAATTTGAGAGCGGCTTGCAAGTCGCCTTTTTCGTGCGCTTCCTGACCTTGATAAAAAATCTTTACCGGATCTTTTTCTTCCGTTTCCTGGGCTAAACAAATCGAGGCAAATGAAAACGCCAGCAAAACGGCGAAAATTAAAGACAAAACTTTTCGGGAACAAGCAAAATTATTCGGCATCGAAATAAAATTCATTTTAAAGTTTTTGAAAAGGGAAGTCATAGAAATTCTAACATTCGACACACAAATCGTCTATGTTTTTCGCGCCGACGATTGAAATTTTTTTAACTCGAAGCAGTTGCGTTAGTATGTTTGACTAAGATAAGATTTTTACTTTTAGCATTTGCTTATAAAAAAATCGGTCAAAATATAATGGCAAAGCCACGAAAGAACTACGAAAAAACGGCAACGCTCACCGCCGCCGAAAAAGAACTGAACTTGCGCCGTTTGATGCGCGAAATGCAATCGGTGTTGGTTGCCTTTTCGGGCGGCGTTGACAGTTCTTATCTGGCTTTAGTTGCCACCCAGGAGTTAGGCGAAAAAGCAGACTGCATCATCGGGCTTTCGCCGAGTGTTTCCCAACGGCAGCGTGAGGAAGCCCAGAAAATTGCCAAAGATTTTAAGTTTAATTATCAAACCATTGAAACCGAAGAATTGGAAAATCCGAGTTATCAAGCAAATCCGACCAACCGCTGTTATCACTGCAAAACCGAACTTTACGGTAGACTTTCCACACTGGCGAATAATCGACAAATAAAATTTATTTTGGACGGCGCGAATACCGACGATGTCGGCGATTATCGTCCGGGCAGAACGGCGGCGGCGGAAAAAGACGTCCGTAGTCCGTTGATAGAAGTCGGATTGAGCAAAAGTGAAATCAGGGAATTAAGCAAAAAACACGGACTTTCAACCTGGGATAAACCGGCAAGTCCGTGTCTTTCGTCGAGAATTGCTTACGGTGTTCCGGTAACGATTGAAAGACTTTCAAAGGTTGAGCGCGGCGAGGAAATTTTGCGCTCGATGGGTTTTAGAGAATTTCGTGTGCGTGTTCACGAGGAAATAGTTCGTTTGGAAATTTCGCCGAACGAGATGAAACGGGCGTTAGATTTGGAAATGACCGAAAAAATGGCGAATAAATTTCGCACTCTCGGCTTTAAATACGTAACGCTCGATTTGCAAGGTTATCGAAGCGGCGCGATGAACGAAATTCTAAAGTAAAAAGGCAAAAGTAAAAAGTAAAAAGTAAAAAATAAGAAACGGAATAAGATATAAAGTGGAGAAAAGTTAAAAATGGCAAATCCGATGGCTGATGAAATGCGACGGTTTAAGGCAACCGACGAAAAAAATCCGTTTGAGGCAATGAGTGAACGCTTTGACCGCGCCGCGCAGCTTCTTGGGTTAGACGCTGATTTATACGCGGTGCTGCGTGTGCCGAGCCGGGAATTAAAAATTTATATTCCGGTCAAACTCGATTCTGGACACATCCAGGTTTTTGAAGGTTATCGCGTTCAGCATAATTTTGCGCGTGGTCCGGCAAAAGGCGGAATCCGTTACGCGCCCGATGTAACTTTGGATGAGGTCAAGGCACTTTCAGCGTGGATGACCTGGAAATGCGCGGTTGTAAATGTGCCGTTCGGCGGCGCGAAAGGCGGAATTATCTGCGACCCGATACAAATGTCGCAAGGCGAATTGGAGCGTCTGACGCGGCGTTACACGGCTGAACTTTTTGATTTTATCGGTCCCGACAGAGACGTTCCCGCACCCGATATGAATACCAACGAGCAAACGATGGCGTGGATTATGGACACCTATTCGATGCACGCGGGACACACGGTTACGGCGGTGGTGACGGGCAAACCGATTGCTCTGGGCGGTTCGCTCGGCAGACGCGAGGCGACGGGACGCGGCGTTTTATTTACGGTTAATGAAGCGATTAAAAAGTTTAATCTAACGCCCGAAAAAACTTCGGTGGTTGTGCAGGGTTCGGGAAACGTCGGCGGCATCGGCGCACAATTGATGCACGAGCAAGGCTATAAAGTTATTGCTATTAGCGATATTCACGGCGGTCTTCATAATTCAAACGGGCTTAACATTCCTGAAGTATTAAGTTATCTGCAAAACACAAAATCTCTCGAAGGCTATGAGGAAGCTGATTACATCAGAAACGCCGATATTCTGGAAATCGAATGCGACGTTCTTGCACCGTGCGCGACGGAAAACCAAATCACTTCCGAAAATGCCGACCGCCTCAAATGTAAAATTTTAGCCGAGGGCGCAAACGGTCCGACGACGCCGAAGGCGGACAAAATCCTGCACGACAAAGGAATTTTCGTTATTCCCGACATTTTGTGCAATGCGGGCGGCGTTACCGTTTCTTACTTTGAATGGGTGCAGGACCGGATGGGATATTTCTGGCGCGAAGACGAAGTTAATCAAAGATTGGAAGAAAAAATGGTTGCCAGTTTTATCGAATTGAGTAATTTGGCGGAATTACATAATGTTGATACGCGCACCGCCGCATATATGCTGGCAATTGACCGTGTGGCGTATGATACAAAGATGCGCGGCATTTATGCGTAAGAAATTTTACTTAATTTGTTAGAAATGCTTGCTTTTCTGTAAAATATGCAGTAAGGTTCTACGAGGTTGTAATTGAGTCAGTGAAATTTTCATTGACTTTTAGTCAAGTGATTTGTATAAAATTCACAACTTACAACTATAATTGTATTAGTTATACTTGAAAATTTCTTTCTTTTTATGTTTGAAAGTTTTAGAGTATATGTAATAATTGAGTAGTTTTGCAAAAGATTGCAGTATCTTTTTATCTTTTGTATAAGTTACAATTGAAATTCAAATTTTTTAATATTATTTTCGGCGGAGGAATGTGATGAAACTCGCTAATAAAGCGTTCGTAATTGCGCTTACAATGTTGGCATTGATAATTTCAATGTCAGCTCAAACACCAAGGTCTGCGGAAGACCCAAGAAATACGGCACCGACTGTGGGAACAGGCGGTCCTCCGGGAGGTCCGACCGGTCTTTTTACAGTTTATGACGGACAAACCTTGAGAAGAGGTGAATTTACTTTTAGTGCGGCATATAGTAATTATGACCGCGATCCCGGAAACGTGGATATTACGGAGATACCGGTTAGCTTCCAAATTGGATTGAGCGACCATTTAGAGTTGTTTTTCAATACGGATGCTTATCGCGCAATCAAAGTTAACTCGCCGCGTAACCTTTCCGGTTTTTATCTTCCTAATTCGCAATTTCTTATAAATGGAGTAAACCAAAGCGCGCCGGCTATCGTTTTAGCACCGCGCGGAGGCGGCACCAGCCAATTTCCCGGAGCGGTTTTTCGCCCTTTGGGTAATCAACCGTTTATTCAGTTTCCGTTTACCGGTGGTTTTGCCGGAACATTCGGATTTCAAGCGCCATTCACATCAGGCGGTGTTTTTGGTTTTCCGGCAGGCACACCCGCAACTTTAGGTCCGCCGCGAGATGGCGGCGGAAACGGAGCAGATTTGTTCCCCGGTGTGGGTTCGGTTTTCGGCGGCATTTTGCCGGGCGTCGTATTGCAAACCGTATGCTTGAACGGCACTACGACCTGTGCGGCATCGGCAACTGCCCCAACGGTTTTTACCGTAGCACCGAGCTATTTGCCGGATGCTCCGTTACTTAACCGTCAATACGGCGAATCGGCATTCAACACATTTACTGTTGGTGCGAAATATCGCTTTACCGGTCCAAGCAATCCGATCGGTGTCGGTCTTATTCCGTTTTATCGTTTTTATGCCGACAGTTCGGATTCCTTTAGCGGATTTAACCAACTCCAACGCGGAGCAAGTCCCGGCGGCGGCGGACCGAATCCGTTTAGTAACGACAAGGGACGCGGCGACTTTGGTCTTGTTGCCTTTGCCGATGCCCGTCTTCGGAAATGGCTTAATATTTCAGGAAATATCGGTTATATCTATAACAGCAGCATCAAGGACGGTACTTTTACTTTGTTAGACCGTCCTGATGAAGTTCTGGCGGGTATTGCTTTGGATTTTCCGGTTAACAAGTTTTTCCAACCGATTTTAGAAGGTCGTTCAACACAATATGTTGGCGGGCGCACGCCAAATGCCTTTGAAAACAGTCCGATTGAAGGGCTTGCCGGGGCGCGTGTTTATCCTACCCGATATATTAGTTTAAGCGGAGCTTATCGCTATCATTTCAATTCGCAGGACAGAGATAGCTTTGATGGAAATGACTCTGTTGGAAGTGTTGATATTACAGGGCGGAATACTTCGATTTCGACAAGAATTTCCGGTGTTCCGCCGGGTTTTGTAACTTCGACCGACCCGCACGGATTTATTTTCCAGGTTACAGCCGGACGACGTAATGCAAGAGGCGTACCAAGAGACGTTAATAAATTCGCAGATGTTACCAATCTTGACGTAAGTGATACGAGAGTTACTATTCCCTGCCCTCCGGGCGAAGTGCCGAGAGAAGGCGGGAATTGTAGTTCTGATATGGTTACCAATGTTACGACTACGGCAGTTGACCCCGAAGGTGATGTACTAACCTATAACTATACGGTTTCAGGCGGACGCATTGCCGGTTCGGGCGCAAATGTTACCTGGGATTTAACGGGTGTTAATCCGGGAACTTACACGATTACGGCTGGTGTTGACGATGGCTGCGGCGTTTGCGGTAAAACTCAAACGAAGACAATCACCGTTGAAAAATGTGATTGTGTGCCTGATGCAACACCTTGCACTTGTCCGACACTTTCCGTAACAGGTCCGTCAGCAGTTACTAAAGCCGGTGATACAATGACCTTTACGGCTAATGTCAGCGGCGGCACACAAGGTGAAGTTACTTACGACTGGACAGTTTCGCAAGGCGAAATCATCAGCGGTCAAGGAACTCCGGTCATTACAGTTCAAACAACTGCTGCGATGGCGGGTCAAAATGTAACTGCGACGGTTAATATCAGTGATGCTGACTTGTGTACATCTTGTGAAAAATCAAGGTCTGAAGTTGCCGGTATTGGAGAAGACGCAGTATTAACTCCTCTTGATACATTTGGTGATCTTAAACCTGATGATATCAAAGCACGGGTTGACAGCTTCTACATTGAGTTAGGCAACAATCCTAGCGCACAGGGTTATATCATTAACTATGGTTCGGCAAGAGATATTGCACGACGTGAAAAACAAATCCGTGATGCAATCAGATTCTTGAGAAGAGACCCAAGTCGTGTAACCTTCGTCAGAGGCGGCGACCGCGGCAACGGTATTGAAACTGTATTCTTTGTTGTTCCGTCGGGTATTCAACCTCCGACTCCTGAACAATAAACTAACTTTACATCTTTTTTGAAGATGTGAACTTTCCTAAGCGGGTGAAGTATCTTAACTGATATTTCACCCGCTTATGCTTTTTAAATAAATTCTTTAAAATAGTTTGCAAAACATCTAATTTCGTGTAGTATAAGGCTTGTCTTATCTACGCGCTCAGGTAAGATATCTACTTCCTTTTTAAGTTCAGCGAAAACATCTGCGTTTTGAATGCAACAATCTTCCTTGCTATCGTCATCTGAATAAATGATTTCTTGCACATTTTGCAGGAAATTCGGCGTTTCAAATTCACAATCAAAACAGAGAGAAATTATGATGGAAAAAACTAGACGGCAAATCGGTATGAAGTTAAATGTATTAGTTGCGATAGCGATATTGCTTGTTTCAAATGTCGGTTTATTATTGGCGGCAGTTGATTCAAATAACGAGCCTGTCAAATTTAACGATTGGCAAATCGTTGGACCAAGCGGCGGTGATGTTCGCGTCGTAGCGATTGACCCGCGCGATAAGGATAAACTTTATATCAGTACGCTTGACGGGCAGATTCATACTTCTGCCGACGGCGGAAAAAAATGGCGGCTTTTAGTGAATTTTAATCGCCCGCAATTAATTCTCGACCAATTATTTGTTGACTCGCGCGATTCAAACATCATTTATGCTTCGGGTCATCGCCACAAAGAACCGGGCGGATTCTTTAAAACAAGCGATGGCGGCGCAACCTGGAAAGAATCAAAAGATTTGAGAAAAGAATCAATCCATTCGATGGTGCAGTCTAAAATTGACCCGGACGTTATTATGGTCGGAACGATTAACGGTGTTTGGGTTTCCAAAGACTCCGGCAATGATTGGAAGAAAATTTCTTCCGACACAATGCCTATCAATGTTGATTCGCTGGCAATTGACCCGCGCAGTAGCGATACGATTTTTGCGGGAACCTGGTGGCGGGCTTATAAGTCAACCGACAGCGGAAAAAGTTGGCGATTGATTAAAAACGGGATGATTGACGATTCCGATGTCTTTGCAATTACGATTGACTCGAAGAATCCCGACCATATTATCGCTTCGGCGTGCAGCGGCATTTATGAATCATTAAACAACGGCGAAAAATGGACGAAAGTTCAAGGTATTCCTTCGCAATCGCGCCGCACCCGCGACATTGTGCAAAATCCGGCTATTCCGGGAACGATTTATGCCGCGACAACCGAAGGTTTTTGGATGACGACCAACGGCGGGAAAAATTGGGCAATGACGTCGCGGAGAGATTTGGAAATAAATTCCATCGCCGTTCACCCGGATGCGCCCGACAGAGTTTTCATCGGTACGAATAATTACGGCGTAATGGTTTCCAACGACGGCGGAAAAAACTTTGCTCCGACAAACGATAATTTTACCAGCCGTTTCACCTATTCGATTACGCCGGATATAGAAATTTCTAATCGGTTTTACGCGACAACGCAGAACACGACAACCGGCGGCGGATTTTTCTTTATCAGTAACGACGGCGGAAAAAATTGGCAGCAAGCGAAAAGTCTTGACATTAGCCGGATTTCGCCCTTTGCCGTTATCCAGGATCGCACCGATTCAAATCTGCTTTATCTGGCAACGAATGTCGGAATGTTCAAATCGCTTGACCGCGGCAGTTCGTGGACGCAAATTGTTACGCCCAAACCGCCTCCGGCGAAGAAAACAACAGCACGGAAAAGTTCACGGCGCAGTTCAGCCAAGTCAAAGACAACAGCAGCGACAAAGCAAAAGACAATCGCACCGGTTGCTAAAGTCGAAACCGTTCCGGTAGAGCCGACGATTCCGGGCTTAATTCCGGTTTTTGAGGAAAGAGTTAAGGTTTTGTCTTATACCGAAGACGGTCAAAACGGCGTTTTGGCTGGAACTGATAACGGTTTGTATCGCAGTTACGACATTTCCAAAGGTTGGGAAAAAATTTCGCTCGGCGAAGGTATTGATACTAACATTTTTGTTATTTATACAACGCCGCAACAGCCTGACACAATTTGGGTCGGAACGGCAGTTTCCGGCGTAATCGTATCTCGTGATAACGGCAAAACCTGGCAAAAGGTCGGCGGTGCGCCGGACGGTGTGCCGGTTAGTTCGATAACGATTGACCCGAAAAGACCTAATTACATTTATCTCGGCACATCGCAGACATTTTATTTAAGTCGGGACGGCGGAAAAACCTGGTCGCGGCGCGGCGGAAATCTACCGCTCGGCAACTATACGAGCATTCTGGTTAATCCGCGCAACACCGATGAAATTTATACTTCCAGTGCGCTCGAATCCGACGGCGGCATATTTTATTCCGACAATGCGGGTCTGAATTGGAAGAGAATTGATTCAAAGGATTTGAAATTGCCGAGCCACCGCGTTTGGGCGATGGTTTTTGACCCGAATGATTCAAACCGCATTTTTGCCGGAACTCATTCATCGGGTGTCTACCGGATTGAGCGCACGGGCAGACCAAATTTAGCGGAAAAAATAACCCCGACGGATAATCTTTCGCGTCCGCGTGTGGTAGGTAATTAAACCGAAATTGTTTTTAAGCTGAGGGCGGTCTTTATTATGAGGTCGCCTTTTTTGTTTGGCAGTTTTGAGATAGAAATTTATAATTGGTTAATGAATCAAGAAGCTGCCGGCGCGCCCGAACAAATATTTTCAAATTGCAAATCGCTTTCCTTTAAAAACATCCCGCACCAATCAAAACTTTTCCTGGATTTCCAAGAAAATTCCCCGCAACTCAATAAATTTTATCCCGAAAGACAAATCGAATTAAAAGATTTTGCCGACAAAGTTTTGGAAAGTTACAAAGTTGACCGCGACAATTTGTGCGATATTTTGGAAGAAACCAACAAAGTTTTTAGCGTGAGTAAAAAAACACTTGAGAATATCAAACTGCTGCGTGAAAAAGATAGCGTGGCAATTGTAACCGGACAGCAAGCCGGACTTTTTTCGGGCGCACTTTACACAATTTACAAAGCACTTTCCGCCGTCAAACTCGCCGAAGATTTGCGGAAAGAAAACATCAAAGCCGTGCCGGTTTTTTGGATAGCCGAAGAAGACCACGATTTCGGCGAGGTAAAAAAAACTTACGAGATTGACAAAGAAGGGAAGTTGGCGGAGTTTGAAAACACACCGCAAAGTTATACGGAAAATCTTCCCGTCGGCTTAGTCGAACTTGATGAAACGATAGAAGAAACCGTTGAAAATTTATTTGAAAATCTTCCGCACACCGAATTTACCGGCGAAATCAAACAGATATTATCTGAAACATATAAATCGGGCGAAACATTCAGCATCGCGTTTGCCAAATTTTTAGCTAAAATTTTCTCGAACTACGGAGTGATTTTTATTTCACCGCTCAACGAAAAACTAAAAAAACTTTGTGCGCCGATTTTTGTCGAAGCAGTTGAAAAGTCAGATGATATTGTTGCCGCACTTTTAGAAAGAAGTAAAGAACTCGGAAACGAAAACTATCAGGCGCAGGTTTTGGTCGAAAAAGATTCTTTTCCGTTTTTCTACCAAAACAAAAACGGCGAGAGACAAGCGTTGCGGCGCGATTTGGAAAACGGAAAAATCAAAATTTATAAATCAAGACAAAGTTTTGAAAAATCGGAGTTAGCCGACATCGCGCGAAATTCGCCGCAAAATCTCAGTCCGAACGCGCTTCTGCGTCCGGTAGTGCAGGATTTTCTTTTGCCGACGCTGGTCTACGTTGGCGGCGCGGCGGAAATCGCTTATTTCGCGCAAAATTCTGCTATTTACAAAATCTTAAATCGTCCGGTAACACCGATTCGGCATCGCACAAGTTTTACCGTGATTGAACCCAAACATCGGCGAACTCTCGAAAAATATAATCTGAAATTTACTGATTTATTTGACGGAAAGGAAGATATTTTGGCGAAAGTGATTGAGAAATATATTTCAAAAGAAACGGCGCGAATCTTTGTCGAAGTCGAAAAAGCTATCAATACACAGTTAAATCGTTTAGACCGGCATTTATCAGAAACCGAACCGACACTTTTGGCAAATTCGGCAAATCGGAGAAGGAAAATTATCTGGCACATCGGCGCGTTGCGGAAGAAATATCACCGTGCGGAAATTTTAAAAAATGAAATTGTGCATCGTCGCCTCGAAAATCTTTTCACCACGCTTTTGCCGCACAATGCTTTACAGGAACGCACGATAAACGCACTGACGTTTTTGAATCTTTACGGCACAAATTTTATTGATTGGATTTACAGCGCGATTGAAACGGACGAAAAAGGACATCAAATTTTATATTTGTGATTCTTAAAACCGGGAGCGCGGGCATCTTGCCCGCAATCGTACGAAAGCACGAAAAACTTTATAAAATTCGACGGTGAAATTGTTCAATACATTATGAACGCTTCCGCGTTCATTGCGGGCAAGATGCCCGCGCTCCCGGGATTTTCTTATGAAATGGTTAAGCGGCATTTTAACAGTCGGAACTTTCGCGGTTTTATATTTGTTTGAGAAAAAACAGCCTCTCCGCAAACAAATCGAACAAAAGGAAATCAGCACGGCGCGAAATTTGACGATTGCGGCGGCGGCAGGTTTCGCGGTAAATCTTTTAGAAAAGCCGGTTATAAACAAACTAATCAAATTTGTCGAAGAAAAACGGTTTGGATTATTGAAGATTGTTCGTCTGCCAAAGTTTTTGGAAATTGTGCTTGCCGTAGTTTTACTAGATTACACGCTCTACATCTGGCACGTTTTAACGCATAAATCACCGTTTCTGTGGCGTTTTCACAAAGTTCATCACGCCGATTTGGATTTGACGGCTTCGACCGCGCTTCGTTTTCATTTCGGAGAAATGACGATTTCGGTTTTGTTCCGCGCGGGACAGGTTTTGCTCATCGGAGTTTCGCCGGAAGCCTTGAAAACCTGGCAAACATTATTGTTTCTGAGTATTTTGTTTCATCATTCAAATGTGCGTTTGCCGAAAAGATTTGAAGAAAAACTGGAAAAAATAATCGTTACGCCGCGCCTTCACGGTATTCATCACTCTGTTAAAAAAGATGAAATGGATTCAAACTGGTCAAGCGGTTTGACGGTTTGGGATTATCTGCACGGAACTTTTCGCAACGACGTGCCGCAAAATGAAATTACAATCGGCGTAAAAGAATTTGATAAAGAAAGTAAAGTAACGATTGGTAAAATGCTGATTGAACCATTTGTATAAATGGAAAATGGAAAATGGATAATGGAAAATTAAAGCAACTTGCCGATTCAAATTTTCATTATCCATTATCCATTTTCCATCTCAATTTTTAATGAAGGCAAACGATGAAATTATTAATCACCGCTTTTCTTTTTGCCGCGTCCAGAACCGCTTTTCTTGCCGCCGCCGTCTTGTTTGTTGACAGTTGCCCAGGCACGTTTTTCGGCTTCATCTTCCGACACGCCTTTTTTCTCGTAGCTTTCTTCGATGTGTTCGGCTTGGCGTTTTTGTTTGTCCGTATATTTGTCTTTATCTCCTCTTGGCATTATTTCACCTTCTCTTATTTGATTTATTTACAAAATACTGACCGACCTTCTTCGCAGGGATTTTTTCAGTCGTGAAAATCTTTCCTTCATTTTAAGGTTTGAAGCAGATTTTTCACTGACGGATACTGCAATTTCCGCGTTTTCACCGGCAAATTCCGGTTGAATTTTTGATTTGACTTCCAAGGGATTAACCGATGTTTCCGCTTCTTTAGTCTTAACTTCACCTGTCGTCATAGCATTTCTCCCTAGTTGATAAAACCCTTGTTGAATGGCGATAGTAAAATTTTTGTTGTTACTACAACCGCAAATTTTTCGATAGTTAAATGATTACACAAAACACCAAAAAATTAAAGAGATTTTCTGCACGATAGTGTTAAATCTATGAAAATTTTCCATTGACACAGCCGAAACCTTTTAGTAGCCTCGAAATATCAAATAAATTTTCAACAGAGGAATTTTTACCGAATTTGAGTAACTTAAAAAAAATCGAACTTCCGGCGCGAGGACTTAAAACGCTGTTCGGCGTGCAAGACCAAAACATTAAATATCTCGAAACCCTTCTTGACCTCAGCATCGGCGCACGCGGCAACGAACTGCTGATTGACGGCGACCCGAAAGACATCGAAACCGTCGAACAAATCTTGAATGATTTTGCCGAAATCTTTGACGAAGGCAACACTTTTTCCGACAAAGAACTGCGCGACGCTTTCAAACAAATCGCCGAAGACCGCGCTTATTCGCTGAAAGATTATTTTACAAATGCGCGTTTTAATCCGTCGGGTAAAAAACAGGTCGCGCCCAAATCCGTCAACCAGCGCAAGTATATCGAAGCCATTCAGAAGAATGATTTGACGTTTGGAATAGGTCCCGCCGGCACGGGCAAGTCATTCCTCGCAGTCGCTTTAGCCGTGCAAGCACTTTTCTCTAAACAGGTTTCGCGCATTGTATTGACTCGTCCGGCGGTTGAAGCAGGCGAAAAACTCGGCTTTCTGCCCGGCGATTTGCAGGACAAAGTTGACCCGTATTTGCGCCCGCTTTACGATGCGTTGTTTGATTTGGTTGATAACGAGCGCGTAACAAAAATGCTCGAAAAGCGCATTATCGAGATTGCGCCGCTGGCATTCATGAGAGGTCGGACGATCTCGGATGCTTTTATCATACTGGACGAAGCGCAAAACACGACGGGCGAGCAGATGAAAATGTTTTTAACGCGCATCGGTTTCGGTTCAAAAGCAGTCGTAACCGGCGACGTTACGCAAATTGATTTGCCGCGCGGGCAACGTAGCGGACTCAAGGAAGCCGAAAGGATTTTAAGCGATCTCGAAGGCATCAAGTTTGTTCATTTCAACGACAAAGACGTCGTGCGCCACAAACTCGTGCAGATGATTGTCAGGGCGTATGAAAGCCACACGGCGCAGGAAGAAACAAGAGATGAAAGATAATCGGACGACCTTTTAACAATTATGTCAAATAAAACCAACCGCCGCGAGTTTTTAAAAATAATCGGTGCAGCATCTGTCGGAGTCGCGCTTGTACCGCAAAACATTTTTGCCCAAAAACGCAGGAAATCGTGCGTGATTATCGGCGCGGGATTTTCCGGTCTTGCCGCCGCGTATAAATTGAAAAACGCGGGTTGGAGTGTAACGGTTTTGGAAGCGCGGGACAGAATCGGCGGGCGCGTTTTCTCCTATTCAATGCCGCAGAACAAGAATCTCGTGTTTGAACTCGGCGCAGAATGGGTTGGCGAGAGCCACGAAAGATTAAAAGCGTTGTGTAGAGATTTTAATATTCCTTTGCAAAAACACCAATTCGAGGATTATCTTTTGCAAAACGGAAAAGTTTCGCGTCCCGGACAATGGGGATTTTCGCCGCAAGCCAAAACTGCATTTGAAAAATTGATTAAACAATACGATAAATTCACGCCGCTGCAACAGACGAGGTTGGACAAATATGATTGGTGGACATATCTCGAAAAAATCGGTTTCTCGGAAGACGATTTGCGTCTGCGCGATTTGATGGACAGCACCGATTTCGGCGAATCAATCCGCCACGTTTCAGCCTTCGGTGCTTTAGCAGAATACGCCGAATCAAGCCCGAAAAACGAGATGGATTATAAAATGACGGGCGGAAATTCGCGTTTGACGGAAGAATTTGTAAAGAGAATCGGTCTGGAAAATATCAAAATAAACACGCTCGTCGCGGAAGTTAATCAATACAAAGGAACGGTTACAGTTAAAACCGACACGGAAATTTACAAAACCGATGCCTGTATCTGCACTGCGCCGACGCAGAGTTTGCTCAAGATAAAATTCAATCCGCCTTTGCCTTCCGCGCAAACTGAGGCGGCGGAGAAATTGATTTATGCGCGAATCTGCAAAAACAGCGTTTTATACGAAAATCGTTTTTGGAAGGATGAAAATTTCTCGATGGTTTCGGACGTTACGTCGCATTACTATTTTCACAGCACGCAAAATCAAGCCGGACGAGAAGGCATTTTAACAAGTTACGCAATTGGCGAAAAGGCTGATATTTTGGCTTCGCAAAGCGACGAGCGACGAATGAAAATCATCACGCGGGATTTGGTTGATTTTGACGAAGACGCGCCGAAACTTGCAAAAGGCATCGCGTCTTACGCCTGGCAGCGCGACAAATACACCGACGGCGCATACGCGCTTTATCGTCCCGGACAATGGTTCGGCATTCGCCCGATTTTGCAAAAACCGCATCTCAAAGTCCTTTTCGCAGGCGAACATTTAGCGGATTGGCAAGGCTTTATGGAAGGCGCAATCGAAACGGGCGAAGCCGCCGCGCAGAGTTTGATAAAGTAAATCCATTTAACACTCAAAATGCTCTTTTTTATTTTCGCAATGATTTCCCCTTAATAAATTGTTACGAAAAATTCTTTTGATATTGACTCAATACTATTATTCAAATAAACTTAGTTCGAATAAACTTAATTCAAATAAACCTGTAGAATTCTTGTTGTTTTAGAAGCAGAGTTTTACTTTAAAATTGAAAACTAAAAGGAGAAAAATTATGAAAAATTTAAGTTTATTGAAAAGGCTGGGCATCTTTTCAATAGTGGCGTTATACTTTGTGCTGTTTAATGTAAATGCAAATGCACAGACAACAATCGTAAATTATGATTTCAATGCTGCTACGACGACTTGTACAGCAAATCCAACAAGTACCGCAACCGGGGTTACATCTGTTTATTCTGCAAGTGAAACTACTTGTGCAATATCTACCGGGACAGCAACGGATGCTAATGCTTTTACGCAAAATGCTACTGCGGGAACTACAACCGGCTTTAGCAACTCAAGCGGAACAAACACTAAGTTTTTTCAATTTTCTTTAAGTGGTGCTTCACTTAATACTTATAGTTCTTACAAAGTATATTTTCAATCACAACGAAGTGCCACAGGCGCACAAACTATTACTTTGTCATATAGTACTGATGGCGGAACTTCTTTTAATAACTTTCCGACAACACAAACAGTTTCTACAGCTTTTAGCACAACTACACCTGAAGTTTTTGACCTAAGCGGAATAACGGCATTGAATAATAAAACAAATATTATCTTTCGATTGTCTGTTAGCGGCGCAACTGGAACAGGAACAATTAGAATTGACAACTTTCAAGTTCAAGCATTAGCACCAACCGCCGCAGGTGCGACGATAAACGGGCGCATCACCGACCCGCGCGGGCGTGGTTTGAAGCACGTTGTTGTGATGTTGGCTGGAGGCGCGTTGGAAGAACCGATTTATGCGACGACAAGTGCTTTTGGTTATTACCGTTTTGAAGATATTCCGACCGGCAATACCTACGTTTTAACCGTCTTTTCCAGAACCTATACGTTTGACCAATCGAGTATGGTTATAAATTTGAACAACGATTTCTCCGATGGTAATTTTATTGGACAAACGCGCTTTTCCGGCTTAAAAGGACAGTAGAATTAAAGATGAAGGTAAAATATCAAAACTTTGATTAACATCCAAGCCCTTGCCTTTATCGGCGAGGGCTTTTTACATTTGGGAAAACATTGCGGTTAAATTGATTTGTAAAAAGTCTTGTGATAAAAGCAAACAATTAATATGTCCATTTACGAAAATTTCCAACCGATAAGTTTTGGCGAAATAAAAACCTACAAACTCGCGTCGCGTCCGAGCAAAGTTACCGTCAGGGATTTTGCCGAGCCGATTAAAGCAGACGATTCGCTCAAAACTTTTCTCGATAAATTGCCCGATATTTTAGCCGTTCAATCTCTGCGCGAAATCGCCGGGCAAATCAGACGCGCCAAAGAATTGAACAAACCGATTGTCTTCGGCATCGGCGGTCATATCGTCAAAACAGGTCTTGCGCCGATAATTATTGATTTGATGAAGCGCGGCTTTGTTTCCGCAATTGCTGCAAACGGCTCGGTTTTGGTTCACGACACGGAAATCGCGCTGGTCGGATTTACTTCCGAAGATGTTGACGCGACTTTAAGTAAAGGCGATTTCGGCGCGGCGAGGGAAACAGGCGAGATTCTAAATTCAGCCGCAAAGCGAGGACAACAGGACAAAATCGGTTTGGGTGAAGCGATGGGCAGGGAAGTTTCCGCAATAAATCCGCCAAATGCCGAAGTTTCTTTGCTCTGCCAAACTTACCGGAATAAAATTCCGTTCACCGCGCATTTGGCAATCGGCGCGGACATCGGGCATTTTCACGCTTCGTGCGACGGTGCTTCGTTAGGCGCGACTTCGTACGCGGATTTCAAACTTTTTTGTTCAATCGTCAAAGAATTAAACGGCGGCGGAGTTTATTTGAATCTCGGTTCAGCCGTCGTTTTGCCGGAAATTTTCCTGAAAGCCGTAACGGTTGTGCGAAATTTAGGTTTTCCGCTGGAAGATTTTACCACTGCAAATTTCGATTTTATTCAGCATTACCGTCCGATTACGAATGTCGTGCGCCGTCCGACGGCAAACGGCGCAGGTCGCGGTTTTTCAATCACCGGACATCACGAAATTATGATTCCGCTGCTTGCCGCGCATATTTTATGTGGTGATTGATAATTTTAGGACTTTCTCAAAATATTGAAGATTTTTAACGCAAAGACGCAAGGGTGCAAAGATGCAAAAGTTTTTAGAAATAACGTCAGTTCAGGATAAAAAATTGGTTTTAAGTCGGTGAAACCGACGCGCATATTTGTAGCCCACAGCGCAAGCTGTGGAAAGGAATGTGATATTCGAGTCAAGCGGTTGAAAACCGCGATATAAATTTATGTCGTTGTCTTCGACAGCTTATATTTTCAATCATTGCGTTCCCACAGCTTGCGCTGTGGGCTACAAATACGCCGCCGTCTTCGACGGCTTATTCCGAACTCACGTCAGAAATAAGTTAAAAATCATAACCTTCTAACTGATGGAAAAAATAAACCATATTTTTCTTTACGTCTTTGCGTTAAATAGATTTTTGAGAAAGCCCTGAATTTATCAAATTTCACTTTGCCGTCATCCAATTTTTGCCCGCGCCGATTTCAACTGTCAAAGGAACATCAATTTCGACGGCATTTTCCATCTCGCGTTTGACAATTTCCATTGCCTTTTCGACTTCATCGTCAGGCGATTCAAGCAGAAGTTCGTCGTGAACCTGCATAATCATCTTTGTTTTCAAACCTTCGCGGCGCAAAGCATCGTCAACTTTGAGCATTGCCATTTTGACAATATCGCTCGCCGTTGCCTGAATCGGCATATTGATAGCTTCGCGTTCGGCGCGTGAACGCACGTTATGATTGCGGTCATTGATTGAAGGAATATAACGCCGTCTGCCGTAAATCGAAGAAACATAACCTTGCTCTTTGGCGATTTCCGGCGTTTCTTCCATAAATTTTTTGACGCCTTTGTAAGTTTCGTAATAATCTTCGATAACCTTTTTTGCTTCGGCGCGTGAAAGCCCGACGCGCTGTGAAAGTCCGTAGGCTTCGACGGCGTAGGCAATCGCAAAATTGACGATTTTTGCGAGGCGGCGTTTTTCTTTCAAATCTTTTTCGTCTTTGGCATTAAAAACGAGTTTCGCCGTTTGCGCGTGAATGTCTTCGCCGTTTTGAAACGCTTCGAGCATCCTTTCGTCGCGCGTGATGTGCGCCAAAAGCCGCAGTTCGAGTTGCGAATAATCGGCGGAAATCAGCTTTTTACCTTTTTCGGGAATAAATGCGCGGCGGATTTGCTGACCGAGTTCGGTTCTGATTGGAATGTTTTGCAGATTCGGGTCGCTCGACGAAAGCCTTCCGGTTGTTGTTACCGTCTGATTCAAATTCCCGTGAATGCGCCCGTCGTCGTCAATTAATTTCGGCAAAGCGTCGGCGTAGGTCGCTTTTAATTTATCGAGTTCGCGGTAATCAATAATCAACTGCGCGATTTCATATTTTTCGGCGAGTTCGAGCAAAATATCTTTGCCGGTTGAAACTTGTCCGGTCGCAGTTTTTTTTACTCCGGCGATGTTCAATTCCTGCAAAATTTCGCCGACTTGTTTGGGCGAAGCGATATTAAATTCGCGTCCCGAAATGGCAAAAATCTTTTCGCTCAAACCTTCGAGTTCGGTTGAGATGAAATCGGAAAAGCCTTTCAAAGCGTTGACATCAACCTTCAAGCCCGCTATTTCCATCTCAAAAAGAAGCGGCACAAGCGGCATTTCGATTTTCGTGTAAATTTCTTCAAGCCCGTCTTCTTCGATTTTCTTTCGCAAAAGCGGCGCGAGTTGAAAGGTAAAATCGGCGCGTTCCGTTGTGCGATATTGCGATTCAGTCCAGCCTTCGGGAATTTCGACGGCGATTTCCTGACCGAGATTCAGTTGCGCGAGCGTTGCCAAATCATATTTCGGACGGCTCGAATCAAGCAGATATGCCGCAATCATTGTGTCGTCTTCGACTGCTTCCGGCACAATACCGATTTTTCCCAAAACCGCGAGATTACATTTATAATCGTGCGTTACTTTTTCCAAAAAACCGTTTGATAAAATATCCCGCAGCGAAGTTATTGCTTCCTCGCGTCCTTCGGCAAAATTCTCTAAATCAATATACAAACTTGCACCCGCGCCGGTTGCAATCGCCACACCAAGCGGCGGCTTTTTTGCATAAGAATCGGCTTTCACGCCGGAATTTGAATCGTCAACTAAAAAACTCCAATGCTCGGTTTCCCACAGACGGCGAATCAATTTGTCTAAATCCGCGCGGGATTTAATTAAGTGATAACGTCTTTCGGTTTCGACGACAGGCGCGCCGATGCCGTCAAAAAGCGGCGCGGAATCGGCAAATTCGCGCGTCAAGGCGGTAAATTCCAATTCGCGGAAAAGCGCGTAAGCCAACGGGCGATTCGGAGCGTTATGTTTGAGCGCGTCCAAATCGAGTTCAATCGGAACTTTGGTGTCAACCGTTGCAAGTTCGAGCGATTGGCGAATCAAATCCTGATTATTCAGCAGGCTTTCGCGGTAAGTTTTGTGCGTAACTTTTTCGGCATTTGCCATTGCTTCTTCCGCCGAACCAAATTCCAAAATTAACTTCAACGCGCCTTTTTCACCGATGCCGGGCGCACCCGGAATATTGTCAATCGCGTCGCCCATCAAACCGAGAAGGTCAATAATTTTTGTCGGCGGCAGACCGAATTTATTTTTCACCCACGCTTCGTCGCACCATTCAATCGGCGGAACGGCAACTTTGCGTTTGATGTTCTGCGAATTTTGCCGCAGACAAACAATCAACGGGTCGCGCACGAGTTGGCACAAATCCTTGTCGTTGGAAACGATGACGGCTTGCATCCCTTTTGCCTGAACTTTATTTGCCAGAGTTCCGATTAAATCATCGGCTTCAAAACCGCCAATTTTCAAAATCGGAACGTCGAAGGCTTCGCAAACCTTGATAATATACGGCATTTGCGAAGATAAATCATCCGGCATCGCATCGCGGTTTGCCTTATATGCGGCAAAATTATCGTGGCGAAAAGTCTTTTCGGCGGTGTCAAAAACGGCGGCAACATAATCGGGTTTCTCATCATTAAGAAGTTTCCGCAGCATATTCGTAAAGACGAAAACAGCCTGCGTAACCTGTCCTTTACTGTTTCGCAGAGGCTCCTGGCGCATTCCCATCGGCGCGAAAAATGCACGGAAAATATGCGACATCGTATCAATTAAAAAGACCCGTTTTAAGTTTTCTGGCGACATAATTTTTTATTGGAAAAAAAAGATTTTAACACAGAGGGGAAAAAGTGATAGGTGATAAGTGATAGGTGATAGGTAAAAAATTATTTACACTTCAATTAACGATTTACCTTTCCCCAGTTATTACTTATCAGTTATCACTTATCACCTATCACTTTTTCCCGTTTGACAGAGAAAAAACCTTGCGTTATTCTACTTTCTTCGTTATCGGTTGAGAGCGTGATATTTGAAGAGTGATTTTTGTATTTGAAACTTTTTTCGTAGTTTTTCATGACAATCCGCTTTTGTGGTCTGTTCGTCTAGGGGTCTAGGACACCGCCCTTTCACGGCGGCGACACGGGTTCAAATCCCGTACAGACTACCATCTTTTTTTCAACAATCCGCATCAGACTTGTTAAACCCATTCGCTTGCACACTGAAGCGAATTTTTTGCTTTTGGAGAGAATTATGTTTAGAAAATTTTTTTACAGTTTCGTTTTAATATCAATTGCTTTTTTCTCAATCCACGCGCAAACGGTCAATAATAATGCTGATACAGTGATGATTTTGCCTTTTGAAAATACTTCAAACAAAGCGGAATTTAATTGGGTCGGAGAGAGTCTTGCCGATTCGCTGTCGGAGTTGCTGAAAGTTCCGACTCTGAATGTTGTTTCTAATGAGGAGCGCAAAATTATTCAACAGCGTCTGCGTGTTCCTTTAACGGTTTTGCCGAGTTTGGCGACTTCGCTGAAACTGGCGCGGGAAGCCAAAGCGACATTATTGATTGCCGGAAAATATAATATCGTTCCCGCACAAGGCGATATTGCGGCAACCGTTGAAGTAACTGCAAAAATTATTCGCGTCAACGAGGGCAGATTTTTGAGCGAAGAGTTTCCCGACGGCAAACGGGTCGTTCGTGATATTAAGCTAAATGACGCGCTGGGAAATCTGCAAACCGTCGAAGGACAAGTTGCTTATCAAATTCTTTATCAACGCGATAAAGCCTTGCCGTTTTCACAAAATGAGTTTATTGAAAGGGCAAACAAAGTTCCGGCGCGGGCTTTTGAAGCATATATCAAAGGTTTGCTGACACCTGAAACCGAGATGCAAACCCGCGAAAATTACTTCAAAAACGCGATGCGAATTTTTGCGGAAGTAAAAGACGGTGCAATTTACGCCAGTGTCGCGCTCGAATTCGGACATTTTTATTTGAATCAGAAAAAGTATAACGAGGCGATTGAGTATTTTTCGCGTGTTCCGCAGGAAAGCCCGCAATATGCCGAATCAGCATTTTATACAGGCTTGATTCAGTGGCAGCAAAATAATTACGAACAGGCACTCGCCGTTTTGCGACCGTTGGCGGAAGATTTGAAATTGACAAGCGTTTATAACACGATTGGCGCGATTGCCGTGCAAGCCTCGATTGCCGAAAAGAAAAATAAAGGTAAATCCGACGCGCTGTTAGCTGAAGGACTCGAATTTTTAAAGAAAGCGGCGGAATCCGCGCCCGACGAATCAAACTCGCGTTTTAATTATGGTTTCGCATTATTTTTAAACAATAATTATGCCGGATCCGCAAAAGAACTGCGTCCCGTTTTGGCAAGTAACTCGCGCGACGGCGAAGCCTATTTTATTCTCGCCAAGTCTTTGGAAAAAGTCGAAGATGCTTCCGCCGCTGATTTTGATAATCAGGCACGACGGTTTTTGTCCGAAAATAACAAATACGCCAAACTCGAAAGCGATTGGAAGAATTCAAAAATTGACGGAATAAATTTGCGTATCGTGCAGCCGCCGCGTAAGGATTTCGTCAGCGTTGTTTTAATCAAAAAACAGGCGACGCCAACTCAAACGCCGCAAAGCGAAACCGAGAATTTATTGGCGCAAGCCCGCACACTTTACAAAAACGGCAGCGACGACGAGGCAATGGCGATTTTGCGGAAAGTTTTAGTAAGCGAACCGATGAGCGCGGAAGCATATCTTTTGCTTGGCAACATTCATCTGCGACGCGGCGATTTAGAGCAAGCCGTCAGTAGTTTTAAAACTGCGCTTTTTTGGGATAACCGTTTAATTAATGCACATATTGCGCTTGGAAAAATTTATTTGGAAAAAGGCGATTGTCTGCAAGCAAAAAATTATACGGCTTCGGCTTTAGTGATTGACGCAGAAAATCAAGATGCCTCCGGCTTGCAGCGTCAAGTTGAACGGTGCGGAAAATAAGGAAAAAAGTAAAAGAAAAAGGCAAAAATTCAGAATAATTTATTCTAGTCTTTAGCTTTTTGTTTGAATGTCGCAAATAGTGTAACTTTTGGTTTGAAATTTGAGAGTCAAAGTTCAAAATTAATTGATTTTTGACTGTGAATTTTGGTCTTACATTTATTTTTAGTTCGATATTTGTTGGATTTTGGAATCCGAAATCCGAAATCCGAAATCCGAAATCGAGTTATGGCACACTATGTGCAATACGCAAGAGTGGCTAGCTTATTAAATTTAATAAGACCCCGCCGCCAACTCTTCTCCGAGCGCAGTTTGCCACTGCACTTGACCACCTTCCGAGCGTTCCTTCAGTAATCTTTCCTATTACGAGCCTGGTCGAAACCGACCAGGCTCTCCTGCTTTAAAACCCTTTTATTTCAGCATTTTAATAAAACAGCCTAATTCGTTCAATTTGAAATAACCTTTTTGTCTACTTTCAAACTAAACATTTCACTTTGACATTAAGAAAAAGTTTTTCTTGACCAAATGACAAAATTCGTCATCTCTCAGGTGACATTTTTTGATTGTTAGTTCAATCTGACCGTTCAGTTTGAATGAAAGTCTTTCAATTTGAATTACATTGCCGAAATAATCTAATCAAAATAATTTACGGACTCACAACTCACACGGTTTTTTGTTAAAATGAGGCTATGAAGTTTTCCGCCGCAAAAGTTAAATTCCCCTCATTGGCAAATTCGCTTTTAGCTTTACTTTCCGCAATCCTTTTAATTCTCGCGTTTCCCGATTTCGATTTGTGGTTTTTGGCGTGGTTTGCGCTGATTCCTTTGTTTTATGCAATCGAACGCGAAAAGGAATCGGCGGTAAAATCGTTTGTTCTGGGTTGGATTTTCGGAATTTGTTTCTTTTTCGGAACTTGCTGGTGGCTGACGTTTGCGCCGATAACTTACGGCGGCGTTCCAACTGTTATTGCATATCTTTTATTTTTTGGCGTAACTTTAGTTGCCGGAATTTTTACCGCAATTTTCAGCGCAGTATTTTCTTTGCTTTTGAAACGACTTGGAACTTACGCGATTTTATCTGCGCCCTTTTTGTGGACGGCGACGGAGTTTTTGAGATTTAATTTGACGGGGAATAATTGGAACGCAATTGGTTATTCGCAAGCGTTCACAAATAATTTATTTCAAACGGTTCAAAATGCTCAATATGGCGGGATTTATTTAACCGGCTTCTGGCTTTGCACTTTTAACAGCATTTTTACAATTATTTGTTTTAGTATTATTCCCACATTTTTAGCGAAAAATAGTCCGTTTAATAATTCAAGTTATGCAAAAAACAGCGTTTTTTTTGCATTGTTAATTTCACTTTTAGTTTTTCCTTTCGCATTCTTTCCAAATTTTAGTTCTTCAGACATTGTGAGCGAAAGAAATGAAACCGTCATTATTGCCGTTCAACCAAATGTGCCGATGAGCGGTTTAAAGTTTGGAGAATGGGAAAAACTACGCCAACGCCATGTCGGACTTGCGGAAAACGCTTTGCAAAAACTCAAGAAGCAAAGAACAAATGACGAAGAACAAAGCACAATTGTTATCTTTCCCGAATCGCCGATGAATTTTTTATACGAAAGCGACCGCGAATTTCAAGCCTTTATCAGAGATTTTGCGGTGAGAAACAATGTTTCCGTGCTGTTTAACTCTGCACAGCCGAATATAAATGGCACAAATTTATATAACTCAGCCGTGATGATTGACTCGCAAGGAAATAAAATCGGTCAATATGATAAAATTCATCTCGTGCCGTTTGGTGAATACGTGCCTGTGCCTGAACCGTTGGCGCAATTTGTGCCGACGATGGTTGGCAATTTTGAAATCGGTGATAAATATAATTTACTGCCGTTCGGCGATGCAAAAGGCGGTGTGATGATTTGTTTTGAATCACATTTTCCGTCGCTTTCGCGCGAATTTGTCAAAAACGGCGCGGATGTTTTGATTGAAATGACCAACGACGGCTATTTGGGCGAAACGCCTGTTCTGCGGCAGCATCTGGCAAACGCGGTTTTTCGCGCTGTTGAAACAAATCGTCCCGTTTTGCGCGTTACAAATGTCGGAATTACGGCTTATATCAATGAACGCGGCGAAGTTTCGGACGCGGCGAAACCTTATACGGAAGACACACGCATTTGGACGATTTCAAAATCTGATGGAAACCAAACTTTCTACGTAGAATACGGCGATTGGTGTGCGTGGCTTTGTTCTCTGGTGAGTTTGGCTTTATTATCAATTTGTTTTTGGAAGAAAAGATAGATAGCCGCAAAAAAGCGCAAAAACACAAAACTATTTTTGCGTATTCTGTGCATTTTTGTGGCAATAAAAATTATGGAGTTATTAGATTTACAGACAAAATACGAAGAAATAAAAGAGAAAGTTACACAACTTGGGAGGTTTCTTTGACGCGCCTGCTAAACGCGCCAAACTCGAAGAATTAGAAAAGCAGATTTCCGACTCTGATTTTTGGAACGATTCGGAAAAGGCGCAAAAAATTGTGCAGGAACGAAGCCGGATTGAACGCGCATTGGGAAGTCAGGAAAAATTTGAAAATGCCGTTTCCGATGCCGAAGTGTTGTTTGAATTTGCTGAAACCGACAAAGATTCCGCCAATGAATTAAGCGATTTAATTGTCAGAATTGAAAGCGAAGTTGACCGGGCGCAGACCGAAGCGTTATTGTCCGGCGAAACGGACGCGAATAATGCGATTTGCTCGATTCAGTCGGGCGCAGGCGGCACGGACGCGCAGGATTGGGCGCAGATGCTTCTTAGAATGTATCTGCGCTGGGCGGAACGCAAAGGTTTCAAAGTTGAAATTTTGGATGAGCAGTCGGGAAGTGAAGCCGGTTTGAAAAGCGCGACATTTCGCGTCGAAGGCGAATACGCTTACGGCTTGATGTCGTGTGAAGCAGGCGTTCATCGCCTCGTGCGGATTTCGCCGTTTAATTCGGGCGGAAGCCGTGAAACATCCTTTGCTTCGATGTTTGTTTCGCCGGAAATTGACGAAAACATCGAAGTTGAAATAAATGACAAGGATTTGCGAATTGACACATATCGCTCGTCCGGCGCGGGCGGTCAGCACGTTAATGTGACGGATTCGGCAGTGAGAATTACGCATTTGCCGACGAACATTGTCGTAACGTGCCAAAATCAGCGTTCGCAAATTCAAAATCGTGCCGTGGCAATGCAGGTTTTGCGCTCGAAACTTTACGAACTCGAACTTGAAAAACGCCAAGCCGATTCAGCCGAACTTGAAGCGACCAAGCAGGATATTTCTTTCGGCTCGCAGATTCGCAATTACGTTCTACATCCGTATCAATTGGTTAAAGACACGCGAACAAAGTTTGAACAAAGCGATGTCGAAGCGGTTTTAGACGGCGATATTGACGAGTTTATCAAAGAATTTTTATTGTTTAAAAAAGGCGGACAATGAATTCAGATTCCAGATTCCATAATGGAACTTGCATTTTAATTTGAAATTTGGAATTTGGAATCTGGAATTTTATAAAAATGGCAACTGAAGTGGAGAAACAAGCAGCCTCAAAAACTCATTCGAGAAGCAATGAGATAATCGCCATTGTTTTATTGGCGTTAACGGTCTTGATTTTTTTGAGCCTTGTTACTTATAGTCCGAATGATTGGTCGCTTAATACCAGCAGTTCACAAAAGACGCACAATTGGGTCGGCACAGCCGGTTCGGTTATCGCCGACCTGTTGTTTCAAACTATTGGTTTAACGGCTTATTTTCTGCCCGCTTTGATGATTTTGATTGCGTGGCGATTTTTTCGTTCTGAAGAATTGCGCGTTTCGATTAGCCGTGTTATCGGGTATATACTTTTTGTCGTTTCCGTTTCGGGTTTGGCAGAACTTTTAGGATTTTACGGCGGAATATTGGGCGCGTTTTTTGAACGAAATTTAACCCGGCTACTTGGCAATATCGGCACGGGAATTTTGTTGTCGGCAATTTTTGCGGCTTCCGTTTTGTTGATTACAAATCTCTCGCTGGATTCTTTTTTTGGCAATTTTCGTCTGGCTTGGGAAAATTTCCGCGTCCATTTTGACGAACGATTGAATAAATGGCGCGAACAACGCAAAGTAAAGCAAGCGGCTTCGGCGCGTTTGGAAAAACTTAATGAAGCACGAAACGAAAATTTCAAAGAGAAAAACCCGACTATTTCAGCAGGCAAAATCGTTTCTGCTGATGTAAAAGAAGAAAAGAAAAGTGTTGCCGACAAATTTTCCTCTGTTTTCAAGCGTTGGAATAAAACTTCCGAAGCAGTTGCTGAAACTTCTGTAATTGTCGGAGAAAAAAAGAATAGTGAAAACAGTGAGGCGATAAACAAACCTTCAGATAAAAAAGTCGAAAATATACTGCCGACGATTGAAGAAACCAGAAAAGATTTTGAAAGTGAAACTCCTGATATATTTTCCGAAGCCGAAAAAATTCCGATTACGCCAATTCAAAATACCGGCGAATTGGATGCGGATTTGCTGGAAGAGTTTGATGATAAACCACAGGAAAAACCTGCTAAGAAAACCAACTTTAACGATTATATTTTGCCCGAAGCCGAATTTTTAACGCCGCCGCCGCCGCGCATTGAACAAAAAGACGAAGAATTGCTCTCAATCGCGCAGGAATTGACCGACAAAACCAAAGAATTCAATGTAACCGGGCGCGTGATGCACATTTGTCAAGGTCCGGTCGTAACGACTTACGAATTTAAACCCGACCCGGGCGTAAAGTATTCCCGTGTAACGAGTTTGTCCGACGATTTATGTCTTGCGCTAAAATCGGAATCAATCCGCATCGAAAGAATTCCCGGCAAGGCGTTTGTCGGCATCGAAGTTCCGAACAGAGAACGCGAAACGATTTTTCTGCGCGAAGTTATCGAATCGAAAAAATTCCGTGATTCGAAATCGCTTTTAACTTTGGCTTTAGGCAAAACGATTGACGGTTTAAATTACGTCGCCGACCTCGCCAAGATGCCGCATCTTCTTATCGCGGGCGCGACCGGCGCGGGAAAATCCGTCGGCGTCAATACGCTCGTCGTTTCGATTTTGTATAAGGCGAAACCTGACGAAGTAAAATTCATAATGGTTGACCCGAAACGCCTCGAACTCGGACTTTACGCCGATATTCCACATCTTGCAACACCGATTATTACCGACCCGAAACGCGCCGCGATTTCGCTCAAATGGGCGGTTTCAGAGATGGAAAAGCGTTACAAAGACCTTGCCGGTTGGGGCGTGAGAAACATTGACGGTTTCAACACGGAAGTAAAAAAATGTAACGCCAACGAAGAATTTGACGACAACGGCGAACCCTTCAAACCGCTTCCATATATCGTGATTATTATTGATGAACTGGCAGATTTAATGATGGTTTCGGGCAAAGAAGTCGAAGAATCAATCACGCGGCTCGCGCAAATGGCTCGCGCCGTCGGCATTCATCTTGTTCTAGCGACGCAGAGACCTTCGGTTGATGTGATTACAGGTTTGATTAAAGCGAATTTTCCCGCCAGAATTTCTTTTCGTGTTTCGTCAAAAATAGACTCGCGCACAATTATTGACGGCAACGGCGCGGAAAGTTTATTAGGCAAAGGCGATATGCTCTTTCTGCCACCCGCGACATCGCAAATCGTCCGTGTTCACGGCGCATTTGTTGACGAAAAAGAAATTGCCAAAATCGTCGAACACATCAAAGCGCAAGGAAATCCCGAATACGATTCGACCATCACGAAATCCGAAGAAGAAATTGATGATTCGGGCGACCTTCCGGGCAGAAAAGATGTTTTATTCGTTGACGCGCTTCGCACGGTTGTCAGTTCAAAAAGTGCCTCGACTTCACTTTTGCAGCGTCATTTACGCATCGGTTACGGTCGTGCCGCCGCAATTTTAGACGCGATGGCTCACGAAGGCTACATCGGCGAAATGGACGGAAGCAAACGCGCCCGACCGATTTTGCAAAAGGCTTACGACGATTTGCAGGAAGCCGAAGAAGGTAGAGAGTTATAAAGTGAAAAGGGGAAAAAGTGAAAAGGGGAAAAAGTTGGTTAATGTTATTCAATCTAGCTTTTTCACTTTTTCACTTTTAAACTTTTTCACTTTACAATTCTCTGTGCCTTTGCGGGAAATTTTTTGACTTTTCTACCTAAAAGTTTTCCACAATGTCGGTGGAAAAACCTGTGGAAAACTGCTTTTTCACAAACTTAAATGCTGATTTTCAAACAACTTTTAGCATTCTGCACATTCAATATGCAATAATTTATGCGAAATCACAAACTTTATTATTTCAACAGTTGCGATTTTCTAATTAAACTTTTGCTTTTAGTAATCGGTTGTTTTTTGCTTGGATGTAGCCAGCCAAAAGAAGCACAACAAGTTTTGCCTATCCAAAATCGAGTTCAAGTTACTGAAAATGCAATAAATATCAACACGGCTTCCGTCGCCGACCTCGAAAAACTGCCCAACATCGGCTTACAAACAGCCAAAAATATTATTGAGTATCGTGAAAAATACGGCAGATTTCGCAAACCCGAACATTTGCTTCTCGTCCGCCGCATCAGCGACAAGCGTTTTCGGGAAATGAGAAGTTTTATTAAAATTGAGTAATTTTATGATAATCTGACAAAACTTTATCTCCATTGACAGCAAATCAACAATATTTCGGACAGTTTTTTTATGATTTTTTTTGCAAAATAGTTTATAGAGTAGAGTGTAAATTTTATAGTTTGGGCGCGATAACTATAAACTTTACACTCTACTCTATAAACTATTTGACAGAAAAATCTTTTTATCAAACTCAGTCTGTTATCTGACTTTGATAAAAATAATCACCTTTTTCAACTAAACTGTCCGAACAATTAAATTAAATAATGTCTGTCGCAAACTCAAAAAATTCATCTTCAAACTTCACACTTTATCCGTTGCTTTGGTTGGCTATTTGTTTTGCGCTTGGCATTTTAGCGGCGCATTTTTTTGTCATAAATTGGAAAATTCTTCTCGCAGGTTGTCTTGTTTTCGCAACTCTGACGGCTGTATTTCAAACCCGAAAATTTGCTTTGATGTTTCTTTCCATAGCGTTCGTCGCGGTTGGCGGTTTATGTTTGAGCGTCGAAAACAACTTGGTTGCGCCGAATCGGTTAAAAAGACTTTACGACACAAACCAAATAAAGTCGGGCGACCCAATCGAAATCGAAGGCGTTTTGCGGGGTAAACCGGAACTCGCCGTCGGCGGATTTTTTTTAATTCTCAAAACCGAAAAAGCAATTTATAAAGATTCGGAAATAAAAGCAACGGGAAATGTCCGGCTGTTCGCGCCGGTTCGAGAAGAACAAATCGAACAAGAATATGAACAATTAAATCTGAACTATGGTTCGCGGATTCGCGTCGCTTGCCAACTTCGGCGCGAAGATAATTTTTTGAATGCCGGCGTTATTTCGCACAAAGAACTGCTCGACCAAAGACAGATTGATGCCGTCGCGGTTATAAAAAGTTCGCTTCTCGTCGAAAAAATCGCAGACACAAAAACTTTTGCGCCGCTGGCGTGGATTTATGAACGCCGACAAAATTTGATAGTTGATTTTCGGGACAAGTTTAATATTTCGACGGCGGGCGTTTTAATCGCGTCATTGCTCGGCAATCAACATTTTTTGGACAAAAACACGGCGGAGGTTTTCCGCGCCGGCGGCACGTTTCACGTTCTGGTTATTTCAGGTTTGCACATTACGTTTATCGGCGGTCTGACGCTTCTTTTTATCAGATTTTTTACCAACAAAAGATTGTCGCAATTTATCATTGCCAGCCTTTTTTTGTGGTCATATTCAATCGCCGTCGGCGCGGATGTGCCGGTTGTTCGCGCGACGATAATGTTCACGATTTTGCTTTTTTCGCAAGTGATTTATCGCAGCGGAACGCTGTTAAATGCTTTTGGTTTTTGCGCTCTAATTTTGCTGGTTTGGCGACCAAACGACATTTTTACATCGTCGTTTCAACTCACTTTTGTCAGCGTCGGCGCGATTGTGGCGATAGCTTTTCCGTTGATTGAAAATTTACGCGCTATCGGAACTTGGTCGCCGTCCGCCGAAACGCCTTTTCCACCGAATGTTTCAAAACGGCTGCGAAGATTTTGCGAAACGCTTTATTGGCGCGACGAAGTTTGGAAAATAGAAAATAAGCGCAATTTGTGGACGGCGAAACTGTTTAAATTGCCGCATCTGAAATGGACTGAAAAAAGAAATTTGCAAAATCCGTTGCGTTATATTTTTGAAGCGATTTTAGTTTCGCTGATTGTGCAGATGTGTCTTTTGCCGCTTTTGGTTATTTATTTTCATCGTGTTTCGTTCGCCTCGATTTTTCTCAATCTGTGGGTTGGAATAACGATTTCGCTGGAAAGTTTCGCGGCAGTCGTCGCGGTTTTCTTTGCTCAAATCAGCGATGTGGCGGCTTTTCCGTTTATTAGATTGACGGAGTTTTTCAATTGGCTGATGCTTTCCATTCCACAGATTCTGAGCGCAAACGATTGGGCATCGGTCAGAGTCCCGCATTATGCGGGCGCGATGAAAGCGGTTTATTTGTTATATTTCGCGCCGCTTCTCTTTTTGACAATTCTTTTAAATCAGTGGAAACCGTCTTCTCTGAGTTCCGAGTTTCAGGTTTCAAGTTTCAGGTTTTTAATTCGTGTTTCGGCGAGTTTTTTGGTTGTTTTGGCGGCTTTGCTAATTTTTCATCCGTTTAGCGCACCGAGATTAGACGGCAGACTGCACATAGATTTTCTCGATGTCGGGCAAGGCGACGCGGCTTTGATAACATTTCCGAACGGCGAAGCTTTGTTGGTTGACGGCGGCGGTAAAGGCAGTTTCAGCCAAATTTATGTTCAAAACGAATATGCAGATGAACCCGAACTTTTTGAACCTGACACAAACAGCGTCGGCGAAACGATTGTTTCCGCGTTTTTGTGGAAAAAAGGCTATTCGCAGATTGATTATATTTTGGCGACACACGCCGATGCCGACCATATTCAAGGACTTTCGGATGTTGCCAAAAATTTCAAAGTTCGGACCGCGCTGTTTGGCAGAACGCCTTTGCAAAACGCCGAGTTTGCTGCGCTTTTCGAGATTTTACAAAGACGCGATGTTCCGATTATAAAAATTTCACGCGGCGATATTTTAAATTTTGACGCGACGCGAATCGAAGTTCTTTATCCCGAAAAAGACGATTCACCCGACGCGGTTTCCGACAACAATCATTCCGTCGTTTTGCGCGTGATTTACGGCGAAAGGAAAATTCTGCTGACGGGCGACATCGAAAAAGAAACTGAAAGCAATTTGCTAAACGCGCCCGAGTTTTTGCAAGCGGACGTTGTAAAAGCCGCGCATCACGGCAGTCGAACTTCTTCGACGCAAGGATTTATCGAAGCGACACGCGCCAAACTTGTCGTGATTCCCGTTGGGCGCGAATCGCCTTTTGGACATCCACACAAAGAAGTTTTGGAAAGATGGACAAATTCGGGCGCGAAAATTGTAACGACTGGAATGCGCGGTACGGTTTCGATTTCAACCGACGGAAAAGATTTGCAGATGAAGACTTTTTTGCGCTGAGGAGATTTAAAAAGTAAAAACCCGAAAGATTTTTTGAATAAAAACCTTCGAGCGTT
>JBPCPU010000141.1:0-26399 GCA_050998795.1 Pyrinomonadaceae bacterium
GGTCATTCCGGGTTTTCTTAATTTCGCCTACGCGCAAAATACGGGCGTGGCGTTCAGCTTTCTGGACAATCACGGCGACGCGGGACGCTGGGGTTTGTCGGCGGTAGCAATCGTGGCGGCGATTTTGGCGCTGTATTATTTCTGGCGCGTGCCGCGTTCCCACGACCGTCTGCTCGGCGCGTTGGCGTTATTGCTGGCGGGAATTTTGGGAAACGTCACCGACCGTCTGCGGCTCGGTTTCGTCGTTGATTTTATTGACGTGCAGTTCGGCAACTGGCACTACCCGACTTTTAACGTGGCGGATATGGCAATCTGCGTCGGCGCGGGGTTGCTGATTTTGGATATGTTCTTTTCGCGGAAAGACGAGCAAACCGGCGAAGCGAAAAAAGTAAGCGAAGGATAGCCGCAAAAAGGCACAAAAGGCGCAAAAATTATTCAAACCAAAAGAGTAATTTATCTTTTGTGATTTTTGCGCCTTTTTGCGGCTATTGTCTTTATACGATTTATATGAAGATTTACGACGTGACCGTTGTCATCAGCGAGAATACGCCCGTTTACGAAGGCGACCCGAATGTTGAAATTACATCCGCCAACGCGATTGCGCGGGGCGATGCGGCGAATGTTTCGCGCCTCTGCTGCGGCATTCACACGGCGACGCACGTTGACGCGCCGAATCATTTTATCGAAGGCTCGCGGCGGGTTCACGAATTAGAATTAGAAAGACTCACCGGCAAATGCCGCGTCGTCGAGATTGACAAAAGCGTAATGGCGATTGAAGCCAAACACATCGAAAATCTCGACGGTGCAGAGCGCGTTTTATTCAAAACCCGCAACTCGGATTTTTGGAACGATTTCTCGCATGGCTTTCGCAAAGATTTTACATACATTGCGCCGGACGCGGCGAAAGCGTTGGTTGATTTGAACATCAAGCTCGTCGGCATTGATTATTTATCGGTGGAAAAATTCGGCGCGGAAACTTTCGATACGCACATCACGCTGCTCGAAAAAGAAGTCGTGATTATTGAAGGACTTGATTTGCGCGAAATTGCGGCGGGCGAATATGAATTGATTTGTCTGCCGCTGAAAATCGTCGGCGGAACGGGCGACGGCGCACCGGCGCGGACGATTTTAAGACAAAAGAAAAAAGGTTAAAGGCAAAAGTGAAAAAAGAGGAATTTGCAGAAAGACGGAAAAAATTTGCCGAAAATTCCATATCCGAATTGATTGATTTGCTGCGAAGCAAAGATTTACAAACGCGCTTTTTCGCCGAAATGTGTTTGCGTGACGCGACGAATACATGACTTAATTTCCAACCGGCGAGTTCGCCGGAAGCGAGAGAAAAAGCCATCGAAGAATGGCGCGAATGGTGGAGGGGAAAAGAGGGGAAGTTCAAGAAAAAATGGCGCAATTGACACTTATAAAGCGAAATGAACACGACTCAACTATTCACCATCATCAAGGCGTATGAAATCTTTTTGAAAGCATCGTTAATAGTTTTGTTTCTGTTTTCAATCTTCGCTTTTTCGGGTTTCGCTCAAATTAAACTGGTCCCGAAAAAAAGCCTCGCTTAAAGACGGCAGAGAATGCAACCTAAATTTGCCCGCGAATTATAAAATCATTCCGGCGGCGGAAAACTTGAAGCACGTCCGGCTTTTCGCCGTCGCGCCCGACAAACGAATTTTTGTGACCGACCTTTTCGATATAAGCGACAACCGAAAAGGCGCGGTTTATATTCTCGACGCGTGGAATTCAAGGCTGGGAAAATTCGGCAAAGTAGTGCCGTTTATGACGAACCTGCGAAACCCGAACAGCGTCGCTTTTTACACAGACGTAAAAGGTCAGGATTGGTTTTACCTAGCGGAAACCGATCTCAAAAATTCCTTTCTCGTCGCGCTGCACGGTTCGACTAATCGGGACGACGGGCGCGGTAATAAAATTGTCACGGTGCGCGAAAATAATAGACAGCAAGATTTCATCACGGGTTTTGTCGAAGGCAGAAACACCTTCGGTCGCCCGTGTGACGTGATGAAGATCTCACCCGATTCGTTTCTGTTTACCGACGACCGCGGCAGAGTCGTTTATTACGTCAGACGAATGAAAAAGTAAAGAAATTGCGCGGCTTCTGCCAATCGAACTTTTAAACTTTCCAATAATTTTACATTTTTTTGCTTTTCAATCGTTCGCCGCTCAACTATTCTCATAAATATGAATATCGGAATAACGGTTTATCCAACCTACGGCGGAAGCGGAATTGTTGGTTCGGAATTGGGACGCGAACTCGCCATCCGCGGGCATAATGTTCATTTTATTTCCTCGATGCTGCCGACGCGTTTGACCGAACTCAACGAGCGCGTGCGGTTTCACGAAGTCGAGATGATGAGCTATCCGCTGTTCGAACATCAGCCGTATGATTTAGCTCTGGCGACGAAAATGGCGACCGTCGCGCGAGCGGAAAAACTCGATTTGCTGCACGTTCATTACGCCATTCCGCATTCAATCAGCGCGATTCTCGCCCGCGAATCAATCAAACAAAAACGCTACGTTCCAGTGATTACGACTTTGCACGGAACTGATATTACGCTCTTCGGCACTGACCTCCCTTATCTGCCGATTACGCGCTACGGCCTGCAACAATCAGACGGCGTGACGGCGGTTTCGAGATTTTTGAAACAAGCGACGATTGAGACTTTCGACTTCGACGAAATCGAAGTGATTCCGAATTTTATCTGTCCGTGTCATTACAAACGCCTGCCCGAATCGCCTCTGCGCGGTGAACTCGCTCCCGACGGCGAAAAACTTCTCGTTCACGTTTCCAATTTCCGCGCCGTTAAACGTCCGCTCGACTGCGTGGAAATTTTAGCGAAAGTTAAAGCGAAAGGCGGACACGCCCGCTTGATTATGGTCGGTGACGGACCGGAACGCTCGGCTTGTAATTACCGCGCCGAACAGTTAAACGTCAAAGATTCGATTGCCTTCGTCGGCAAACAGGCGAACATCGCCGATTATCTCGGCGTGGCGGACGTCTTTCTGCTGCCGTCGGAACTCGAATCTTTCGGACTCGCCGCCCTCGAAGCCGAAGCCTGCGAAGTTCCCGTCATCGCCACGCGCATCGGCGGCATCCCGGAAGTCATCACCGACGGCGAAACCGGATTTTTGAGCGACATCGGCGACACGGAAAAAATGAGCAACGACGTGATGAAATTTTTGAACGACGAAGAAATGCGCGCAGCTTTTGGCGCAAAAGCGCGTGAGTCAGCCATCTCGCGTTACGGTTCGCAACTTATCATTCCGCAGTATATAAAATTTTATGAAAAGGTTTTGGGCGCAAAATCACAAACCGGAGGTGTCGCTTTATGATTGAAGGAAAAAGAAAACCGAAAAATGTTTTGCCGTCATCGGAAGTCGAAGAATTGCACAAGAAATTGCGTAATCTAAAACCACAGACGGAATTGGGAAAATCGCTTTTGGAGCTTTCACGGAAAAATTTGGATAGCGGCGCGGCATTGTTGGACGCGGACAAAATTCTGTCGGAACTCGGAAGAAGTCGCTATGAATGAAATAAAAAGTTTCATTGATTCGTTTTTTTGCCGGACACGATTTTTGATTGATGACTGAAGAAAATCAAATTCCCGAACAGCCCGAACAACCCGAACTTATTCGTGCGGTCGGCGTATCGGGCGCGACGACGCTCAATATGATTGATATGATTGGGGTCGGACCGTTTATCACGATGCCTTTGATTATCGCCGCGATGGGCGGACCGCAGGCGATGTTGGGCTGGATTTTCGGCGCGTTGCTCGTGATTTGCGACGGATTGGTGTGGGCGGAACTCGGCGCGGCGATGCCGAAATCCGGTGGACCCTACAACTATTTGCAGGAAATTTACGGCAAAAATCGGCTTGGGCGATTGATGTCGTTTTTGTTTATCTGGCAACTGCAGTTTTCCGCGCCGCTTTCGATGGCTTCGGGCTGTCTCGGTTTTGCGCTTTACGCCACATATATTTTCCCCGATTTAAGTCAGACGTTTTTCCAAAAAGATTTCAGCCTGCAGATTCCGCTCGTCGGTGATTTGAGCGCGAGCATCGTCGCGTCGTTCGGCACGTTTGTCGCCATCGGCGTTTGTTTGTTCTGCGTTTTTCTGCTTTACCGGAAAATCACGATTATCGAACGCTTCGGAAAATTTCTGTGGCTCGGCGTGATGGTGACGATTGTCTGGATTATCTTCGCCGGTCTGACGAATTTTAATCCCGCGCTCGCGTTCGATTTTCCGCCGGACGCTTTCACTTTGCGTCCCGAATTTTTCCTGGGTTTAGGTTCGGCTTTGCTCATCGCGGTTTATGATTATTGGGGTTACTACAACGTCAATTTTTTCGCGGGCGAAGTGAAAAATCCCGAAAAAACTATTCCGCGTTCGATAATACTTTCGATTCTCGCGGTGTCGGCGATTTACATTGTGATGAACATCTCGATTCTCGGCGTAATTCCGTGGCGCGAATTCGGCGAAACCGCCAACTCCGACGCGCGCCGTTATGTGATTTCGGTTTTCATCGAGCGAATCTATGGAAGCACGGCGGGCGTGATTGCGACTTTGCTGATTATGTGGACGGCGTTCTCGTCCGTTTTTTCACTGTTACTCGGTTATTCGCGCGTTCCTTACGCAGCATCTTTGGACGGAAATTATTTCAAGATTTTTTCAAAGGTTCATCCGAAACATCGCTTTCCATACGTTTCGCTGCTGGTGATGGGCGGCATCGCCGCGCTGTTTTGTTTCTTAAAACTTTTGGACGTGATTGCCGCGCTCGTCGTCATCCGCATCATCATTCAATTCTTAGCGCAAATCGTCGGCGTGATAATTTTGCGACAAACAAAACCCGATTTCCCGCGACCGTTCAAGATGTGGCTTTATCCGATTCCCGCGCTCGTGGCAATCATCGGTTTTTTGTATGTGCTTTTTATGCGTCCGAATTTTCAGAAGGAAGTAAAATACGCCGCCGTGCTGATTGTTGTCGGTTTGATAATTTATTTTGTGCGTTCTTACAAACGCGGCGAATTTCCGTTTGACCGAAATGAAAAAGCAACCGTCGCTTGACGAGCTTATCGAAATCACAAAGGAAATTTTGCGGGCGAAATATCCGTCCGCCGAATTCGCTTTTCTCTCCGGCTCAATCATTCGCGGGGAAGGAACGCCGTTTTCGGATTTAGATATTGTCGTGATTTTTAAGAAATTGCCGAACTCTTTCCGCGAATCGTTTTATTTTCAGGATTTGCCAATTGAAACATTCGTTCACACGCCCGAAACTTTGAATTATTTTTTCGAGTCGGATGCCAGACGCGGCGTTCCGTCGCTTGCCGCAATGGTTGCGGAAGGCATCGAAGTTCCGCACAAAAGCGATTTGTCCGAAAAATTAAAGCGTTTGGCAAACGAAGTTTTGAAAAATCCGCCAAATTTGACAGCCGAGCAAACAACGAATCTTCGTTATCACATTACAAATCTGGTTGACGACATTCGTGCGCCGCGCTCAAAGGAAGAATTGACGGCTTCTGCGACGGAGCTTTATGCGGTTTTGGCGGAATTTTATTTACGCGCAAACGGATTTTGGGCGGCGCGAAACAAATCAATTCCGCGAATGTTAAGAAAAACTAATCCTGAATTCGGCGTAGTTTTCGGCGAAAGTTTTGAAGAACTTTTCGTGTGCGGAAAACCGGAAAAAGTTATCCAGATGGCGGAAACCGTTTTGGAAAAATCCGGCGGATTTGCCTCTGAAAATCTACGGTTCGACGCGTCTGCCGATTGGCAAAAACCGATTGAATAAATTAACTTTAAAAAGAGAAATTAACCACAGATGAACACAGATTCTAAAGTAAAAAGTAAAAAGGTAAAAGGCAAAAGTAAAATCTTGAGTTTCACTCGTTGCGTTTTTACTTTTTACTTTTTACTTTTTACTTTTTACTTTTTTTATCTGCCTTTGCCGGAAACTTCAGCGCAAGTTCGCCCTGTTTATGATTACGGCGCAATCGGACTCGGACAACTTCTCAAACGATTAAATAATACAAAAAGCGTGATGCACATCGGCGCACATCCCGACGATGAAGATTCGGGTTTGCTCGCCTATTTAGCTCGCGGCGAAAATGCGCGAACCGCGTATCTATCGCTGACGCGCGGCGACGGCGGGCAAAACATTATCGGCTCGGAGTTGTTTGAATCGCTCGGCGTGATTCGCACCGAAGAACTTTTGCAAGCCCGACGCTTGGACGGCGCAGAGCAGTTTTTCACACGCGCTTACGATTACGGATTTTCCAAAACGCTCGAAGAAGCAAAGCAAAAATGGAATGAGAAAGTTATTTTATGCGATACGGTTCGCGCCATTCGCAGATTTCGCCCGTTAGTTGTGATTTCGCGTTTTTCGGGAACGCCCGCCGACGGACACGGGCAACATCAATACGCCGGTTACATTTCGCCGCTTGCGGTGAAAGCCGCCGCCGATATGAATCAATGTATAGATTCGGGAATGCCATGGCAGGTTTTAAAGTTTTATGTTTCGCGGGGCTTTCGCTCGACCGCCGAGCCGACGTTAAAAATTAACACGGGCGAATATGATTTTCTGCTTGGGCGAAGTTATTTTGAAATTGCAATGGAAGGCAGAAGCCAACACAAAACACAGGAGCAAGGCGGTTTGGAACTTCGCGGCGACCAATTTTCGGGTTTGAATTTGGTTGAGAGTAAAGTGCCGAAAGTTGAAAACGAACAAAGCGTTTTTGATGGAATTGATACAAGTATTGATACGGGAATTAAAGCAACGCAAAAAACCAATTTGTTTTCCGAAGATGAAGAAAAAGCGGAATTATCCAAAATTTCAACTGCGGCTAAACGAGCTTTAAAGGAGTATGAGCCGAACAATCCACAGAAAATCATACCGATTTTGCTCGAAGGATTGAAAGCCATCGGCAAAATTCAACGAAGCGGCGCATATCCAACACCCGACGTTTCTCAGAAAGGTTTAGAATTTTTCGAAGCGATTCAACGTGCAAGCGGCATCAGGATTGATGCTTTAGCCAATCGTGAAACCGTCGCGCCCGATGAAAATTTTCTAATAACGGTTAAGGTTTTCTTGCCGAAAACCATTAACGCCGAAATCAAAAGTATTAGTTTACGAATACCTGATGATTGGGCAGAATACGAAATCAGTGAGCCTAAAGAAACGAATCAAAATTTTTTCAGGCGCGAAAATGCGAATCGAACAAGTTATTTCACAGTGAAAGTTGGGCGTGAAGCGAAACCAACCGAACCCTTTTGGTTGAAAAAACAAAGACAAGGCGATTTATTCAATGTCCAGCCGCCGTTCGACAATCAAAACTTACCGTTTCAACCGTCAACTGTTTTTGCAGATGCAAAACTTGAAATTGAAGGAACCGAATTTTATTTCAAACAGCCTGTTCAATATCGTTTTGCCGACGACATTCGCGGCGAAGTCCGCAGAGATTTGAATGTCGTGCCGAAAATTTCTCTGAATCTCGACCAGGATTTATTGATTGTTCCGCAGAGCGATAAAGCGCAAATAAGGCGAATCGTTTTGAGCCTTACGAATAATTCTTCATCGGCGATTGGCGGTGAAGCGCGTTTAAATGTGCCGAAAGAATTAAAAGTTTCGCCTGCGACGGCAAATTTTAATTTCAAAAACAAAGGTGAAAAAACTTCCGTCGCGTTCGACGTAACCATTCCCGCTAAGTTCAAAATCGGAGATTTTGAACTTAGCGCACAGGCGAATGCCAACGGCGAAACTTTCACACAAACAATGAACGAAATCGCTTATCCACACATCCAGACGCATCGCTTTTACACCGAAGCGAAAACGCAAATTAAGGTTTTGGATTTAAAAACCGCGCCCGCAAAAATCGGTTATATTATGGGCAGCGGCGACGAAGTTCCCGAAGCGATTCGGCAAATGAATTTGAATGTTGAACTTTTAAGTGAAACGGAATTGACGAACGGCGATTTATCAAAATTCGACACGATTGTCGTTGGCATTCGCGCCTTTCAGGTTCGCCAAGATTTAATTGCAAACAATCAAAGATTGATTGATTATGTGAAAGGCGGCGGGAATTTAATTGTGCAGTATCAACGTCCCGATTATGAAAATCTTCTGCCGTTTCCTGCAAAACCCGGCGCGAGAGTCGCCGACGAAAACGCGAAAATTACAATTTTAGAGCCGGATAATCCAATTTTTAATTTTCCGAATCGAATCACCGACGCGGATTTTACGGGTTGGGTGCAGGAAAGAAATCTCTACGCTTTCACGACATTCGACCAAAATTATAAACCGCTGCTCGAAGCGCACGATGCCGGCGAAGCGGAAAATAAAGGCGGCTTGGTTGTCGCAAATATCGGCAAGGGCAAATACATTTATTGTTCGTATGCGTTCTTTCGTCAACTTCCGGCGGGCGTTACGGGCGCATATCGTCTTTTCGCCAACTTGCTGAGTCAGCAGAATGCAAAATAAAAACAGAACAGATTTCGTTGGAGCAAATTAGAAGGCGGTTAAAATTTTATCATTTTCTTCGCCGGTGCAATTTTGGATAGTTGATTGAAACCGTTGCCAAAACCGTCAAAATTAGAAAGAAAAACGCATTTGACGGCGTGCGGAGCGGGAAATCAAAGAAACTGTGAAGCAAAATACCGAAACAACCGACGAGTGCGCCCATCGCAACGTCGCGCCGAAAAAGGTCGGTTGTTTTCCCGATAGTTTGCAGACTTTGCTTGAAAAGCAAATAAATAAATGCCGCGACACAAACAAAACCCAAAATACCGGCATCCGCCAAAATTTGCAGATAATCGTTATGCGCTTGTTCAAGACGGTAGACTCCGTTCCAAGTGTCATAACGGGTAAAAACCGTACCAAAGGAATCAAGTCCCGCTCCCAAAATCGGATAGTCAAAGAAAATTTTCAGAGCAATTTGCCAAAAATGACCTCTACCGTTGGAAATGTCCTGCTGACCGGTTTGCAGACCGATACCGCGCATCAGCGATTCATCGCCGCCAAGCAATATAACTGCGCCGAATAAGCCCAAAATCAAAGCTAAACCACCGGCAATTAAAGCAAAATTACGGCGATAATTGTTTTCATTCGTCGCCGTCGAATGTTCGTCTTTTTGTTTGTTAAGCAGATTTGAAATGATAATAAATCCGACAACGCCCAATAAACTCAGCATTCCGCCGCGCGAACCCGTCAACACGATGGCAATTCCCATCAAAATGACGGCAATAATCAGGAGAAATCGCTTGTCTTTTTTTGTTGATTTACCGAGAAGAACGGCGAGCGTTAAGCCTATCGTCATTTCCATAAACGCGGCGAAATGATGTTGATTGATAAATGAGGCAAACGGAATAGCTTGACCGGCGGGGCGCAAACCGTAAATTGCTTCGGGGTTGGCAAGCCGCTGCAAAATACCGAAAAACGCCATCATCGAACCGAAAATGATAATTACCAAAACAATTTTTTGCAGGCGTTTTTGGCTATTGATAAAAACAAGCGCAACGGCTAAAAAGATGAAATAAATAATCAGTTGAGCAACGGCAAGCCGTGTTTGATAAGAAGCCAGCGACAGGGAACTAACCGCCGGAACGGAAAGCAATTCGCCGGAAACAGCGGCGCGGCGAAGCGGCAAAAGTTGGATTAAGCCAATTAAAATCAGTCCTAACAAAGGTATTTGAAGAAGGCTTAGATTAAGGCGTAATTCTTTTTTCAAAAAAGCGTCGGTCAACCAAAAAATTACGATAAAGCCGGAAAAAAGCGAAAGCAAACCAAACGCCCAAGTGTCAACCGCGCCGAAAGCGATGGCTGAGAAAACCGGCATTCCGCAGAGCAGAAAAAAGACAAATCCGCTTAAGCGCGAAGGCGTTTCATCCGCGATTGCCGCGTCATCCAATTCGGCGGAATTTGAAATTTCTCCTTCCGGTTTCTTTTCGATTTTGTCCATTTTTCTTAGTCAAAAAGTCGGTTGTTTCAATTTTCGACAATTTTTTAACGGCTGACCAAATCAAAACCGTCAAACCAAACTTTACCCGCTATCGGACAAATTGACGATTGACAATTATCACGCGCGAGGCGCAGCGTTACGGCTTCCGTGTCTTCCAAAGTCGTAAATTCCGTTTTCAGATTCGTCCAATCCGCGTCGTTCGGGATTGCGCTCGTCGCCGCCAAAATTTTTCCGTCCGAAACATTAACAACTTCCCATTTGAGCGTTGACGATGCCTTTAAAGCGGATTTGTAAAAAAATTCAAAAACATATTTTTTGTTTGCTTCAACTGCTATCATTTGTGAAACCTGACGAAATTCCTTGCCGTCTAAAGAATTGAAAATAATGACCAAACTTCGCGTTCCGTCGTGTTTTTGCGCGTCGTCGAAACCGATTTGCGGTTTAGTCCCGTCGGCGATTTGCCATTCAAAAATACCGGATTTGGTAGCTTTCACATCGGCTTCAAAACCTCCGTTGGAAACTTTTTCAAGCGCGGCAAATTCCGCCCCGGATTCGGATATTTGTTTTTGGATCTGCAAAGCGTTTCGATATTTTCCCACATTGAGCATTTCTCTGAAAAACTGCTCGCCGCTTTTTTTGAAAACGGTTTTCTTTTCCTCCGAAGGCAGCGAATTCCAAATCTCGAGTGCTTCGTCAAATCGTTTTTGATTGGCTAAAAATGTCGTCAAAGCAAAATTTATTTGGCTGGAAGAACCGATGTTTTGCCTTATTTGCGCGAGGTCGCCGTCGAAAAACTGCGCCGCCGTTAAAACTGTCGGAACTGCATACTTGACGTCGCTTTCCGCCGCCTTGCGAAGCTCGGCAAAGGCTTCCTGAGTTTTGCCCCGCCGCAGGAGAATGTTTCCAAGCGTCCATTGAACTTGAGCGTAATTCGGCGCGAGTTCGAGTGATTTTTTGAGCGCAAGTTCCGCGCCCGCCGCGTCGCCGGTGCGTTCCCGCGCCTTGCCGAGCGCAAGCCAAACCCGATAGTCGTTCGGCGCAAGAGCAGTTGCTTGTTCGTATTCGGCTAAAGATTTTTGTAAATCATCAGGCAGAAAGGTCTTTTCGTTCAAAACGGCTAAAGCATAATGAACTTGCGGGTCGTCGGGAGCTAAATCATTGGCAAATTCAGCAACTTCTTTATAAGCGGCTCGCGTGGCAATCGAATTACCAAAATACCATTGCAGCGCAAAAAATAAAAAAATCAGGCAGCACAAGCCGATGATAATTAATCCTGCGCGTTGGGCAATAGAATTTATTTGAAAGGATTTAACGGACATCAGCCCAAAGTCTAAAATGAATAATTCAAAACTGCAACGGGGGAAAAGTGAAAAAGTGAAAAAGTGAAAAAGTGAAAAGGTGAAAAAGTTTAAGAGGGAAAAAAGAAAAGGTTGGCGGGACACTCCGAAAACCGATACCGTTTGACTAACGCTGCAAATGCTCCGCACTTAAAAATAGATATGGGTCAAATCGCAATCCAGGTTTTTGTTATGGCAAGTTAACTTTTCCACTTTTCCACTTTTCCACTTTTTCACTTTTCCACTTTTTCACTTTTCCACTTTTTCACCTTTTCACTTTTTCACTTTTTCACTTTAAACATCTATTCAAAATCAACCGGCTCGATTTTCAGCAAGGCTTGTTTGAGAGCAACGTCCGCGTCCTGACAAATTTTCCTGACTTCACCGAGTCTTTCGGGCGAAATTGTGCGAAATGAAATTAAAATTTCCTGCACCTCGTTTTCGCGGCAAATCGCCGGAAGCGAACCGTTTCCGCCGAAAACGCGAAATCCGTGAATAACTTTATCCTTTTTGAGCGGGTCGTCGTCAACAAACCCAACCGGCTGATAGTTCCAATCGGGATTATTTTTTAACTCGCGCAAAATCATTTCGCCGCCGTCGCCCGCGCCGTAAATCAATATCTTACGTCCTTCTTTAGAAATAGGCATTGGCAAAAGTTGTCGAAAAAAACGAAAAGCCATTCGGCTTCCGGCTATTGCTGAAAAAAGCAGCAAGCTGTTAACCATAAAAACCGTGCGCGAAAAATTTTGAAAACGATACAAAAGTAAAATTGCTAAAATACTTAATATAGAGCCTAACATTACACCTTTGAGAAAGGTAACGAAATCCTGGATGCTCGTATAACGCCAGATGCCGCGATAAACGCCGACGACGAGAAATGAAAAAAGATTGAGGACAATCAAAATCGGCAGCGATTTGATAAACAGCAGCCAATTTGCGCTTTCTTCAAACGAACCGAAAACCAAAAGATATGAACTGTAATAGGCAAGCGTAATCAAAACCGCATCCAAAATTACTTCAAAAACCCGGCGTTTGTGTGAAAGATTGAGCAAAAAACCGAATGACGCGCGGTTTTGCAGCGCAAGTTCTTCTTCCTGTTCTGCATAAACTTTCACTTTCGACAAATAAACGCCGATAATCGTCAGGACGATAACGAAGAAACCGATAACTGCCAGACTTTGAGTTGCCGGAAGTTCACGAATAAATATCGAAACTATGCCCGCCAGAAGTGCTAGACAATAAAGCATCAAAACGGCGTTGCGCTCCGAAAGTCCGAGCGCGACAAGCCGGTGAGAAGTATGGTCGCGTCCGCCCTGCGATGCCTTTCGTCCCCAAATTTTTCGCAGAACCGTAACAAAAGTGGTGTCAAAAATCGGCACAAAAAGAATTAGCGCGGGAACTGCCAAAACCGAAATCACGCTTCTTGAACGCCCGCCGACCTGCGTCAGCAGAACCGAACTCGCCAGAAAAAATCCGACAAACATCGAGCCGCAGTCGCCCATAAAAATCGAAGCGGGATTGAAATTGTAAATAAGAAATCCAAGCAATGCGCCGATAAAAACCGAAATTAAAATAAGTTCGGTGGATTGTCCGCCGGCGCTAAAACCGATAGCCAGAGAAAACGCGGCAATAGCGGCAATGCCCGCCGCCAAACCGTCCATATTGTCTAACAGATTTATCGCATTGGTAATGCCGATGAGCCAAAAAGCAGTAATGGCGATATTGAGAATGTCCGAATTTGTCCACGGCAATACCAAACCGGAACCGACGACAATCGCAACTCCGATAAATTGTCCGATGAGTTTTTGATACGGCTTGATAAGCAAAATATCATCAATTAAACCGACCAGAAAAAGAAACGAACTACCCGCTAAAATTACCAGAGATTCGGAGGTTTTCGGCACGAACAGTGCATACATTAGTAAAGTTGCCAGGAAAATCGCCACGCCGCCGAGCATTGCCGTCGGCTTTTTATGCCAGCGATCTGCTTTCGGAGCGGCAACAATACCGCGCCTGCGGGCATAACCGCGCACCGCAAAAGTAAGAACTACGGCAAGCACAAAACCTGCCGTTGCTACGAAAATTGGATTTGCAGATATTTGAAGCATAGAAACAACGCTTTGGGAGAGCTTCGCTAAGTTTCAAAAGAGTATTGAATTCATTAGAAAATAATTTCCTTCCAAAATCAAATAAGATTTTACTAAAAGCGGGTTAAATCGCGGTTAAGATTTTTTATATCACGCACTAAACGCTCTTTTCCGTATCGTGCTTCGACAAACTTTTTTCCGTTCTCGATTATTGTTTTTCTCGAACTTTCATTTTTTATCAAATAAAATAATCCGTTATAAAAACCGTCCGTATCATTTGAAGCGACTCGCAAACCGCGTTCGCAAATTTGAAAACCCGGCTTTTCCAGTTCAATCTTCCCGAGCAAATCTATCACACCGCCGACGGATGTAGAAATTATCGCTTTTTCGTTTGCCATCGCTTCAATCAAAGAAAGCGGCGTACCTTCGTTGAGCGAAGTCAGCGCGACAATGTCCAAACCGGCGTAAAAAACAGCAGCATCGTTCCGGTTGCCGACAAAGATAACCAAATCCTTTATACCGAGCATTTCGGCTTCGTTTTCAAGTTTTTCTCTTAAATGCCCGTCGCCGATAATGACAAATTTTAGCTTCGGAAAATCCGCATTTTTCTTAGTTTCCTGGTAAATTTTAGCGATTTTGAGAAAGAGCGAGTGGTTTTTTACCTCGGTCAGCCTGCCGACCAGCCCAATTAAAATTTCGTCGTCCGCCGCACCGATTTCTTCGCGCAAAATGTTTCGTTTTGATTCCCAATCCGCAAAAGGTTGAAGGTCAATACCGAGCGGAATTATTTCAAATTGTTTCTTTTTTCCGACACCGAATTTTTCGTGGATTTCCTGATATTGCTGATCGCTGATAACCACAATTTTGTCGGTTGCAAACCGTGCCAGCGTCTTTTCGATGGACAAGAAAATTTTTGTTTTCAGACTGCCGTAATAACTGTGAAAAACGTGACCGTGATAAGTATGAACGAGTTTGACGCGGCGCGGTTTGCCGATTAGCGTTTGAGGAGTCAGCCAGCGGTAAAGAAAGCCAGCAACTCGCCCGATTGTTCCCGCCTTTGCCGTGTGCGTGTGAATGATGTCGGGTTTTTCGCGCCGAATTTGCCGGTAGACTTTCCACAACGAAACAACATCTTTCGGTGAAAGCTCGCGGCTCATTTCCTCGATAAAAACGGGCGCGACTCCGTTTTCGACGGCGAAATAACCCATATCCTCTTCGCCAGCCGGAACTGTTCCGGTCAGCAAAGCCGTTTGAAATTCATCATCTTGTAATTCTTTTGTCAACCAAACGACGTGGCGGGCGGGACCGCCGACGTTAAGGCGGGCGATAATACGAACAATTTTTATTTTGTTCTTTGTGATTTGTCCTTTGTCCTTTGCAATTTTTCCGTCCGGCAGATTGTTTTTTTCTGACTTTGGACTTTGGACTTTGGACTTTGAACTTTGAACTTTGAACTTTGAACTAATCATCAATCTGAAAAATCGTGTCGGGGTCGTCTTCGTGGCGAATTTCGTCAATCGGCTCGCGCTTTTCTTTGCCCATATAAAGTCGGTTTGGACAATTTATCACGACACCCTTTTCCGAACCTACGTTTTTATAAGCGTGAACGACACCTTTCGGAATAATTACGGCTTGCGGATTATCCGCACCGACAAACATTGTCATCATATTTTTAAAAGTCGGCGAATCTCTGCGATTGTCCCACAACCTCAGCTTAAAGTTTGAAGTTCCGAGAAAGCAGAACAAATCGGCTTGCTCGATATGCTCGTGCGGACCGCGCTGCGTATTCGGTTCGGTAACGGAGATGTACGCCATCGCCGGATAAAATTCTTCATTGATTTCGTCGTGCCGAAACAGTTCGCAAAGCCAGCCGCGCTCGTCAACAAATTTTTTTAACGGGTAAATTATAACGTCTTGAATTTTTCCTTTGCTGAACTGCGTTTCATTATTAACCATTTGCACTTTTTATCTCCAAATTATTCGCGCCCGTCTCTGCCACCAAGTTCGTCGCGTGAAGCAAACTTTCAAAAGTTCCCGCGTCCGTCCACCAACCGTCAAGTTCGTTCCAGGTCATCGCGCCGCGATTGATGTAATAATTATTCACATCGGTTATTTCCATCTCGCCGCGTCCCGACGGTTTGAGAGTTTTAATAACGTCGAAAACCGTTGAGTCGTAAAAATAAATGCCGATAACCGCGTAACCAGATTTTGGATTTTCCGGTTTTTCCTCGATTTGCAAAACCCGTTCGCCGTCGAGTTCCGGAACGCCGAACCGATTCGGATCGTGAACTTTTTTCAGCAGAATTTTCGCCCCGCTCGCTTGTTTTTCATAATCTTCTTTAGCTTGCCGAATGTTGCCTTCGATGATATTGTCGCCCAACACAACGCAAACAGACGAATCGTCCGCGAAATGCTCGACCAGCGAAAGCGCGTCGGCAATGCCGCCTTCGCCTTCCTGATAAGTGTAATTCAGATGCTTCAAACCGAAATCTTTGCCGTTGCCGAGCAGTTTCAAAAAGTCGCCCGCCGAATTTCCGCCCGTAACAATCATTATATCGTCAACGCCCGCATTTATCAGCGTCCGAATCGGATAATAAATCATCGGCTGATTATAAACGGGAAGCAGATGCTTGTTGGTAATTTTCGTCAGCGGATTAAGTCTGCTTCCGAGTCCGCCTGCTAAAACAACACCTTTCATAAATGTTTATCTAAGATTGAATCCTGAAAATTCAGCAAAATTCAATATACCAAAAAAGCGGCGAAAAATCTCAACGCACGCCGCGAAGCAAGCGCCGGTGTAAGTATTCCCAAATTGTCGGGTGATAGCGAAGTTTGGAAGCTAAATCTTTATTTTCCGTTTGCTGCGTGACTTCTCCGTCGAGCGCAGTTCGCACCGCTCGAACTAAAGCGGGAATTCCCGCGCCAGTATGCAAAAACGGATAAGTTGTAAAATTATCGCGCCTTGAAGTTGTGAAATAAACTTGTTCGATAATTTTTCCCGTATCAATTCCTTCGTCAACAAAATGAACGGTGGTGCCGACCAATTCGGGTTTTTCTTCGGCTAAAGCCCAATACGCGCCGTGAACGCCGCGATATAAGGGCGTAATTCCGGCGTGCATATTGATAAAACGTGCATCAACACAATTTAACGTTTCCCGGTTGATAATGCGCGTTCCATTGACGACAATGACGCGCGGGGCAATTTCGCGCAGCTTTTGTCGAGCCTGTTCGGAATTAACTGAAGGCACGCGGATAATATTTGGCGGTAAACCTTCACGCATTTGATATTCTTTCTTAATTTCGGCGACGCGCCGTTTGCTCAAATGCCGCAACAAAGGAACGACGGCAAGCAAAAACAAAACTTGCCCAGCGACCGGCACCATGCCGAGTTTTTTCATACGACGCTCAAGCATCTGCCGCCGCGAAACGGATTCTTCCATAATCACTGACACTTCGCCGAAATTTTCTCTCAAGGCATTATAAACAGCGTGCGTCGAAGCGCCGTCTGAGCAAAGCAAGACAATCGGCTTTTCCTGTTTCATAGAAAATTAAGAATTTTATTTAACACGCAGAATCGCGCGCGGCGCGTGCAACGTCAAGCATTGATAAGGAGCATAGGTTATGACTTTGTTGGTATCGGCGAAAAGTTTTCAAAATTTCTCGTAGAAAATCTAAATTCTCTTCTAAATTCACGCCAAAGTTATGCGGATGCCACCACAGATGAAAAATCCTGCGTTTCTTGGCGGCAAAGGCGATGCTGCGCCTTATCCGCTGCAGACGCAATTTTTCCAGCCGTTCCATTTTCTTTGAAATCGGGCGCAAAAACATACTCGCCGGAACATTCGCAATGTTTCCCGACCAAACGTCTTGCCACTTGAAGGTGTGCGTTCCCGCCACGTTGAAGTAAGAATCTGCCAAACGTGCCGCGCGATATAACGGATGTTTTCGGTTTGTGGCGGAAATTTGATACATCCACGACTTCTGGTTGCCGCGAAAACAAACGATTCCATTTTCGAGCAAAACGCTTTCGTAATCGGAATTACACTGGTTGCGCGGAAAAACTATTGAACGCGGGCGCACTCCGTATGGTTCGGCAATCGCCACCGCGCTTTGCAAATCGGCAGCAAACGATTCTTTGGTTTGTCCGGGTTCGAGACAGTAGTAATGCGAAAAAGTGTGTGTTGCAATTTCCTGCCGCGGTGTATTTTGAATCTGCTCGATAAGGCGCGGCGCGTAATGTAGCGGATCGCTTTCTTCGTCTGCGCCGATTTCTTCGTCGTAAGGAAAAAGAGAGCTATCAATATAATCGGGTAAAATGCTCGGCTTATAACCGTCTAACTCCTCTTTCGATTTGGCGAATAAAAAGCCGACGGTCGCCCAAGTTGCGGCAATTTCAAACTCTTGAAACAAATCCAGCAGTGCCGGAACAACTTGGTCTTCGCCAAGCAGGTTCTGGCGATACTCGCCAGTCGTCGAAAGATGGTCACGAACGCCCCAATGCAATTCAAAATCCAGCGAAATGACAAATGCTCCAAAATCGGGTTGTTTCATAAATTACTAAAACTCATCAGGCGTAAATTAAAACATGTATTTTAATCAATAAATTGTTGAAACCAAAGTTCAAGCATTAAAAGCGTCCAAAGTTGCCAAACGTGGTCGCGCTCGGCATTAGTATGTTCTCGAACCAACTGCTCGACTGTTTCCGGTTTGACTAAACCGCGCCTTAAACTTTTTTCCGAAAGCAGCGTTTCACGCAGAAAGTCTTTTAGTTCACCGCGAAACCAATGCGTCAAAGGCACGCCGAAGCCTTTTTTGGGACGGTACAAAACTTCGCGCGGAACTAAGCGGCTCGCCACTTTCTTTAACAAGTATTTTGTTTCAGCGCCGCGGAGTTTTATTGATTCGGGCAGGCTTGCTGCAAATTCGATAACCTTATGGTCGAGAAAAGGCGAACGCGCTTCGAGCGAATTAGCCATCGAGGCGATATCAACCTTAACCAGCAAATCATTCGGCAAATATGTCATTTGGTCAGTTAGCATCGTCGCGTCAACAATGCCATTGCCTTTCGATTCGTCAAACCATCGTTTGAGAAATCGAGTTGAATCAAAAGCCGCGATTTTGTGTTGAAAATTGTCCGTGTAAAGATTTTCCTTCGAGTCGTGATTAATCGGGCTGACCCAGCGAAAATATCTTTCGACTTTCGGCAGCGACGCCGCTTTCAAGAATCGTTTCAAATCACGCGCACGATTGCGTTTGATTTCGGATGTCGGCACAAAATTGACGGCTTTTTCAATTAAATTTTCGCGTACGAATTTTGGCAAGTGATGATATTTTTCAGCCAGTCGCATCGCAAAATAGCGTTCGTAACCGGCAAAACTTTCGTCGCCGCCGTCGCCGTTTAAGGCAACCGTGACGTGCTTGCGGGTTTCTCTCGCCACACAATAAGTGGCAATTGCCGAGGGATCGGCGTAAGGCTCGCCATAATGCTCGACTAATGTCGGCAAAATCTCAAGTATGTCAGGTTTGATGATAAATTCGTGATGCTCCGCCCCGATGTGTCGGGCGACTTGCCTCGCGTATTTCAGTTCGCTAAAATCCTGTTCCTCAAAACCGATAGAAAAGGTTTTAACAGGTTTTTCGCTTGCTTCAGCCATCAACGCAACAACGGTTGACGAATCAACGCCGCCTGAAAGAAACGCGCCGAGCGGAACTTCGCTGATTAAACGCATTTTGGTTGCTTCACGCAAGATTCCGAGCGTTTCTTCGATGGCTTCCGGTTCGCTGATTTTTATTTTCTTGGAAAAATCCGGCGACCAATATCTTTGTGTTTCGATTTTACCGTTTTTCCATCGAAGCCAATGCGCTGGTTCGAGTTTGCGAATCTGTTCAAACGCGGTCTGCGGCGCAGGAACGCAAAGATACGATAAATAATGGTGAATCGCTTCGTAATTAACCGCGCGGCTGATGTCTGAATGCGACAACAAAGCGCGAAACTCCGAACCAAAAATTAAATCGCCGTTTGGTCGGTGAGAGTAGAGAAGCGGTTTTTTGCCGATTCTGTCGCGCGCTAGAAAAAGTGATTTGTCGCGTTCGTCCCAAATTGCAAAGGCGAACATCCCGCGCAGATGCCGCACCGAGTCCGCGCCGTAACGGTCGTAAAGATGCAGAATGACTTCCGTGTCCGAGTTGGTATAAAACTCGTCGCCCTGTTTTTCCAAATCATTTCTTAACTCTTGAAAATTATAAATCTCGCCGTTAAAAACAATCCATTTCGATTTATCGTGATTATGAATCGGCTGCTTGCCGTGCGCGATGTCAATAATCGAAAGCCGCCGCATCGCCAATCCGACGTTTTCGTTGATGTAAAAACCGTCGTCGTCAGGACCGCGGTGAACGATGCAGGCGTTCATTCGCTCCAAAATTTCACGATTTATAATTCGTGAGTTCGAGTTGGCTATTCCGACAATTCCGCACATTTAATTTAAGAATAAGTAAATGAGATAAAAAAGGCAAATTCTCATTCTATTTTACAACACTTCTCTTTGTCTGATTTTTTCCATCTGCTTATGTTTCTTAGCAAGACGTAAATTTCTTTGATTTTCCCGACGTTCTTGAATTAAGGTCCAACCGACGGCGATAAACATAAAAAGAAAAACTTGAATCTGAGTCCGTTGACGATAAGCTGTTCCGACGTTTCCTTGAAAGATAGAGTAAGCGAGCGTCAATGTAAAAGTGAAAATTAAAACAGCCAGCGAAGACCGCAAGCGGTATCTAACGGTGAACCAAAGACCGCTGAGAAGAAACGGAATCAAAGCCCACCAGAATAGCACTTCAGGCAGAACAAGCAGTTGGTTTAATTTATTAACCTGCCACGGAAAAGGAGCGAGCATTAGATAAGAAAACCCGATAGGAATAGCGGCAAGTGCGCCGGCAGGAGTTGAAACATCGATGTCTTTTCCAAAACCGGAATTCGCCGCCTCAGACAAATTCTGACGGCTTCTCTGCACCCGTTCGAGATTGCCGTATTCGTCAATATCGCTGCTTGCATTTCGCAAGACTCCCAAATAAGTTAACGCCAAGCCGATAATTGTAATTACAATTACGTTTCTGACAATTGATTGAAGCGAGGTGCTTAACCCGACAATGAAACTTCCGGCGACGGCAATTGCCACCATATAAAAAATATAAAAACGCAGCGAGATTATGCCGAAGAGAGACAAAATCAAAAAAAAGATTCCCGGATAACTGAATTTTTTCTGGAGCTGCAAAACCATTGTCATAGTGAATACTAGCAGAAAAATAATCAATCCGTCCTTGAGCAATTGCGACGACCAGATAATAAAGGACGGAAACAAGGCGATAGATAAAGCCGAGATTTTTGCAACTCTCTGATTGTGAAAAGTTTTTTCCGCACAGAAATAAATCATCGGCGCAGTCAACGCTCCGAAAACGGCGCAAAACGATTGAGCAACAAGGATACTTTGTCCGCAGATAAAGTAAATAAAACCGACAAGGTAATTCATCCCCCAACCTGTACCACCCATAATTTGTTTAGTAATCACAGCGTCCTCGTTGGAAACAGCCAAGCCCTGCCAGCTTTCTGCCAAACTTCGTCCGATAGAGTCATACGTATTCGCATCGGGACCGAACACTTCTCTTAAATCGAACAAATGAATAATCATTCCAAGTCCCAGCCTTGCAAGTAGCGCAATCAAAAAAACTCTTGTTAGAAATATTTTCTCTTCGGAGTAATAATGGATTAGAAAAATGGCGGGAATGGTCAAAAATAAAACGAGTAAAACAGACACCGCACCTTCGGGAAAGCTAAGAAAAATCATGCTTAATCCAAGAAGCGAACACAAAATTATGAGGAGTTTATCCATTGAAAGCGGTTTATTTTATCTTATTAGAATGTTTCCTGACTTGTCAAATTTAATAAGTTTTATTTTCACAAAATTTTTGTCATTTAATGAAAGTTTTTAATTGATTAGCACACCGAATAATAACTTCTCTTATCAAAGCGGAGAAAGATTTTTTTATTTTTTGCCTTGGCGGTGCATTCTCCTAAATTCCTTTTCCAGGAAATCGCACTGCTTTTCAATATTGAATTTTTCAACAACCGTCTTTCGCGCTTCATTGCCAAGTTCCTGCCGCAGCGCGGGATTTTCGATTAAAAGTTTTAACTTTTCATACCAATCTCTTTCCGTCTCGGCAAGAAATCCATTCACGCCGTCTTTGATAATCTCAAGATTTGACCCGGTGGCAGTGGCAACTATCGGCATTCCCAAGCCCATAAATTGGATGGTCTTAAAGAAAAACTTCCAGCGACTCCAGCCGCTTTTTTTGACCGGCACGATACCAATATCGGATTCCTGTAGCTTCGGAACTTCAATGTCATATGACCACGGCACGAAATCAACCTCCAGCCCTTCAAAAGTCATCGGGTTATCGGCAACGATACGAAACGTGAAATCATGTTCCTTCCGAAGTTCCCGCATTGGCGGAACGGCTAATTCGACATTCGGTTGATTTGACCAAGTTCCGACCCATGCGATTTTCGGTTTCCCGTTGGTTTTCGGCTTCTCGCTCGGTTTGTAACGATTTACGTCAACGGTCATCGGCACAATCTCGATGTTATCGTTAAACTTTCTTGCGTAATCACCGATTGCTTCATTGACCGCAAAAACGCAGTCGCTTATTTTGAGCAGCTCGTCAAATTTCGAGAAAAATTTTAATTTATTAAAACTACCGTTCGCCGGACTGACATACGGCACAAAATGCGGTTCGTCAATGTCATAAACAATCGGAATCTGCCAACGCCGCACAAGTTTTTCGATAATTGCCGGACCGATTAAAGCCGCCTCGCGGTAAATAAAAATAATGTCGGGCTTTTCAGCTCGAAAAACTTTCGTTAATTGTTTGACGAACGAACGCAGCAGCAACGAACCCTTTTGCAATTTTTTCCCCGGCTGGTAAAGAACGTCGGTTAAATCTTGGTCGGCAAACGGCAAAAACTCCACCTCGATGCCGCGTCCGGCGAGATGTTTCGCCCAGAGTTCGATGCGAAATCGCTGACCGGCGCAATAATCTACCGGATAAGGAACAATTGCTAAAATTCTCATTGGTTTTTCCACCATTCTATCGTTTCCGCGATGCCTTGCCGAAGATTATAACGCGGCTTCCAACCGACTTCATCGCGCAATCGCGCGATGTCGGCGACTATACTTGGCGGCTCATTAGGCGCAGTCGGCACAGTTCCGAATCGAACCTTTTCGCGCTTATTGAGTTGGTCGGCAATTGTCGAAACAATTTCCTTAATTGTCGCCGCTTCGCCCGAAGCGATGTTCACACAGCCTTCGACACCGGAATCAAGCAAGGCGACAAAGGCATCGGCGACATCTTTGACATACATAAAATCTCGCGCCTGATTGCCGTGCGAGCAATCGGCAAACTCGTCGCGCAAAAGCGAGTTGATGACCGAAGCGATTAATCGGCGCGGCGATTCAAATTCGCCGTAGAGAAAAAAAACTCTGCCCCACGCCCAACTCGCGCCGCTTGCAGCAAGTTTTTTTTGCAATTCAAGTTTGCATTTGCCGTAGAGATTTGCGGCATTGAGCGGCGTTTTCGATTCGGACAAAATCGCGTCTTTGCCCCATTCATATTCGGCGCAAGTTCCCGCCATCACGATTCTTTCGCCGCCGTTTTTTTGAAAACTTGCCAGCAAATTCAAACTTGCCGCCGTCCAAATTTCGTTTTCGGGCGCGTTCCAGAATTTCCCGTGTTCGACATACCAGGCAAAATGAAGCAAGTGCGACGCGCGAACTTTCTCGCACATATTATCAATCTCCGTCGCGTCGAGCAAATTCGTTTTGTGCCAAACGACGTTTTCGTAAATCAAATCCGCCGTCGGCGCAATGTTTGAAACGGCGTGAATTTCATAGCCTTTTTCGTGCAAAGGCGCGATTGCCTGTCTGCCGATAAAACCGTTTGCGCCGGTTAGGAGAACTCGTTTCATTTATTCAAAATCCGCGTAGTTTGCGTCGCGCTCGTTGATGACGCTGACCGCTAAAGGAAACTTGATGCCGAATTGCAAATCGTTCCAGCGAACGCCGCGTCCCGATTCTTTATCGTATTTTTCCGAAATAAAATACAAAACTTCGCTGTCGTCCGCCAATGTTTGGAAACCGTGCGCCAAACCTTTCGGAATATAAATCGCGCGATTGTTTTCCGCGCTCAACTCGACGGAAATCCATTTGCCGAAAGTTTCCGAATCTCGCCGAATGTCCAACACCACATCGAAAACTTTTCCGCGAACGCATTGGACAATTTTCGTTTCGGCAAACGGCGCGGCTTGATAGTGCATTCCGCGAACAGTTCCGCGCCGTTTGTTCGAGGAAAGCCCGACGTTGTTAAGCTCCGCGTCCAATCCGAAATCTGCCAGTTCGTCTTTTCCCCACAGCCGCTTGTAAAATCCGCGCTCGTCGGCAAACGGTTCGAGTTCAACGATGTAAACGCCGCCGAGTTTTGTTTCAATCAATTTCATTAAATTATCTTCACGCTTGGAATCGGCACGATAAATTTCCCGTTCCATTCGCGGATGAATTCATTTTTGCGGACAATCTCGTCGGCAATGTTCCAGGGAAGAATCAAAACGTAATCGGGTTTGGTTTCACGAATTTTTTCCGGCGCGACAATCGGAATGCGCGTTCCGGGCAGAAAACGATTTTGCTTGTTCGGATTCGCGTCGCAGACGTAATCGAGAAAATCGGTTTTAACGCCGCAGTAATTTAAAAGCGTATTGCCTTTTGCCGCCGCGCCGTAAGCGACAATCGCTTTGCCTTCGTTTTTTATTTCAATTAATTTCTTGACCAAATCGCGCTTGGTCTTTTTCACTTGCTCGTCATAGCGCGTCAATCTTTCGATGTCGGTCAGACCGCTTTCACTTTCGAGCGTTTTAATTTTTCCGACCGCTCCGCTGATTTCATATTTGCCCGTCTCCGTTTTTTGCGCGAAAACGCGCAGCGAGCCGCCGTGCGTCGAAAGTTGCTCGACATCAAAGACGGTCAGCCCGTGCGCGGCGAAAATTTTCTCGACTGTCGTCAGCGAAAGATACGAGTAATGTTCGTGATAAATCGTGTCGAACTGATTTTTCTCGACGAGATTGAGCAGATGCGGAAACTCAAAAGTCGCAACGCCTTCGGGTTTGAGCAAAATCGCAAAGCCCGCGACAAAATCGTTGATGTCGGGAACGTGCGCGAGAACATTGTTGGCGGCGGTCAAATCCGCCTGCCTGCCTTCGCCCGCCAATTCCCGCGCCGTCGCCGCGCCGAAGAATTTAACGATTGTCGGAATGCCTTTCGCCACCGCGACCTCGGCAACATTCGCCGCCGGTTCGACGCTTAAAACGGGAATGCCTTTTTCCTTAAAATACTGCAAAAGATAGCCGTCGTTACCGGCGACTTCGACCACACGACTGTTTTCATTTAAACCGAAACGCTCGATCATTTTCACGCAGTAATTTTTGGCGTGTTCGAGCCAGGTGTCCGAATAAGACGAAAAATAAAGATAATCGCTGAAAATGTTTTCGGGCGTTTCGAGCGCGGGCAGTTGGACAAGAAAGCACTTTTCGCAAACGCGGACGTGCAGGGAAAAAAACAGCTCGGCTTTTTCCAAATCTTCTTCTTTCAAATAAGAATTAGCCAAAGGCGTTGCACCTAACTCGACGAATGTATGCTTTAGCTCGTTGCCGCAAAAACGGCATTGGTAGAAACTCATAAAAATTCAAACGCGAAAATAAATCGAAAAATGTTTTTTGACGGCGACGGTTATTTATTCATATAAAATTCAATCTGGCGGCGCGTCGTTTCCGTCAAATCCGCTTTGTTCTTAAATGCGCGATACCACTCAGTCGTCAAACTTATCGCTTCCGCCAAACTCAGTCTAGGCGACCAATGCAGTTCGCTTTTCGCTTTCGCGCTGTCCAATTTTAACAACCGCGCTTCGTGCGGCTGCCTGCCTTCGGCGATTTCCCAATTAACCGGCTCGTTCCAGACGCGCTTGATTTCTTCCAAAATCCAACCGACCGATTTTGAATCTTCGTCCGCCGGTCCGAAATTCCAAGCGTCGGCAAATGTCTTTTCACCCGCGTAAAGTTTCTCGGCGAGTTTCAGATAACCGGCGAGCGGTTCGAGCGCGTGCTGCCACGGGCGAATCGAATGCGGATTGCGAATCTCTAATTTATCACCGAAAACGAGCGAGCGAAAAACGTCGGGCAAAAGCCTGTCTTCCGACCAATCGCCGCCGCCGATGACGTTTCCCGCCCGCGCCGTCGCAATTAAAGTTTCGCGGTCGGCGTAAAACGAATTGCGATACGCCGCAACCGCGAGTTCCGCGCAGGCTTTGCTGTTGGAATATGGGTCAAAGCCGCCGAGCCGTTCCGTTTCACGATACGCCCAATGCCATTCCTTGTTTTCATAAACCTTGTCGGTCGTAACGATGACCACCGACTTTACAAAATCGGTTTGACGAATCGCTTCCAGGATATTTATTGTGCCGGTGACATTGGTTGTATAGGTTTCAATCGGTTCACGATATGATTTTCTGACCAGGCTCTGCGCGGCGAGATGAAAAACGATTTCGGGTTGAAACGCTTGAAGGGTTTTCTCAAAAGCAGACAAATCCCGAATGTCGCCGACAACGGAATTGATTTGAGTTTCGAGTCGGAGATTTTCAAATAAATTCGGCGAACCTTCGGGCGCAAGCGCGTAACCGCAAACTTCCGCGCCGAGCATTTTCAGCCAAAAGGCGAGCCAGCTTCCCTTAAAGCCGGTGTGTCCGGTGATTAAAATTCGTCTCCCGTTCCAAAAATCGTGCATTAGATAATCCGAAAAAGTTAGCTGTCAGAACGCAAAGAATGGAATAAGATTTGTTTGTGAAAAAAATAAACCAACTTACTGACAGCCATTTGAAAAACTTATTTGGTTTTTCGAGAACTATTTTA
>JBPCPU010000154.1:0-7264 GCA_050998795.1 Pyrinomonadaceae bacterium
GGAAATATCACCGATGAACAAGTGCAAGAATACTTGGAGCATCACCGACAGCCGTCAAACAAGGATAGCGACCCAATAATTTTAGAATGAACTTGGACTTTCAGTCCTCCTAAAACCTATGCACTTCCAGTGCATAGTCGTTTAGTTTGTGCTTGAATTTGAATCGTCAACGTCAACAGAAATAACAACAGTAATTTCGTCATTGGTTTGTCCCTCCCAAGAGATTTTTTTGACTGTTCCGGCGAACGGAGCGCGAACCTTTGAGAGCAAGATTATTGAAGCGTTCAAGTTTGTAATCTGCGCTTCAAGCTGCGTGATTTGGGTTTCAATCGTAACGCGCTGTTCGCCGATGATGATTTTCGCTTTGTTTATTTCGAACGCGTCTTTTTGCTCCGTATAGTTTCGGTTTGCCTTCGCGGTTTCGAGTTTTGGGGGATAAATTGATTTCAGAGGGAAAATCCTGCAAATCATCGGACGCAAAAATCGCTTCAAAGTCGCCAAAGTAGTTCGGTATCTGGAACTCACGCCGACAATGGAAGAAATTCTGCGCGAGCGAAAAAAGATTAACGCTTTCGGCGATTTTGTTTTTTGCCGAACGGGAAACTCGGTAACGGCTTATCACGAAATTTTGCGAGAAGCGGCAGAATCGGTCGGCATAGCTTACGGCGCAAAGACACGCGGCGGCTTCATTACACACGACGCGCGACATACGGCAGTTACCCGAATGCTCCAAGCCGGTATTGACCTTTCAACCGTCGGCGCAATCACCGGACACTCAGACAGCAATCTAATTTTGCATTACTCACACGCCACGCGCGAGAGCCGCAAACAAGCGGTTTCCGTGCTTGAAAATTTTGTTGTCGGAGATGAGAAAAACAAAGAAACTTTCGCTATCGGACAAAAGAAAAAGGCAAGCTGAAAAACTTGCCTTGGACTTCGTTTGGACACGTTTTTGTTTTGCGTTCCTCTAAGTGCTTTATGCAAGCAACATAGTAAAAAAGATTGGCTCCGCAGGTAAGACTCGAACTTACAACCCTTCGGTTACACTTTACCCCAAACTTTCGTTTGAGTGTGGACTATCTCATCAACTTTTCTTTCAGAAAAGAAAAGTCGTCGGACGCTCTAGGAGATTTTATTGGTTTGGTTTCCTCAATCTCTAAGTCTCTGCACGTTCCTGCTTACCTAAAGAACCATTCAGCAGGCTTCGCTCAGGATTGCCATACTAACTTGAAAGTTAGGTTAGGTTTTTCTGAGTTCATCCGATTTTTCAATCACAGTCGCCTGTGAAAGCTGCAACTAATTTACAGCCGAATGCTCTGCCATTGAGCTACTGCGGAAAATTCGTCCGAAGACGAATCTAAAGATTAAAAATTTCTCTTTCGCTTGTCAAGCCGACCGATGATTTTCGATTGACGTAAATTCTTTGTAAGAAAATTATTAGTTCACCGCAAAGGTCGAGGAGATGTGCGGAAACGCTAATTTGATTTGACGCGCATACGCCGATTGCCGGCTTCGCGGCTTCAAACCTTGAAAGGCGTAACGCACGGGCGAAGTCGGCAAAACATCCGCGCCAACCCATTCGAGTTGAATTGTTCGTCGCGGGAAATCAGAACGGTTGTGTCCGGCGGCGTGTAAAGTTTTTGTGTCAAAGAAAATCGCCGAGCCAGCCGGACAACGCGCCGTCACGATTTCTTCGGACGACAATTTATCTTTTTCGACATCGCGCCATTCTTCTTTTCGCGCTTCTGCTTCAGAAAGTTTATGACTGCCGCGAACGAACTGCGTTCCGCCGTTTCCGCCCGCCATATTGTCCAGACATAAAATAACGGCGATTGTATTGGCTTCGGTGAAATCTTCAAAAGGCGTGTCGCGGTGAAAATTTCCGTTGCCGATGCCGTTCCCGACGCGGGCGGCTTTTGGTCGCGCAAGCATCATCGTAAAACTGAATTCGGGATTTTCAAATAAAACCTCAAGCGTGTCGAGAAGGCGCGGGTAACAAATCAAATCGGCAAACGCCGAATCGAATAAGGGCAAATCCTCAATCTGTCGAATGCTGTCGCCGCATTCTTCCGGCGTGATAATTCCTTGATACCATTGCGGGCTGTTTTTAACATGCTCGCGCTCGAAAAATAATTTGCCGACGAGATTCGATGCAGCAGAATTCGGATTGCTTATGATTTTTTCCAAACTCTCGCGCAGAGTTTCGAGCGTCGTCGTATCCAAAAGATTTTCGACGATGACGAAACCGTTTTCGTCGAATTTTTTTTTCAAAAAGTCGAAATTGCTGTTCATCGTTTTTCTCCTAATTTAGTTTTGATTTAGATTCGGGAAAAGTGCTTTAAGAGCAAGACGAATTTGTCCGCCGATAAGTTTCCGAAAAATTTGCTGAAATTTGATAATCATCCGATTCAGATTTGACGCGAGATTCAGCGCAAACTAACCTTTATCTTTCCGTAAAATTTTTATGCAGCACGAACTGATTTTAATTCTCGATTTCGGCTCGCAATACACGCAGCTTATCGCGCGGCGCGTGCGTGAACAAGGCGTTTATTGCGAGATTCAGCCATTTCATTATCCACTCGAAAAAATCATTGCGAGAAAACCGAAAGGCGTGATTTTATCCGGCGGACCGAATTCTGTTTATGAAGCGGACGCGCCGCAAGTGTCGGAAGATTTTTATAAAGAAATCAATGCGCCGATTCTTGGGATTTGCTACGGAATGCAGCTTCTTACGAAAGATTTAAACGGCACGGTTTCGCCGTCTGACAAGCGCGAATACGGACACGCGAAGCTCAGACGCTTGAGCGGACGAACTGATTTGTTTAAGGATTTACCGTCGGAACTCGACGTTTGGATGAGTCACGGCGACCACGTTACGAATCTGCCCGCAGGATTTCACAAGACCGCGACAACCGGAGATGTCGTAACTGCAATCGAAAATCCCGAGCGGAAATTTTATGCCGTGCAGTTTCACCCGGAAGTCGCGCACACGCCGCTTGGCAGGGAAGTTTTGCGAAATTTTATTTTTAATATTTGCGGCGCAAAAGGTGATTGGACGGCGGCGAGTTTTATTAAAGAGGAAATTGAAAAAATTCGTCAAACCGTCGGTAAAACGGGAAATGTTGTCTGCGGACTTTCCGGCGGCGTTGATTCAACCGTTGCCGCTGTTTTGGTTGACGAAGCAATCGGCGAGCGGCAAACCTGCATTTTCGTCAATAATGGTTTGCTTCGCGCCGACGAATTTGAAACGACGCTCGCGTTTTACGAAAAGGAATTGCATTTGAACGTCGTCGGCGTTGACGCTTCCAAAGAATTTTACGAAGTTTTAAAGGACGTTGCCGATCCCGAACTGAAACGCAAGGCAATCGGCGGCAAATTTATTGATGTTTTTGACGCGGAAGCGAAAAAAATCGGCGACGTAGAATATCTCGTGCAGGGAACTCTGTATCCTGACGTTATTGAATCGGTTTCGCTTCGCGGCTCGTCGGTTACAATAAAATCACATCACAACGTCGGTGGTTTGCCCGAAAAAATGAATCTGAAATTGATTGAGCCGCTGCGCGAATTGTTCAAAGATGAAGTGCGCTTAATCGGCAAAGATTTGGGAATTCCCGACGAGATTTTGCAACGTCATCCGTTTCCCGGTCCCGGTTTGGCTGTTAGAATTTTAGGCGACATCACGCCCGAAAAAGTCGAGTTGCTGCAAAAGTGCGACCGCATTTTTATTGAGGAACTCCACAATTTCGGGATTTATAATGACGTTTGGCAAGCGTTTGCCGTTCTACTTCCGATTCAATCCGTCGGCGTAATGGGCGATTTCCGCACATACGAAAAAACGGTTGCGCTTCGAGCCGTTACTTCAACCGACGGAATGACGGCTGACTGGGCGCGTCTGCCGTATGATTCTCTGGCAAAGGTTTCTTCCCGAATAACGGCGGAAGTGCGCGGCGTGAATCGCGTGGTTTATGACATTTCGTCCAAACCGCCAAGCACGATTGAATGGGAATGATTTGATTTTGGATTTTGGATTTTGGATTTTAGATTTATAATTTTGTTATGGGAACTTTCAAAATTAAGTGCAAAGTCGAGAACATCACAAACCGCAAAAAGGCGGCGGTGATTCCGAAAATGCTTGTTGATACGGGAAGCGAATATACTTGGGTTTTGGCGAAAACGCTCGAAGAACTCGGCATTGAACGCGAGAAAAAAGATTTGCTGTTTGTGATGGCAAACGGACAGAAAATAACTCGAAGCGTCGGGTTTGCAATTATCCGCTACGATAAATTTTTCACGGTTGACGAAGTAGTGTTTGCCGAAAAAGGCGATTTGCTCTTGCTCGGCGCGAGAACTTTGGAAGGTTTGAATTTGATGGTGGATTCGAGCCGCAAAAAACTCGTCGCATCGGGTCCGCTTCCTGCAGCGTGAACTATGTGGTTTATGATGTTACGTCAAAACCGCCCGGCACGATTGAATGGGAATAATTTGATTTTAGATTTAGGATTTTGGATTTATATTAAAGAAATTATTTTATGAAATACAGACAATTAGGAAGCAGTGATTTGCAAGTTTCGGAAATCAGTTTGGGTTCGTGGCTGACTTATTCGGGCGGGGTCGAGCGCGAAAAATCGGCGGCGTGTGTTGAAAAAGCGTTTGAAGTCGGCATCAATTTTATTGACACGGCGAACATTTACGGCAAAGGCGTGTCGGAAACTTTTCTCGGCGAAGTTTTGCAGGATAAATCGCGCGATTCATACATTTTGGCGACTAAATTGTTTTTTCCGATGACCGAAACCGACAGCGGTTTATCGCGCGTGCAGATTCATAAACAGTTGAACGATTCGCTCAAACGGCTGAAAACGGATTATGTTGACCTTTATCAATGTCATCGCTACGACGAAAACACGCCGCTTGAAGAAACCATGCTTGCTTTGACGGAAGTCGTGCAGGAAGGAAAGGCGCGTTATATCGGTTTCAGCGAATGGAATGCCGCGCAAATCAAAGCCGCTACCCAAATGACCGGAGTTGAAAAATTTGTGTCGAGCCAACCGCAGTATTCGATGTTGTGGCGCGAACCGGAAGCGGAAGTTTTTCCAATTTGCGCGGCGAATGGCATCGGTCAAATCGTCTGGTCGCCGCTCGGACAAGGCGTTTTGACGGGAAAATATAAGGTCGGGCAGCCGATTCCAAAAGATTCACGCGCCGCGAACGATTTGATGAATGTTTTTATTGGTCGCTTGCTTGACGATAAAATTTTAACGGCGGTCGAAAAATTAAAACCGATTGCCGAAAGCGAAAATCTTTCGATGGCGCAGCTTGCGCTCGCTTGGGTTTTGCGCGACGAGCGGGTTTCGTCGGCGATTGTCGGCGCGACTCGTCCCGAACAAGTTGCCGATAATGCGGCGGCTTCGGGCGTTGAACTTTCAAAGGAAACGCTGGCGGCGATTGATGAAATTTTGGCGGGAATTGCCGAGTCAAAAACCTAAGAAACGAAATACAAAATTAACAGCGACGATATACCCGGCATTTGCCTTTCAACCGCGTTCCGGTCGTTGCCGAATTTGATTTGGAATTTCTTAATCAAAAAAACTCATCAAGCAAATTGTAAAAATAAATCTTCTGCATATCGGGTTCGACATTGAGTGCGTCAAATAAAAATGGCTTCCATTCCGCACCGAAATTTGACGCGACGCTTCGTGCCAGAAGCGCAATATCTTGATATTTGTCGGCAACACCCGCGCCTGACCAATCAATAAAACCGCTCAAATTACCGTTTTTGAGAATGACATTCGGCACGCAATAATCGCCGTGTGTGAAAACCAAATTTTCGTTTGTCGGTTTGTTGGCAATCAATTCTTCAAACAAATCTTCCGCGCTTTTGCCTTGCCGAATTTCATCAAAATCACTTTCATCAACTAAACCATTACGCATCATTTTTTCAGCAATTTGTAATTTGTATTCGAGCCGCGCACCAAACGGGCAATCTTCAAACGGTAGACTGTGAATGATTTTCAAACCTTTAGCCAGTTGCCCGATTGTTTGCGCTTTGTCGGCTTTTAAAGAATCGCAGCTCGCATCAACACCGGCAATTTCCGAAAGCAAAAGAAAACCGTTTTTTCATCTGCGGCAAACAGCAAAACTTCGGGAACGGGAAGACGATTTTTGAGCCAATCCAATTTTAATTTTTCCTGCAATAGCGAATGCGCGAAAGCGGTGCGCGGTGCGATTTTTAGATAACAATTTCGTTCGGGCGATGCGAGACGGAAAACTTGCGCGGTTGATTGTCCGATGTGAATTTGCCGCCAAACATAATCGGCAACGGCTTGTGCGAGATTTTCGGGCAAAGATTGCTTTATATTTTCAGCATCCATTTATTATATTTTCCCCTAAAAATTATTTTTCAACTCGCCGAAAAGTTTTGCCAAATCATCCAATTGATAATGTGCATTAAGACCGCTCGGATTGGGCAAAAGCCAAAGTTTTGTGTCTTTAATTTTCCCGTCTTGCAGTCCAAGTTTTGCTTTCGGCTGCTGAAACGCGGTGCGATACGCGCCGATGCCGAGAACGGCGAGAAATTGCGGCTTGAATTTTTCGATTTTTTTGACGAGAAGTTTGCCGCCTTCGATAATTTCCTGCGTGGAAAGCTCGTCGGCGCGGGCGGTTGTGCGTTTGCAAAAAGAAGTAATGCCGCAACCATTTTCTAAAAGTTCGTGTTCTTCCGACGGATGCAGAACGCGGTCTGTAAATCCGCCGAAATGAAGTGCTTTCCAAAAACGGTTTCCCGGTTTGGCGAAATGAAATCCGGTTGCGCCTGACCAAATTCCGGGATTTATGCCGCAAAATAAGACTTTCAAGTTAAAATCAATTAAATCTTCCGTTGTCCGGTTGACGGCATCACGCAAATCTTCTTTGCTCGGTTTGAAGTTTTTCATTTTTTAATCATACAAAATTGCCTGCGTAACACACTAAAAGAAAATCATTTTGAAACCACAGATTTACACAGATAAACTGAAGCCTGAGCGCAATTCATTTTTGCTAACTAAAACACCTCGTGTCGTTTAGAAGCGGTCTTTGACCGCCGTTCGTTGAATTTTCAAAGGCGGCGGTCAAAGACCGCCTCTAAACGATGAAATTAGTATTAGTTAACCTGAGTCCTGAGTTGAAAATTATGTAATCTCCAAAAAATGAGTAGAATAATTTTAGAGAAAAACCTGCTCAAAAGAAGGAGATTACATAATGAGAAGTATAAGTGAACAACTAATTTTAG
>JBPCPU010000164.1:0-15929 GCA_050998795.1 Pyrinomonadaceae bacterium
TTCTAATTCTGCTTTGCTTGGAATTCGTCGGTCTAAACAAAGTCGGGAAATTGCCGAAAACTCAATCTCGATGATATTCAACCAACTTGCCTTTGGCGGAGTGTAAATAAACTCAAACTTATCGCTCAATCGCTTGGCTTCCTCGGCTGAACAGGCTTCGTAAAAGGAACTTTCATTGTGCGTATTCAAATTATCCAAAATAACTGTTATCTTTTCCGCTTCGGGAAATGCCGCCGCTACTCGTCGAAAATGTAGAGCAAATTCAATCTTTCTTCTTTGGTCAAAAACATCCACGATTCGCACTCCCGTCAACGGTTCAATCGTCGCTAACAGATTACACGAGCCTAATTTCTCGTAGGCATAATGTTCTTTCCTGACTTGTTCGGCTTTCATTGCCAAACCTTTGACTATTTCTCCAATCAAAAAACACGGTCGCTCATCATAACAAAGAACCGGGTTTTGCCGATTGTATGGACGAGCATAAACCGCTAATATCCTCTCCATCCGAAACAAAAACAGCGCGTTCAACTCGCCGATGCCGAAGCGTCTTTTTTAAGTGTAGTTGGAGTTTGTTTTTTTTAGTATTTGCCCGACTCGGCGTTTTGGGAGTCGGTTTTGAAAATTTAATGATTGCGCTCGTCATTTCGTCGCTGGCTTTTTATACCAGACTGGCGCGAAGTTACGTCCGGCTCGCGCGCATCGTCCGCAACTGATTATCGCCGACGAACCGACCAGCGCACTCGACGCGAGCCGCGCCGATTCGATTTTGACGATTTTGCGCTCGACCGGCGCGGCGGTTCTGCTCGTCAGCCACGACATCAATCTCGTCGCCCGCCACGCGCATCGCATCGCGGTTTGCTACGACGGGCAAATCGTCGAAATCAATAATGCGGCGGAAGTTTTAGAGCGTCCGCAGCATCCATACACGATTAGCTTGCTCAACGCCGTTCCGCGCAAAGGTGAAAAGTTATTTGCAGCCGTCGAAACGAAAGCCGAAATTGTGCTTGAAGCCGAAAATTTGAGACGCGTTTATGGACACGGCGCGGATTCCGTGTCCGCTGTTTCACGCGCCGATTTGCAAGTGCGGCGCGGCGAAATTGTCGGAATTTACGGCGATTCGGGCAGCGGCAAATCAACGCTTTTGCGTCTGCTGGCGACGATTGAAACGCCTTCGAGCGGAACTGTCAGTTTGGGCGACGAAGCGGCAGCAAGCGGCGAGAGCCGACGTTTATCGAGTGTAAAAGCGCGGAGCGGTTTTGTAATGCCGATTTTTCAAGACCCGATTGCCAGCCTTGACCGCCGTTGGGCAATTTGGCGGAGCGTAACCGAGCCGCTGATGGCAAAACATCGCAAAAAATTTCTTTCAAAATTTGAAAGGCGCGAGATTGCCCGTAAAATTTTAGCCGAAGTCGGTTTGAGCGAAATCAATCTCGATGCCAGACCGTTCGAGCTTTCCGTCGGTCAATGCCAGCGCGTTTCGATTGCCCGCGCTCCTGTGGCTGAACCGGCGTTGATTGTCGCCGACGAGCCGACTTCGGCGTTGGACGTTTCCGTGTCGGCGACGATTCTGCAATTGCTCGCGCAGATTGCAAAACGCGGAACGGCAATCGTCGTCGTCAGTCACGACGAGGCGATGCTTAAAACTTTGTGTCATCGCGTTCTGAAAATGCGCGGCGGCGTGCTTGAAAACTGAAATCGAAAATTCGAGGAATTATTTTAATGGAAATACATAATCAAAGTTTTTTGGAACTTGTTCTGGCAAGCGTGACGGCGTGTTTTACTTTTCTGCTCGGACATAATTTATGGCTGGTTGCCAAAGATGAAAAAGACAAAATAACTATCGAAGTCAACACGAGCGACAATTTTCCCGTGTCCGATTCCGCCGTCAAACCCGAACGAGTGGCAGATTTCCGCCTTGTTTCGGCGAGCGATTCGATGCCGATTACGAATTATGAAGTTAAGGAAAATTCGCTCGTCGCTTGCGTTAAGCCGAACAAAAATGCGTGTTTCGCCGCTCTCGAACTTCATTCGCATCCGATTACTTTAGAATCGGAGAAATTCGCCGGTTATATTAGAAGTGAAGACGCGGAAAAGTTCGTCGCGCCGCAATTTGTAAGTGGTGAAACGACCGCTCCAGTTCCTGCATTGCGCGTGCGCCCATTCTGTAACCCGCGATGGCAAACGGTCCCGTGCCGCCGTGAATCGCGCCGACTTCTTTGACGGCTTAATCTTTGTATTCATCGGCGGAAGAAGTTTTTTGAGTTTGCTGTGCGTTGGCGGAGAACGCCAGACAAATTAGCAGAAAAAAAGCTAAAGACAATTGTTTTTTCATAGCTGTTTCACCAAACCTTGCGAAAAATTTTCCGGTTATAAATTTCTAAAACCGCAGCGTTACGCCTGCCGGAGCGGTCGCGTCCCAAAAGCGAATAACCTTCTACCACTTGATACCGTTTATCGAAAAGATTGTCAACGACGACGGAGGCGTTCCGGCGTTCGGCAAACGAACTCAAGATTCGGGATGCGGCGCGGGAAAAGATGAATTTCACAAATTTGAATCCATTTGAAGCAATCCTGCGAATTATAGTATTACGCATTTAGTTTTTGTATCATAAAACTTTTGTTGATAATTATTCCGAATCAAAGCAATGAGGCTTGAAATATACCAGATTATTGGAGGACATATTATGATGAAACATTTTGGCTATGGAGAAGAAGTTGAACCGAATGAAAATACTGCCGGTTCAACATCGCGCCGTTCGTTTCTTAAATGGTCGAGTGCCGCCGCGCTGACCGCTTTCGCTTTCGGCGCGCTCAACCCGGAATCGCTGTCGGCGAAAACGGCTTTTTTAGGCTTGCCGATTGAGCCGCTGCAGGACGGAGCGGTTGATTTGGGCAAAGGCGATACGGGCATTTTGAATTACGCCTACGCGCTCGAACAACTCGAAGCGGCTTTTTACACACAGGTCATCGCTTCGCCGTATGCGCGAATGACTTCTGCCGAACGAGCGGTTTTGACCGAAATCCGCGACCACGAAATCGCGCACCGCGAGTTTTTCAAAGTCGCGCTCGGCAAAAAAGCGATTCCCGGTTTGCAGGTCAATTTTACGGCAATTAATTTTAACAGCCGCGATAGTGTTCTCGGCACGGCGAAGACGTTTGAAGATTTAGGCGTTTCGGCTTACAACGGTGCAGGACAATTGTTAAAAAACGTGGACTTTTTATTGCTCGCCGGTAAAATTGTGTCGGTTGAAGCGCGTCACGCCGCCATCATCCGCGATTTAATTTCGCCGATGTCGAGCAGTTTTGCGGGCGACGACATCGTTGACCCGGCAACCGGATTAGACCTGGCGCGAACTCCGTCGCAGGTTTTAGCCGCCGCCGGACCATTTATCAGAACGAAAATCACAGCTAAAAAATTGCCAACGCCGAGAGCGTAAAGAGGAGGAAAATAATGGATTTCAAAAAACCACTACTTGAAAGTCTCGATGCCGATATAATCGGCGCGATGACGGGAAATCAGGAAAATATCGCCAAAGCCAATAAAATGACCGGCGCACTGGCGACAACCATCATTTCGACGGGCGCGCTTGCCGCCACGACTTTCGGGCAAGACAGCAAACTGCCCGGTAAAATCGCCGACGTATTGAATTTCGCGTTGACGCTCGAATACCTGGAAGACGAATTCTACCGCACGGCGGTCGGCTCGTCCGGCTTGATTCCGCGCGACACGCAAGGCATTTTCGGGCAAATCAGCAAACACGAAACGGCGCACGTCGCTTTATTAAAATCTGTTTTAGGCAGCAAAGCCGTGGCGAAACCGACGTTTGATTTTACGGCGGGCGGCGCGTTCGGCGATGTCTTCAGAAACTATCAAACTTTTTTGGCGGTTTCGCAGGCGTTTGAAGACACGGGCGTTCGTGCTTATAAAGGTCAGGCGGGAAATTTGAAAGATAACGCGAAAATCCTGACCGTCGCTCTGCAAATTCACTCGGTCGAAGCCCGCCACGCGGCGGAAGTTCGTCGTCTGCGCGGCGAAAAAGGCTGGATTACGGGCGATTCACGCGGAACTTTGCCCGCGCCGACGCAACCCGTGTATAACGGTGAAGGCAACACGACGCAGGGCGGCGCGAATCTCGCCGGACTCGCCGGACTTTCTAACGACGCGATTACCGAATCGTTTGACGAGCCGTTGTCAAAAGAACAGGTTTTGGCAATCGCCGGTTTGTTTATCAGAAAGTAGTTGGAAATTAAAATTTACTTGAGGACGAAAAAATGAAAAAAAGATTAATTATTACGATGTGCGGGAATGGCGGTCGCTGTTGCGACAGGTTGCCCGTCACCGGAAACGAATACGACGCGCTCTAATATGAACGGTAATATGATGAGTAACTCAAATATGATGAATAACTCGAATATGACGGGCAATTCGATGAGCAGATCGGATAATCCGATTGGTCGGCGGCGCGCCGATGTTTGCCAATAAAGACATTATTGACAACGCCGTCAACTCCAAAGACCATACGACTTTGGTTGCCGCCGTCAAAGCCGCGGGACTCGTTGATACGCTGAAAGGCGCGGGACCGTTCACCGTTTTTGCGCCGACCAACGCCGCGTTTGAAAAATTGCCGAAAGGAACGGTTGATACTCTGCTCAAACCGGAAAGCAAAGCGACGCTGACCAAAGTTTTGACTTATCACGTCGTTCCCGGCAAACAAGACGCCGCGACGATTGCGAAAGCGATTACCGACGGCAGCGGCAAAGCCACTTTCAAAACCGTGGCGGGCGGCTCATTGACCGCTTCGATGGACGGCAAAGATGTTATTTTGACGGACGAAAAAGGCGGTAAATCAAAGGTCACTATCGCCGATGTAATGCAGTCAAACGGCGTTATTCACGTTGTTGACACCGTGCTGATGCCCAAGTAATTTTTAGGATTAGTTACAGGAAAAAAGGCAAGGATAGTGGAAAAACTATTTTCTATTATCCTTGCTTTTTCTCAATTTCCTGGCAGTTAAATTTTACTCAAAGCCATTCAAAATAATGACAAACGGTTCAAACGGCGACAGCATTTTTAAGCAATTGCCGGAAACAGTTATCGAAAATAAGTTCACGCCGTGGAAATGAGAAGGATATATTCCTTACAACAATGCCGGATAAACCATTGACAATAACCGGCTTATTTTTTTATGAAAAGCGTTTGTAGCTTTAATTATGGAAATTCTGCGTAATCATTAAACCGCGTCTGCCGCCGTCCGGAATGCCGATGCCGACGCGCCCGAACGGTGGATTTAAAATGTTGGCGCGGTGTCCGGGCGAGTTCATCAGTCCCGTGTGCGCGATTTGCACCGACGGCGCGAAGACGAGATTTTCGCCCGCCGTCTGAAATCGCACATTTCGCTTGTTAGAGCAGCGTAATGATTTTTGACACTCTACCATCTAAACCGAAACGGTTATAGATGGAGATTCTTAGGAAACGCATAGTGTAACCACTTACGTTAGCTCCTAATGGGTCTGCCCGACCCTTGAAGTTTTTGAAAACTTCGATTGTTTCACTACTTAGGTGTTCTAAATTTTACGTTGGAAACTTCTTCCAACAACGCCCTATTTAGAGTTTCAAAGAGCCGTTTAGGGAACATGGACAGCAATTTCAGCTTGTTCCACTTTTGACCTAACGTAATGTGATTATTTTATGTCTTTTTTTGTGTTTTGTAAAACGCCCTTCATCTCCATCCATAACCGTTTCGGTTATGGATGGAGATGAAGGGCTAAATCTCGTTAAAAACAGCGACGCGCGCTTTTACTGCGGCGCGAAAGAAACCAATCAACGGACGTGGCAATTTGCCACCGAATACGTTAGAATGATATTGAGGTGAAGTTTATGCTGACAACTGAGAAACCAACAACGCAAGCGGCTCGTCTGAATTTCAGATTGCCGCCGGAAATAAAAGAGAGAATCGAAAACGCCGCGCTCGTTTCGGGCGTAACCGTGACGGATTTTGCCATCAGCGCATTAGCGAATATGGCGGAAGAAGTTTTGGAAAAACACACGCGTCGGGTGCTTTCGAGGCGCGACCGCGATATTTTTCTGGCGATGCTCGAAAACCCGCCCGAACCGAATGAAGCGTTGAAAAAAGCCGTCAAAGAATATAAAAAACGAATCAAAAAATGAAGCCTGATTTTGTTATCGAGTCTTTAGGCAGACACCACCGGCGTGAAGATTTTGACTGCGGAGAAGAGAGCCTGAATGAATTTTTGAAGAAATACGCGCGGCAAAACAGCATAAAAGGCTTCGGGCGCACTTTTGTTGCCGTTTTGCCCGGAAGCGCGGAAGTTTCGGGTTATTACACGCTTTCTTCGGGAAGCGTTTCTTTTAAGGTCGTGCCTGAAAAATTGCCGCGTTATCCGATTCCGACGGCGCATCTCGGCAGACTTGCCGCTGATTTAAAAATGCGCGGGCAAGGCTTGGGCGAACTGCTTTTGATTGACGCGCTGGAGCGCGCGGTTCTGGTCGCGGCGGAGATTGGAATTTACGCCGTTGAACTTTTCGCTTTGACCGAAAACGCCAAAAAGTTTTATCTGAAATACGGCTTTGTGCCGCTCGAGGATGACGACAAACATCTTTATTTGCCGATAGAAACTCTCAGAAAATCAGGCTTAGTCTGACGAAAGAATTTATGTAAAAAAGCATTTTGATAAGACTGCTTGCAGGAGAGAAACTATTTTGGAGTAAAAAATTAACTCGCCGAATTCAAACCTTTAGATTTGTTACTCACTTCCTTTTTCTCCTTGAGATTGAACTATTGTACGACGAGATTATCGGCTTATAACAAATATCACCCCTTTTTCCTGAAAAATCAGTTAAATCGAATTTGTTAGCGGTTTCGGATGGAGTTTTTGCTTTTCCAGTATCTCCACCGCCATTTGAGATTTAGCGGATTGGAAGTCGGGTGAGTGCCGAGCAAAACGCTTAATCGCAACTTAAAGTAGTAAAGAATAAATAAAATTATTTTCATACATTTAATTTAATAAATTTAATTACATATCAGTTGAATGCCAAAAAGAGAAAACTTTTTATCACGGTTAATTGCGAAAATTTTTCCAATCGCCCCAGATGGCAAGCGTCACGCCTGCTGTTTGGATATTGACGAAAAGTGTTTTGCCGTCTTTGCTGAAAGTCGCTCCGGCAAACTCGCTCGTTTCTCTCCCGGGCGTGATGTTTTTAGCAAAATCGGCGACTTTTCCATTCGGCGACAAAATTCGGATGTAATTTTCCGGCAACTCGGCAAATTTATAATCGCTGTCCTCGCACATAAAAATCAGATTATTTTTCGGATGCAGACAGATATTGTCCGGCATATCGAGAATTTGGCGGTCGGGCGATTCAAAAACGAGCGTCAATCGTCCCGCGTCGCGTCGCGCCGGCTCGTAAAGCCAAATCTGCCCGCATTTACTATCACCGCCACTGGTTGAAGCAAAATAAATTTGTCCATTCCTGGCTGGAAAACAACCTTCGAGACGGTTAAACAACGCCGCACCGTTTTTCATTCCTTGTTTGAAAACGGCGGACGAGTCCGTATCGGCTTCGTCTGGATCGGGATTTTTAATTTTCAGCCAAACGGTCGTAAATGTCGCGCCCGTTTTTTGACCGTTGCGCGTATCGTAATTCGGCTGGTCTTTAATTGCTAAAACTTGCAGCGTTCCGCCTTCGGCGAGCCGTTTTTTACGGTTCGGCACGAAGCGGTAAAAACCTGCCGGATTGTTGTCTTCGGTTTCATAGACGATTCCCGTTTTCCGGTCAACGGCAACCGCCTCGTGGACAAATCGTCCCATCGCTTTGAGCGGAACGGGCGGCAAATTGGTGTCTGCCGCTGCTGAAACCTCAAAACAATAGCCGTGCGGTTCGGCAAATCCGCCGACTTCTTTGCCGTCTTTGGCGACGTATTTTGTCTGCCCAAAAGTCGTTTCTTCACAGGAAATCCAGCTTCCCCAAGCGGTTGCGCCGCCCGCGCAGTTGTTCAAAGTTCCGCTTAAACTGACAAAATCCTTAACGATTTCGCGCGATTTCCGATTGATAACGAGCGTCGTCGTGCCGCCGCCCGCCGTCGGGTCGTAATGATTATTCGCACCGATTGCCGCGCCGTCACTTGGAAAACGATTGTAGACTTCGTGATTACGGACGATTCGCAAATCTCCCTGAACTTGAAAAGTCGCCATCGCATCATGCGCGGGCGGCGTTTTTTGTTTGTCCGTCATTACATCGCCGACTTTGCCAAAAACCTTATACTCAAAACCTTTCGGCAGAGCGAGAAAAGTTTCGCCCGTGTTTCGTGCCGCGACCGGCGACAGTTCGCCAAAACCCACTGCGCGTAAGGCTTCAAATTTTTTCGTTTCGGCAAAAATGTTTGCGCGGCGCGAAAAACCGCCGAACATTAAAACCCCGCCGCCACCGGCTAAAGCGGCATTAAATAAAAAATCACGACGATTCATAAAACTCCTTTGATTTTTTTATCCGTAATTAAACCCAACACTTAAATCTACTCATCCGCTTCGTTTTCGTCTTCTTTATCTTCTCGAATGCCGGCGGTTAATAAATCAAAAGCCGGGAGACGCGAGATTTCGGGCATCGGAGATTTTTCGCCGCGCACCGAAAACCAAATAATTTCGTTAAGCTGGCGCGGGTTTGCCATATCTGCAAAAGCGAGATTTTGCTCGTCAGTCAACTGCATAAATTTTCGCATCGCGGCTGATACTTTTTTGGGCGGAAAAAGATTATCCGGCGCAACCTCCGGCAGGCTCGCGCGATACGCGGTTAAATCCGGTTCATCGGTAAAAATATCAATCGGCGCGGCGTTCGCGTCCAAAAAATTCATCGGCGGCAAGCCCAGACAAATTTCCATCGTCCGAATTAAACTGACGGTGTTGTGAAAATCGTGAACGAGTGTGCCTTTTCGGTTATACGCGCTGATGACAAAAGCCGGCGAACGGTGCGCGTCAACGTGGTCGGGTCCGTCCTGCGCGTCGTCTTCGAGAACAAAAATCGCCGTGTCTTTCCAATACGGACTGTTGGAGACTTCCTCAACCATTCGCCCGAGCGCGTAATCGTTTTCGGCGACGAAAAATTGCGGAGTCGGTATTCCGTCGTTCAAACCCGCCGTGTGGTCGTTCGACAATCTAACAATTGAGAGATTCGGCAAACGGTCGCCTCGTCCGCCCTGCAAATCGGCAACGTAGCTTTGAAATTCTTTGCGCCATTCGCCGAAACGCGACGTGCCGCGAAAACGCGCGTCGGCGTGGTCGTTTTTGATTGCCGCGTCAACGCTCTTATTCGCTTTCGCCGCGCGATATGAATCAACGGTCATCGCGTCGGGCGTGAGCATATCGTAATTGCGATGCGTCGGCGAAAAATTTCCTTCCAAAGATTTTTTGGTCGCAAAAGCGGTTTTGTTCGGCGAAATATCCGGGTAAGACTTCGATTTGCGCGTGTTGACTTCCGCGACATCGGCTTCGGAAATAGTAGCGATAAATTCGCCGTAATTACGATAAGTTAAACCGGCGCGTTGCGCCGCGTCCCACAAATAAAGCGTTTCCGGCTCAGCGATGTCGCGGTTACCGTTCAGGTATGGAACATAACGCATCATATAATTTGCGACATCATTTTCCGTTGCGGGCAAGCGAAACACCGACGGCACACTGCCCGGCGGTTGATTGGCGGGCGGGTCGAACGACGGCAAACGATTAAAGCCCTCAAAATCATATCCGTGTCCGCGTCCCGAATAATTCCAGCGAAAAACTTTGTCAACAAAATCGTTGGAGAAGGCGGCGGTTGACCAATTGTGTCCGTCCGGCGAGGCTTCGGCGTTGACGAAAAAGCGGTCGAGCAAGCCGAAACGCAACGCCAGTGCGCGGGCGTTCGGCGTGATGTTTTGACTTTTGCCGGATGGCGATTTGGCAATCTCGCCTGCGCCGAAAATCGCCACCGAAGCGTCGCCGTCGGCTTTTGTGCCATCGCCCGATTTTTCCAAATCGCCGAAAACCTGGTCGTAAGTTCGATTTTCACGAATTACATAAATAATATGTTTGAACGGCGAACGATTTCCGGCAAAAAGTGATTTGTTTTTCGCGCCGAGCAATCCGTTATTTCGCATTGTCGCCTGCGTGTATTGGTAAAGCGCACGTTCATTCGGCACATCCACCAAACTGATGTTGCCGCCGGTCAGCGACGGATTATACTGCCCGCGCCGGTTCGTTCTGCCCGCCGGAAAACTTTGATTCGGCATATTTGGAGCGCGTCCCGAATTGTTGACAACGACGGATGAATTTTCAAAGCCCGTGCCTTTGCCGTTTCCGATAAACAAATGATTTCCGACAACGGCAACCGCCGACGGATAATTTCCGGTCGGAACGAATCCGGCAAGTTTTGACGGGCTGCCGAGATTAACGACCGCGACCGCGTTGACGTGCGCGTTAGCAACATACAAAGTTTTCTCGTCCGCGCTCAACGCCAAACCTTCGGGACTTGCGCCGCCCAATGCTTTTTCAGATAGTTTGACATTGATTTTTTCAATCATCTGGTCGGTCGCCGTATCAATTATCGAAACGCTGTCGGCATCGGAATTGACGACGAAAAGTTTTGATTTGTCGCGGTTGAAAATCATCGCCGTCGGATGTCTCTCAACCGTAATGTGTTTCAAAGTCTGAGCCGGATTTTCAGGATTAACCACCGCAATTCTTCCGTCGCCCCACAAGGAAACATACGCCTTTGCTATTTTGCTGCCGTTAGCTTCAGTCAGCAACTCGACATCATAAGGATAAACAAATTGCGTCGAGCCGCGTCGTTTCAGCGAAACTCGCGTAATTTTTCGCTCTCCTTTCCAATCCTGCAAAATTCCCAAACTGTCGCCCAAATTATTAGCGATGTAAAGCGTCGTGTTGTCGGGACTTAAAGCGATTCCGGTCGGATAAACCGGAGCTTGACTGCGGTTGTAATACGGACTCGGCGCGTAATCGGAAAAACCGCCGACATCAATAAATCCGGCTTTAAGTTCCGCGTCGGGTTTATTGCCCGGCGAAATCGGCTCTCGTTCGTTCGGATTGAATTTGAAAATCCAGATGCGGTTTTGGAAACCGCCCGCGACAAACATCGTAAAAGTGCCGTCAGCGTCTTTTTCGTTGGAGAACGTCACGCCGCAATTCGCGCTGTTCGGAGTCGGGAAATAGACGTTTTGAACGACTTGCGGTTCGGGCGCGTTATTCAAATCAATCACCGAAAGCGTCTGCTGCGCTTTGCTTTCGGCATTAAACTGCAAACCGAATCCGCTGTTGACGGCAATCAGATAACGACCTTTGCCGTCCGCGCCAAAATTATCGGGCGAGCGCACAAAATCAACTGTCAGCGGTGCGACCGCCGGAAGATTTGTCGCTGCGTCCGTTAAAAGTTTTCCGGCAGTCGTTAAAGTGCGTCCCTGCGTGGCGACGTTGTTGACGATTTCGTTTTGTGCCGCCGATTCAAACGGAATCCAAAAAAAACAAGCAGCAAAAACTAATACTGCGAACAAGAAAATTGCGGATACTAAAAAACGTCGGACGAAAACGGGCATTTGTTTTTTCTCCAATAAAATTTTTGACGGAATGCGATATATTATCGCTCAATTTCAAAGGTAAAACGAATGACGAAGATGACAAATTTCGCTTGAAACAAACGACATCTTCTACAAAGAATTTTCTAAAGAACTTCATCGCGGCAATGCAAAAACCGTCTTTTCACCAGACTTAACATTTTTCGATACAGCGTTAATGTTTTTAAAAATCGGCAGATAGTTTCGGTCGAGCCGCACTAATTTTATCAATCGCAGATTTTGACAAACGCTTTCTGGTGCGGAATTATCGGAAACGGCGTAACAACCGATACTCAACGCTTTCGGAAAATCCGCCGCCGAATTTTTCGGAAGGCGCATCGCAATTCTTAAAAATCCGTTGCGGCTGACGCGCAAAGCGGCGATTCCCGCATCGGAAGAAAATTTTTCTCCGCCGGAGTTTTCGGCTTCGAGCGCAATCGCCGCCGTTTTCGGCTCGCTGTAAATTTCGGCGTAGAGATAATCGCGCGGGTCGGCAATGATGTTCGCGTCGAGTTTCGCCCCGTTGACGCGCCCTTCTCGTATCGCTTCCTGCGCCATAATTCGATACGTCCAGGCGTTTTCGTCCATCACGGTTTCGCGCGATTTCTTTGACAAATCAGCGCGAATCGGCAGCGGCGCGAAACGCAATTCGGAGCAGCCCGCGTCCGAGAAATTATTGTTTACCGTCACGTCGAAAATGAGCGGATGCGCGCCGAAAGCGCGTTTGCCGTTAAATGTTTTCGTTTCATGATTCGCGCCCTGATAAATTTCGGACGCGATTGCGCCATCTCTAAACTCAACTTCATAAACCCATTCAATATCGGTCGCTCGTCCCCAACGCGCCATCAGCGCGGCGGTTTGCGTGCCGCCGTCTTCGTTGCTGTATATCGCCGTATAGCGAATCTTAAAAGTGTTTTCGCCGGTCGGGAAAATTTCATAGTAAATCAGAAGCGGAATATCGGAAAATTTATCAATCGTGTTCGGGCGAGCGTAAAGAATCGGCGAATTGACAAGCGCGGCGTAATCTCGCGCATCGCCTTTTATCTGCACCGCCCGTATCACGTCCGCCGAAAAGAGGCGAACATTTTTGGCGTTTTGCGCCGAACGCGCGTCGTTTAAAACTACCGCCAGCGTATGTTCGCCTTTTGGGAATTTGCCGAGCAAAACGCGGTAATCGAATTTTTCCGCACCTGCAAAAAGAACAATGTCCTGATTGTATCTGCCGTCCACAAAAAGCGTCAGAACCGCCGCTTCCGCGCCCTTTTTCTGCCACGACGCGCCTTTGACGCTCGCTTTTAAAGTTAATAAATAATCCGCCGAAGATTGCTCTTCTTTATTTGTAGTTTTTAATTTTCGTAAAACTTTCCCCGTCTTTTCGATAGTCGGCTCGGTTTCGCATTGCGCGTAAATTCCAAGCGATAGCAAAACAATTGACAGAATTATCCGAAATAGATTTTTCATTGTTTAACCGAGACGTAAATCGGATTGGTAAAAGCCAGCATCATGCCTTTTTCGTTTCGCACTTCGAGACGAAAGTAAGAATTTCTTTCGATATTAAATTCTTTGGCGAGAGCATATTCCATTTGCCCAATTTTGTCTTTTTGCAAAACTTGACCGTTGGAAATTAAGGAAACGGTTGCGCCGACGGGAAAGTTTTTTGCTTTGCAATCAAGGCGAATTTTTCCGCTCAAACTCGCGCTCGTTTCGCCGATGTTTATTCGTGAGCCGTTAAGCGCGGAAAACTCCAGATTATAATCGGTTGGCTTGTCGCTTATCCAAACTCTGCCGTTTTTAATTGCGGCTAAAAGTTCCGTTTGCGTCAACTTTTTCATCCCGACGTGCGTTGTCGGAACGCCAACCGCTCGTCCATTTGCGTTCCCGATAAGCGGCGGATTGTGTGTGTCGCTCGAACCGATTGCCGTGATGCGTTTGCCTTGCTGCAACAATTCATCCCATTTTTTGAGTGCGCCTTCATCTTCGATGTCCCACGCGCCGTTCCAAATTTCCACCGAATCCATCTTCGCCCAATCGCCATAACTCCAATCGCAGCCGCCGCACAGCGCGGTCGGATGATTTAACGAAGCGAGCAGTCCAAGCCGGTGAACGCCGTCAACGACCGTCTGCAAACGATTTGCGTCTTTCGGCATAACGCGAAAATCAATCAGTTCATTTTTGGGCAAACCCCAGACGTTGAAATGTCCGCCGTAAGTCGTTACTTCTTCGCCGCGCAAAACGAGCAGATTTTTGTAATTTCCGGCAAGCGTGTCGAGTTCGGCGTGGTGCGCGAAAGTGTTGTGTTCGGTGATGCTCAAAAAATCGAGATTATTATTTTCGGCGAAATCGAGCAGGCTTTTCACCGTCCAATTGCCGTCGCTGTAAAAAGTGTGCGCGTGAAGGTCGCCGCGAAACCAGGTGTAGCCGTTTGCCGTTGCGGGCGCGATTCGTTGATTTTTCGGGAAGTCAAAAGTTTTAGCTTTTTCTTCGGCTAATTGCTGTTGCGCGGCTGCGTCAATTTCGTTGAATCTAGCGGTAATTTTAACTTCCACGCCTTCCGGCGCGACTTTGTAAAGCCCCAAAATAACGCGCCAATTTCCGGCGGGAATTTTTCCGGTGATGTAACCGTTGGTTGCAGTATTTTCAGTAATAAAAATTGTATTTCGCCGCCCGCCGCTCCAACCGCGAAAGCCTTTGGCATTTGTTTCCGTGCCATCGAAACGAGCATCAAAAACCCCCAAGTCTAAAACATTCGAGCCGTCTTTCCTATCGTATTGGTAGGAAAGGGTGAGGCTTTTTGTTTTGGCAGGCACTTCAAAGGCGAGGTAAAAATATCGTTTATCGTTTTCATTCGGGCGCGGAATCGAAACGGTTTGCTCGAATGTTTGCGCTTGCGCGAAAAACGGAATCAACAATAAAACAGTTGAAAGAATAAATTTCAGCATAATTACAAAAGAAAAATTGAAGGAGCAGACTTTGGGTTTTCCGCTCCTCCGCGCATGATCAACCGGGCGTTGATTAGAAATTAAACCGCACGGCGAACTGCATCACGCGCGGATCGCCCTGCAAAGCGGTAATTGTTCCGACGCTCGAAGAATCAATCGAGCGATTCGGCAAAGCAAAGTTTGCCCGATTAAGCGCGTTGAAGACTTCCCAGCGAAATTCTAAATTGGTGTCTTCGTTCCACAATCCGAAGCGGCGATGAACGGCGAAATCGAGCGATGCGAATTTCGGTCCGCGCAAAACATTGCGGCGTTGGTTGCCGAAAGTGGATACGCCGGGCGTTAAAAATTGAAACGCCGCGCGGTCAAACCAGCGGTCAATCGTCGGATTTTCCAGATTCGGATTGCCGATTAGATTCGGCAGCGTCGGCTGAAAACCTCCGACGCGGAGCGGGTCGCCGCCTTGCGTCACCGTAAACTGTCTGCCGGTGCGGTGATTAAAACTGGCAGCTAAATCCCAACCGCCGAGAATCGCCGCGCCGATGCCTTCGGTGAAAAATTTCTTGCCCCTGCCGAACGGCAATTCCAAAATTCCGTTAATCACGAAACGATGTTTGACATCGAAATCCGAGTTCCCATACCAGAGCGAAGCGTCGCGCGAATTCGGCAAGCTCGAACTCGAACCGTTATTAGTCAAATGTTCGCCCGTGTTGTCTTTTGAATTCGACAAAGTGTAGACGGCGCGAATCGTGTAGCCGTTTGAAAAGCGTTTGTCGAGCGTCGTTTCGAGCGCGTTGTAACGCGATATTCCCAAATCGTCGCGGTATTCGACTTCGCCGAACTGCGCGAACGGACGCGGACGCGCCGTAACCAAACCGCCCACAATCGTCGCTGGGTCGGCTTGGTTCAAGTCGCGTAAAACGTAAAGTTTCGTTCCTCTGGTGTGAACATAGTTGGCTTCGGCAAACCAGTTGTTGGCGAATTGGTATTGAACGCCGATTGTGCCTTGCTGCAAATATGGAACTTTTGATTCCGGGTTGATGGCGCGAATCCGCAGATTGCGGACTTGAACATTATTCGGGTCGAGCGTGTTCGCCGGAAATCCGTTCGTCAAATTAATCGTGCCGAGCGGCAATGCAACGCCGTTGCCGGTTGCCTGAAACTGCACGACCGACGGCGGATTGATTGAGATTTGGTCTTCCGAGCCGATGCGGTCGAGCAGGTTGTAGAAAATGCCGTAACCGCCGCGCACGACGAGTTTGTCATTGACCGAATAAGCGAAACCGACGCGCGGCGCGAAATTGTTTCTGTCCGGTTTGACCAGAGCGCGTTCTTCGATGCTTCCGTCGGTGGCTTGGCGCAAACTGGCGAAGGCTTG
>JBPCPU010000183.1:0-5988 GCA_050998795.1 Pyrinomonadaceae bacterium
ATCACCTGCATTATAGCAACCGACGCAGCATTAGACAAGTATTTTGATAATAGGAAGGAAATAGATATGAAAAAGATAAAACTTACAACAATGTGGCTTTTCGTTGCCGCATCTCTGCTGTGCTTGGCAAATTTTGCCCAAGCCCAGAACGACCAAGCATCTGAAGCGCAGACAAAATTCACGTTTGTCCCCGAACAACTTGTTAATGTAACCAACATCGAAGAACTCTACACGGCGGTCAATAATTCAGCCAACGCGGGCAATCAAATCGTGCTTGCGCCGGGCGTTTATCTGCTTTCCGTCAACGGCGCGGGCGGAGTTGCCAGACCGAACGCGGGACGGCTCGAACTTCAGGAAAATATGTCGCTCAAAGGCGTTGTCGGTGATAGAAGCGCGGTTGTTATTGATGCCGCGAATCTGCCGTTGAGTTCGTTCAACAGCGCGCCGCCTGTTCCACTTACAGCGGCAATCAGAATGGGCAGAGGAACGAATGCAATCGAATGGCTGACGGCTCGAAATGCCGTCAACGGAATCGCGAATATCGAAACCGAACTGGTTTCGGCAATGACTAATATCCGCGTCGCGCACATCGCTTCGACCAACAGCGCACGCGGATTGGATGTCCGAAATTTCGGAGCGGCGATGGCAGGTCGCATTATCAATGCCGAAATTATTGACAATGATTTTTACAACAACCGAATCGGCACGCTAGGCGAAGGTCTGCGTCTCATTAATGCACAGGGAGCGAACGGCGGTGTCATAGTCGCCACTCTCGCCGGCAACCGCAGCTATTACAACTTCCAAGGACTTATAGTTGAAGGCAATAGGTCGAATAACGCAAGCATATCGGTTGTTTCATCCGGCGACCGATTTTACGAAAACGGTTTCGGCGCACTGGTCGGCGGCGGTTTGAGTTCTAACGCGACCGTCGCCAATGGAAACACGACCAATTTCACGGCATACGGCGACAGCTTTGAAAACAACAACGGCTTTAACAATTTCGATTTCGGCGGCTTGGTAATCTCTGCCGGTGAAAACACTTCAATCCCGAACGGCGTGAACAACAACACGGTCAATGTCGAACTGCGAAACTGCCGTTTCAGCAACAATCAAGTACACGACATCGCCGCCTTCGGAGCGCGTTCAATGCCACTTTCCGCCGGACTGCCGGGAACAAACAACCGCGTAAGATTAAGATTACTCGGCACATTAGTTCCGGTTTTGGAAACTGCCGACAGTATCCCCGAATATCCCGGCGGTATGAATTCCGCCACCATTATCCGAAGTCCGATCACCTCAAATTTTGATTATGACGACGACGGGCGAGCCGATTTATCAGTCTTCCGACCAGCCGACCGCACTTGGTATATTCAGCCGAGTAATTCAGGCAGTTTCTACGGCGTACAGTTTGGTTTGCCAACCGACAAACTCGCGCCCGCCGATTACGACGGCGACGGTAAAACCGACATCGCCGTTTATCGCTCAGGCATTTGGTATCTGCAAAGAAGCCAATTAGGTTTTCTGGGATTCGCTTTTGGCACGTCGGAAGACATCCCGCAACCGGCTGATTTCGACGGCGACGGACGCGCCGAAATTGTCGTCTGGCGACCGTCAAACGGAACTTGGTATGTCTATAATCTGGCGACCAATCAATTTACTTCCTTCCAATTAGGAACAAGCGCGGATAAACCCGTGGTCGGCGATTACGACGGCGACGGACGCGCTGATTATGCCGTGTTCCGCCCATCGAACGGGACTTGGGGCATTCAGAGAAGCACTGCCGGATATACGGAAATACAGTTCGGCAACAGCAGCGACAAACTCGTTCCGGCGGATTACGACGGCGACGGTAAAACTGATCTCGCCGTGTTCCGTCTGTCAGAGAGTAATTGGTATATCCGGCGCAGCCTGTCAAGTAGTTTGCAAGTTGTCAATTGGGGCTTGGCGAGCGATGTCCTCGTGCCTGCCGACTACGACGGCGACGGCAAAGCTGATGTTGCGGTTTATCGCTCAGGAATCTGGTATATACGACAATCAACCAGCGGAGTCAATTATGCCTATTTTGGTTTGGGCAGCGATACGCCGACAAATCAAGTTCAATAAATTGAGAAATCAATTTCACAAATATAACCGGCGTTTTATCTCAAACGCCAAGGAGAAAAATTATGAAAAGCAAAAAACTATCACTAATTATTACCGCCGCGTTTTTGTTTTGCGCCGCGCTATCGGCAAACGCACAGGACATTAAGGAGCAGAACATTGCGCCGAATGAAGACGTGATTTTGCAATGGAATCGCGTTTTGGCGCAAACCCTTCAGATTCCGGGAGCGCAGCCGCCGACCATTCTTCCGGTGCGGAGTTTTGCGATGATGCACCTGGCGATGTTCGACGCGGTTAATTCGATTGACGGCAGTTACACGCCGTATCTGACGGACGTCCGAGGCTTCAAAACGGATGTCAGAGGCTCGCGCAACACTTCGATAAAAGCCGCTGCCGCGCAAGCCGCGCACGACATTCTGGTTGGTTTGTATCCGAATCAACAATCAATTTTTGCAGACGAACTGGCGCAATCGCTTATCGGGATTTCGATTGGTCAGTCGCTGCGCGGCAGAATAATCGGTCGCACCGTCGCCGCGCGAATGCTGGCAAATCGCGCAGGCGACGGTTGGAGTGCGCCGTGGACACCTTATCTATTGCCGCCGACACCGGGCAATTGGCAGGAGTTGTTCCAAGGTCCGTATCCGGGCTTCGCCGTGTTCACCAATTTTCCGGGCGTTACGCCGTTTGCCCTGACGCAAAACACGCAATTTCTGCCCGCGCCGCCGCCCGCTTTGTCGAGCGCGGAATACGCCGCCGATTTTAAGGAAGTCAAAGAACTTGGCGAATTACACAGCTCGCGGCGCACCGCCGACCAGACTTTGACCGCCGGGCTTTGGGCAAATCCGCCGGTCAGCGACGGCTTGATGTTTAATGTCGTCCGCACGACGGCTCTCGCCCGCAACAATTCGACGGTGGAAAACGCCCGACTGTTCGCGCTGGTTTTTATGGCGTTTCACGACGCGCTGGAAACGACTTTTACGAGCCAATACACTTACGGTTTCTGGCGACCTGTAACGGCGATTCGCCGCGCCGACGAAGACGGCAACCCGGACACCGCGCCCGATGCAAATTGGGAATCGCTGCTCGGACCGCAGGGAACGCCGCCGCATCCGTCCTTCGCCTCGAACGCTTCGTCCGCCAGTTCGTCTTTGGCAACGACGCTCGCGCTCTTTTACGGACGCGACGACGTTCAATTCCAAATAAATTTCGGCGGCTCTCCGAATATGATTCGGAATTACCGGAGCTTTTCGGCGTTGACCAATGAAATCGCCCGCAGCCGTGTTTTTGGCGGAGTGCATTTTCCGTTTGACATCGCCGCCGGACAATCCGCCGGACGCAGCGTCGCTAATTTCGTGTTTCTGAATTATTTGACGCCGCGCCGGTGCAATTTGTAAGGCGCAACTGATTATTAAGAATTATTAGCCTGCGAAACACACGAATTAAGTAATCAGACACGCATTAAAGAGAGGTATGAAACCACAGATTTACACAGATTAACTCAGATGATAAATCAATCAAAACAATTATTTTCTGAAATATCTCGTGTTTATCTGTGTCATCTGTGGTTTCGTTTTAGCTTTAACTAAATTTATCCGGTTACTTACACGAAAAAATCAAGAATTGGAAATTCTTATTTTCGTATAATTCGCAGGTTTCGCAGGCTAAGAAAATAAGTTTTTATCCAGATTCAGCCAATCGAGTGCCGCGCCGTGCAGAAGTTTTGCCTTTGTTTCTTCGTCAAACGGCATTGATTCAATCATTTTTCCCGCTTCGGGTTCGCCGAGCGGAAACGGATAATCCGTGCCGAGCGCGACTTTTTCCGCACCGATGAGTTTAATTAAAAACCTGAGCATCGCCGCGTCGTGAACGAGTGAATCGAGCCAGAATTTTCCTAAATAATTTCGCGGATTTTGCGGATTATCAACCGCGCATAAATCGGGACGCGCGAGAAAGCCGTGTTCGATTCTGCCAATCGTGAACGGAAACGAGCCGCCGCCGTGCGCGAAACAAACGCGCAGATTTTTACATTTTTCCAATACGCCCGAAAAAATCAGCGAGCAAATCGCGCGGGAAGTTTCGGCGGGCATTCCGACGAGCCACGGCAGCCAATACTTTTGCATCTCGCTTTCGCCCATCATCTCCCACGGATGCACGAAAATTGCCATTCCCGATTCTTCACACGCTTTGAAGAAGTCGAAAAACTGCGGCTCGCCTAAATTCAGTTGATTGACGTTCGTGCCGATTTGCACACCGACAAGTCCGATTTGCCTGCATCGTTCGAGTTCTTGAATCGCAAGTTTTGGATCTTGCATCGGCACAGTTCCTAAACCGACAAATCGTTTTGGATGTTTTTCGACAATTTCGCTAATGCCGTCGTTCAAAAATTTCGAGATTTCCGCGCCGTCGGCGGCTCGCGCCCAATAGCTGAACATCACGGGAACGGTTGATAAAACCTGAACGGTAACGCCGGAGCGGTCGCATTCTTCAATTCTTTTTTCCGCGCTCCAGCAATTATCTTCGATTTCACGGAAAAATTTGCCGTCGTCCCTGAGCATTCTCGCGCAGCACGGTTTGTGATGTTCGAGCGTGATAAATCCGCCGTAGCCGAATCGTTCTTTCCAACCCGGAATATCCTTCGGCAAGATATGAGTGTGAACATCTATTTTCAGCATTTAGCTTTTTTGACAGTTGTTTTTTTCGCCAAGTCAGATTTTTCGTCTGAAACCTTTTTCGCTTTCATCAACGACAGACACAACTCCCGAAGTTGGTCAACCGTTTTCAAACGTCTTAAAATCGCCTTTTCGGACATATCAACTTTCTTCATTTTCCAACCTCTCAATATCCGCCAAATCCTGCGGTCTGCCCGCCAGCCGCTTCATTTTTATCAAGCCTTCACGCGAAACGACGGAAAGCCGATTGCCAAGAAAATCAATTTTTTCCCTTGTATCCCAAACGTCTTGAACCTGCGGCGTAACCAATAATAAATCAAGCGAAAGCACTTCGCCGTTATCGTCAATTTTGGATACGCGCCAAATTTCGACGGCTCTTTCTTTGAATGAAATATCAAGCCCGCGAATATCAAAACCGTTTTCCGCACCGATTTTATACGCTTTTTCCAGCGATTCGGCTTGAATCAAAATATCAATATCCAAAGTCGCCCGCGCAAACCCGTGAATCGCCAGAGACAAACCTCCGCACACCGCGTATTCTATTTCGTTTTCGTCGAGCGCGGAAATTATTTGTGATAATTCATCTAAAAGCGATGCCATTAATTTAAGAAAATCGAAGTTTTACCAATAATCCCGATAATCTCCGAAGTGTTTTTCCGAATGTCGTTTTGCTTCTATTTTAAACATTTGCTCAAAAATTAGACTAGTGAACCTTAGTAAGCAAGATTAGCTGATGCCAATTTACAGTTTATCTTCTACTGTTTTCGTTTGGGTTTTTATCTTTTGATTTGGTCGAATTAAATTTTCTTTTAGTTGATTATTATTATCTCGAATGAAGGAATAATAATTTATAGGAGAATTGTGTAAATCAACAAGTTTCTGAAGAACTTTCTTTATGTCTGGCTGCTTCATACTTTTCTTATTTGCTTCATACATTAAATGATAGAAGCTTGACCAGAAGATAACAGATTTATCAAAATTAATCGTATCTGGTGAGCCAATAAGTGAAGAGCATTTTGAACTTGGAATTAATGTCTTTGCAAATTCAAAATTACTTGCTTCACAAGCCGATATAAAAACTCTCTTTTCTTCCAATACCTTCGCCAATTAGGTAGTAGAATTAGCAACTTTCCTCTGATGGATACTCCCTAATTGGCTGATTCTTTCTTTGACTTCTTCGATTGCCTCTTTCATTAAAATTGTGTCCGGTTTTTCCAGA
>JBPCPU010000213.1:0-14683 GCA_050998795.1 Pyrinomonadaceae bacterium
GTTCAAAATCAGTTTCCACCGTCTTGACCACCCATTCATCCCCGAAATCTAACAGCAACTCGAAAAATTGTTCCGTAAACATTTGCTAATTTTAGCACTTTCCATTAAATTCGCGGTAGAACCATTATCTTTATTATATTTGGATCGGCGAGAACGGAATGATGAATACTATTTATCGGGTCGCCGTGCCGAACGGAACTCCGCGTAAAGTAACCGATAACGCCTGGACGGACGCGGCGGTTTCGCCCGACGGAAAACAAATCGCATTTATCAATCAAAACGTCGGCGCGCGCGAGCATGCTTTATTTGTCATCAACACCGACGACACAAACGAGCGCAAAGTGGCATCGCATCTTTTGCCAAACTACTTCGCAATTTACGGCAGTTACGTCGCCTAGTCGCCGGACGGCAAAACAATTGCTTGCGTCGGCGGCGCGCCCGACTATAAATCAGGCGATTCGGCGCACATCATCGTCGTCAATGTCGCGGACGGCACGGAATTTATAGTTCCGAATCCCGATTGGAAAACGGCGGAGTTAGACGAATTGACGTGGACGGCAGACGGCAGCGGTTTGCTCATCGTCGCGCGAGACGGGTCGGCATCGCCGTTTCAAATCTGGCAAGTTTCTTACCCGGACGGCGCGTGGAGCAGAATCACCAACGATTTGAACAGTTATTCAAAAGTTGACCGTTCCGCCGACGGCAAAACGCTGATTACGGCGCAGGAGAAAAGCGAATCGCATCTTTGGCAGATGTCGCTTGCCGACCCGAAAAACGCCCGCAAGCTAACCTTCGGACAAACTTACAAAGACGGCAACACCGGACTCGCCTTCACGCCCGACGGCGAACGAATCGTTTATTCGTCGAGCGAAAGCGGCAATTATGAAATTTGGACGGCAAACGCCGACGGCTCAAACCGCAAACAACTGACCTTCGGCGGCGAGTTTGCCAGAGAAGCCGCCGTCACGCCCGATAATCGTTATATCGTTTTCACAAAAACGGTGAACAGCGTGCCGCATCTTTGGCGAATGAACACAGACGGTAGTAATCCGGTGCAGTTGACAAACGGCGCGGGCGAAGGCTATCAGCCCGCATTTACGCCCGACAGGCGCTCGGTAATTTATACTTTCATTGATGTGCCGCCGAAAAACGGTTTGTATCGCATCTCGATTGACGGCGGCGAACCCGTGCAGTTGACCGATAAATTCGGCGGTTATATGCCGGTCATTTCGCCGGACGGCAAATGGATTGCTTATAATTTTTACAATTACGAAACCGCCGGAATGCCTTGGCAAAGCGGAATTATTCCGGCAGAAGGCGGCGAGCCGGTCAAGACGTTTGAACAACCCAATCGCGGTTTTATGTGCTGGACAGCCGACAGCCAATCGCTTTTGCATTTGGATGAAAACTTGATGAACATTTGGCGAAAACCGATTTTCGGCAGCGGCTCGCCCGAACAAATTACCGACTTCAAATCCGAAGTTATGCGCCGGTTCGCGCTTTCGCCCGACGGCAAGCAACTCCTTCTCGCTCGCGGTGCCACCGAAACAAGTATCGTGATGATTCAGAATGTGCCGTAAAAAAATATCAATATCTTCTCAACTTACTTTATGGGCAGTAAAATCAAGCAGTATTGTGACTTAGCCGAGTTCCGGCTGGCTGTTACAAATACCGGGTTGCGTCATAAAGAAAGAATAATGCGCCGCGGATTAATGCCGATAACGCGGATTTTTATTTAATTTATCCGCATCATTCGCTTCAAGAGCGCGGCTCAATTCTTTTCTTACATATTCACGCAAATCAGTATAAATGCTTTGTAATCAAAGTTTTTACAGTTTTGAGTTCACGCTTGAGCGTGTCTTAGCCAACACGGAACAAACTAAAGTTTGAACTCGGAACGCTTGTCAATGAAATTCAAACTATGAAAATTTATATGACAAAGCAATAAGTGCCTTTAATTCATAAAAAAACACGCTTTGTAAAATTACAAAGCGTGTTTAGATTTAACAGGTCGGGGTTTTATTTTTCAGGACTTGGAGAAGGTTGTGGTTCGCCGCGTTTTTTTAGTTGCGGTGCTTCCTTCTTATCAGAACTTGAACTCGAACCATCTTTATCGTCGGTTGAATCAGGTTCGGGTGAACGACGTTTCAAAGTCGGTTTGCCCGATTCATTGTCGTCAATATCGCTGGTTACGCCTGCTTTAGCGTTGGAAAGCCGTAGAAGATGCGCTTTGACGCGCTGAAATTCCGAAGTGCTGATGACATATTCTTCTTTTTCAGGAAAACGCGCCACGAGCGATAAACTTTCATCACGCCGTGCGACTGACTGCGGATGCGTCGAGAAAAGTTTTGCCACCGCGCCGGGTTTTTTCTTGTTTTTGGAAGCGAGTTTTTCGAACATCGTGGACATCGCCGTCGGGTCGTAACCGGCGGCATAAAGATATTGGACGCCAAGATTATCGGCTTCTACTTCCGCGCCGCGGGAAAATTTCAACATTGCAAGTCCTGCCATAATTCCGCCGCCGTTTTGCAGAACCGTGCTGACAATCGGACCGCCGAAAATGATTCCGGCTAACGCTGCATAATTTATCAAAGTTCCTTTTCCTTGATTTTCCATTGCGTGCCGCGCCGCGACGTGCGCGATTTCGTGCGCCATCACGCCCGCGAGTTCGGATTCGTTGTCGGCGGCAAGAATCAGTCCTTTATTCACATAAAAATAACCGCCGGGAAGCGCGAAGGCATTAACTTCATCGCTGTCAATAACCTTAATAGTAAATGGAATTTTTGCGTCCGAATGGAGAACGACATTTTGCCCGACGCGATTGACATATTCGGTAACCAGCGGGTCTTCAACCAATTTGGATTGCTGCTCGACTTCAAGCGAAAGTTGTCTGCCGATGGCAATTTCTTTTTCCTGCGAACCGCCCAGCCAGCCGGTAAATTTGTCAAAACCGCCATTGATTTTGCGACTGCCAATCTTTGACGGGTCTTCCTTCTCCGCCAGCGGACTGTTTTTATTTGTCTGAGTTTGTGGAGCTTGTGCAGTTTCTTCCTTTTTATTTTTATCTTCTTTCTTTTTGCTTGATTTTGTTTTGTCGGGCTGTGTTTGTGCCGCAACGCTCACGGGATAAAACGCAATCGCGCTCATCCAAACCGCCAACGCCAAAAAAAACGCATTAAATTTACGAACCGAATCTTTACGCATATTTGCCTCCTGAATAAATCCTTTTAACCTGTTATATGGATTCTAACTTTTATTGAATTGTAAAAGCAACGAATTTTTTGATGCAGAAGATGTCATAAAAGTTGTGAAAGTTTCCGCAAAATTTAAGAAATAATTGTGAAATCAATTTTTTGCGGCAATAAATGTAGAAAATTGTTTCACTTGACGAAAAAAATTGATAAAGTAATAACAAGCCGGAAGTTTTCGGTGGATAATTTCTTAAAAAACCATTCGTATTAAATCTGCCAACCTTTACAATTAACGATTAACTTTCCGAAATAAATGAAACGTATTCAAGAAAAAGTAAAAGACTTGGTTGAGGTTCGCCCCTACAAAATTCTCCAGGACTTTATTACCGACCCGGCGCAAACGCTTGCGGTCTATCATTTTACCGACATAACGGCGGATTTGATGGCGAAATGGCTGGACGGAATTGCGGCGGTGCAATTGCAAAACGGCGCGGCGTATGCTTTAGCCGGTTATCGCGGCGTGGGTAAAAGTCATTTTCTGGCAACGCTCGGCGCGATTGTTTCACACGCCGAACTTCGCTCCCGCGTTTCCGACCCGCACGTTGCGGCAAGCGGGCAACGGCTGAAACGAACCCGTTATACGGTGGCGTATGTCAGGCGCGGAACGCACAACACTTTGCTGGAAGAATTAAAGGCGGCAATTGCCAAGGCGTTTGCGATTGAGGCGGCGGATTTGAGCGATTCTTTGCCTGATTTGCTGCATTTAGCGACGGAAAAAACCGGCGAATTACCTTTTGTTTTGTGCATTGATACCGCTTTTGAACGCTCGTCCCGCGTGGTGCGTGACGATGGTGTTTTGCTGGGAGAAATCGCTGAAATTGCTAAGACTTTGAATATGTTTGTGGCGGTTGCTCTGGATGACGACATTGCCGGAGCCGACGGTATCAACGCTGCAATTGCCCGTAATTTTTCGATAGATTATCTCGACCAGGAGCATCTCTACCGCATTGTTGATTCACATATTTTTCCAAAACATCGGCAAATGTCGCCGCTTCTGCACGACATTTATACAAATTTCAGAGAGCTTTTGCCGAATTTTCGTTGGAGCGAACAGCGTTTTATATCGCTTTATCCGCTGCATCCGGTAACTTTGGAAATCGCGCCGTTTGTTCGGCTTTATGCACCGGAATTTGCCCTGCTCGGCTTTGCGGCGGAAGCGGGCGGAAAAATTCTCGGTCGTCCGGCAAACTCTTTGATTGCTTTGGACGAAGTTTTCGACAGTGTTGAAAATTCGCTTCGCAAAGTCGCCGATTTAAAAGAAGCCTTCGCCACTTATGATAAATTAAGCGGCGGCGTAATCGCGCAGATTCCCGTAATGCAGCGTCTGCAAGCCAAATTGATTTTAAAGGCGTTGTTTCTTTTGTCTTTGGAAGGCGACGGCACAACCGCCGGCGAGATAAGCGCGGCGATGTTAATTTATGACGAAAATGAGCCGTCCAAAGCCGTTAAACTCGTCGAAGATTTACTGGAAGCCTTTATCTCCGTTTTCCCTGACGATATTCAGCGAACCGCCGCCGAAGGCAGGGAAATTCGATATAATTTAAAGGTCAGCGATAAGGATATTCTCAATAAATCATTAGCCGAAGCCGTCAAAAGAGTTTCGCCGGCGGTTATTCCGAAAATCTTCCGGCGCGTGGCGCGTGAACGCTTTTCCGATTGGACATTGATGGACGAAAAAGGAGCGGCAAGCGCAGATTGGACGGATTACCAAACCGTTTGGCGCGGCGGTTTGCGGCGCGGACGTTTGTTTTGGAATCTGGAAAATAAATTAACGCAACCGGAACAATTTCCCGCAAATTCGGAGTTTGCAGATTGGGAAGTAATAATCGGTAATCCGTCGAATAACCCGGAAAATTCAACTGAAATTTCACGTGTCTACTGGCAGCCTGCGCCGCTCAGACGAGACGAAGCCGAAACTATTTTGCGCTACTATGTTTTGCTGACCGACACGGGTTTGCGCGAAGAATACGGCGAGCAAGTCCGCGCCGCCGGACACGCGCATATTCTTTCGGTTGAAAAAATCTGGCATCGAATTTTTCTGGAAGACGCGAAACTCGTGATTGACGGCTTTGATTATAAATTTTCGGACGCGGCAAAAGTCGCGCAAACTTTATCGGAAATGTTTTCCGTAATGCTCGAACCTCTGTTTGAAGCGCGTTATCCGAGCCATCCGTATTTTGCGGAAACGCTTGGAATGACGGAAGTTTCCGCGCTGGTTAAAGATTTTTTCAGCGGCGCACGGCATTCCCTGGCGGAAGTTCAGCAATTGGCGGAAACCTTTGCTTTGCCGCTTGGACTGGTAACGCGGCGCGAAAATTCGCTGGTCATTGAAACTGAAGAAAATCTCGTTAAACTGCCGTTGGCGGAAGAAATTTTGTCGCTGGTGATAGTCAACAGAGAAAAACCCGTTTCACTCCAGACGATTTACAGCCAGCTAAAACAATCTCCGCACGGGTTGCCGCGCGAGGCGCAGCATCTGATTTTAACCGCGCTTGTCGCGCAGCGTCAGATTGAATTTGTAACTTCAAAAGGCGACCGCATCAATCGTCGTTCGCTGGATTTGACAATTATCTGGGACGACGTCGAAGGCATTGCCAAACCTTCGAGCATTTTATACGGCAGCGAAAGATTAACCGAATGGGCGCGAATTTTGACGGGTTCGGATGGTTTCCGGTCAATTGACACGCCGGAAGATTGTCGGAAAATTAAAAATTCTTTGGAAAGTTGGTTGATGGATTGGGAAACCGTACGAGTTTTGGAACGCTTTCACGGGTTGCCCAACGAGATTTTGAATACGAAAATTTGGCGGCTTTCAACTCACGCCGAGAAAACCTTCGGCGTGGCTGCCGAAACGGTTAAAACGGTTTTAGACGAATCAATTTCTCTGGAAGAAGGTTTGCACCGCATTGCCGATGCTTTTTCCGATTCGGAACAGGAGTTTTTTAGCTGCGCGAAAGATTTGATTATTTTGGAAGATTTTATTAACGGCGCGGGAAAACGCGAAAAAATCTGGACGTATCTGGCGATTTGCGAAACGACGGAAGACGAAAAAATAGAATACTTCCGCGAAAAACTTCTGAAAATTATTGATGAAAGCTACCGGAATCCAAGTGAAACTCTCAATCGGGAGATGGAAAATCTGTGGCAGACTTTTCACACCCGATTTGCCGAACATTTTGCCATTAAACACGATACGATAATGAAATCGCATTATTTGCAGGAACAATTTGACGAAATTTTGCGAAGCGACGAGTGGTGGGAATTTGAAAATCTTTCGCGCCTGGCGAGTTCCCGGCAAACTTATTGGCAGCAAGCGCAAAAGGTTTGCCGCCGTTTTAAGGAATTGGATTGCCGTTTTGACGTGCGGGAAATGCTCAAAACACATCCGTTTTGCGCGTGTTCGTTCAACTTGACTAAAATTCGTGAATGGGAAAATTTACCGCTGACATTGCAGGAAATAATCAATCGCGGGCGCAAATCTCATCTTGAAGCCTTGCGAATGTTGACTGATACCTTAGTTCCGCTCATCGAACATTTTTCAGCGAAAAACAGGGATAATGAATTTTCCGAAGCCTCCTTAAATCTCATCAAAATTTTGGAAAGCAGCAAAGAAATTCAATTTTTGACCAATAACGAACTGATAATTCTGCGAAAAGTTTTTGAAACTTTGCCCGCAACTTTGTCTCTGCAAATGAATATTGCCGCCGATAATTTTATGAGTCGTAAAGATTTGAACTATCAATTAAACAATTGACGTAAGGTTTAGATAAATTGTGAATCACCAATTTTTTTGTAACGCAAAGGCTCGCAAATTTGGGTATTGTCCTAATCGTGTGGTGCTGAAAATAATTGTTTTTTAGTGTATCAAAGTTGTAAGTCAGCAAAGATGATTAGTTTTGAGATTTTGGTAAGGAAACGGTTTATCACACACCGACAGAGTTAAAATCAAAGAATGATTGAACTTTAACTGATAGTTAAATTAAAAGTTAGAATCTGTCTTGAACGAGCGTTTTTGAACTGATTTTTGTTGGTTTGACTTGAAAGAATTATGAGGTTTTTTCCTCTGAAACAATCAAACCATTGTTTTATGTTTACAATTTCATCAATTTTATTTTCTAGGTTGGTAAGTTTTGATAACGCTTCAGTTTTTCGACATCCGTGGTAGTGTTCCACTTGCTTTGTTTTGCCTTTTATAGTGATAGACATTATGGCTGTTACAGCATCAGTCCCATATTCGGGGCAATCATCCAGACTGTTTTCTTTGCTTTCAAATGTACTCTTTAACGAATAAAAATCTATTTTCTCAAACTCTGAAATAAGTTGTTTTAGTTGTTCTTGACTAATCCGACTTTTAATAATTTTACCTGTTACTATCTTATATTCATTGTAGTCTTTAGGCTCTAATTCAACTATTCCGTCAGCAAAAATTGTCAATTTATAGAACGGACAAGGCGATAAACCCGACATACCCCAATGACCAGGATTTCTTTCTAAGGTTATCAAAGTGTCTTGAGGAATGGTTTGCTGTGCAAATAAATAATTGCATATCAACAATAGAAAAAATAAAACTAAAAGGAAATCCTTAATCATATTTTTATGAGTGTTTCAAAAAGGGTCTTTTTGAAGCTAAAATAAGTATAGCACCACAAGATTAGAACACTACCAATTTTTAACCCCTAAAAATTATTTAGCCTTCATTTCTAAAAAAGTCTTCGGGTAAAGGTTCGCCGTAAGTGCGTTCATAAAGCTGTTTTTTAAACTCGCGTTCGGATAAACCTTTCGGCAAAGAAGCAATCACTGCCCGCCGCGCTGTTGCAAACATTCCAAACATAAATTCGGCGCGTTCAACCGTGGTTTTTTTCATCCAAAGTTTGTTTTGCAATTCTTCAATTTCTTTGGTCGTATCATTCAGCATTTTCTTCCAATTTCCTTAACGCTTCGTTTAATAGTTCTTTGATACCTAACTGTTTCGCCCAATTCTCAACATAATCTTTATCGTATCCGTTACGCAGAATACTTGCCGCATCTCTAATTTGCATCTCGGATTTCGTGTCTTTTGCCCAATGCAGTTTCGATAAAATCAAATCTTCTCTGCCGATTATCCAGACATCAAAATCACCGGCAAATCTGATTTTCTTTCGCCGCGCAAACGCTTGTTTTTGAAATTCCGTATCTTTGCGAATTACGCAGTCTATTTTGACAATTTTTTCCTGATGGAGAAGATTGAACATAGATTTCCTTGCAATTGCATCGCGCACGCGAAGGCGCGGAACATAATAATCCGGCTCAAATTCTTTAATAATTTTATCGGCGTCATCCATTACAACTTCGATGACAATATCAATATCAGCCGTCATTCGCGGCATCGCATAACACACCAAAGCCATCGAGCCGGTCAGCATATAAGCAATGCCAAGCCGTTCTAAACGCCCGCAAACATCACGCAAAACATCGTTTTGTTCTTCAGGAATATTCATCACAAAAACTTTAACCGTTTAGATGTAGAAAGAGCAACCCGCACGTTAGTTCTATGATTTTGGAAATAATCCGATTGAGAGATTTTCGCCTGAAGTTTTTTGATTGGTCTTTGCAAATCGCTGTCGGCTTCGAGCCGCAAAAGCGTGAAACTCTTTCAAAACTGTCTTTTACACCGAAAAATTTGCGAAATGCTTCGGAATTTGGCAAGGTTAAATCAATTTTACTTTTTGCGTATATTTTACGAAATGAAAATCTCAATCATCGGCATCGGCAGACTCGGCGGAGCGTTGGCGATAGCGTTAGCGAAAAAAGGTTACGAAATTGAAAATCTGGTGGCGCGAAAAAAGGAAAACGCCGGGAAAATTGCCGGATTTATTGTGCCGAAACCAAAAATTTTATTGTCCGAAAAACTCAACAAAATTACTTCCGACATAATTTTTATCACAACGCAGGATTTTGAAATCGAAAATGTTGCCGACAGTTTAGCGCAGAATTTACAAAATAAAACATTTGTTTTTCATACAAGCGGTTCGCTTTCCTCAGAAATTTTATCCAAACTAAAAGAAATCAGCTGCAAAATCGGTTCGATTCATCCGCTTGTTTCAATCAGCGATGCGGTTCTGGGCGCGGAACGCTTTAAAGATGCGTATTTTTGTGTCGAAGGCGATGACGAAGCGGTGAAAATCGCTAAAGAAATTGTTGAAAATTTGGGCGGAAAATCTTTTTCAATCGAAACGAAATATAAAACGCTTTACCACGCTTCGGCGGTTACGGCGTGCGGTCATCTGGTCGCGCTGATTGACGTGGCGATTGAGATGTTGACGAAATGCGGTTTGGATGAAAAAAATGCGCGGGAAATTTTACTGCCGCTGATAAAAAGCACGATTGAAAATCTTTCCGAACAGACAACCGCCGCCGCTTTGACGGGAACTTTTGCGCGGGCGGATGTTGAAACTCTGGAAAAACATCTCGAAGTTTTGCGCGAAAATGTTTCGACCGAAGCGTTGGAAGTCTATCTGCAACTTGGAAATCGTTCCGCGCATCTAGCACAAGAGCAAGGCGCGAACGCGGAAAAACTTGAAAAAATGCGGGAGAAAATTTCGTTAGCGAAAAAGAAACTCAAATGATAATATAAAGTTAGCCGTCCCGTGTGAAAATAGGAGTTGTGAATATGTCGGAAAGAAAAAGAAACAGCCTTGAAAGATTTGGCAGACTTGAGCAGATAGCAATCGCCGCTTTTATCTTGCTTCTGGCTATCGGTGTTTTCGGAGCAAGCAGACTTGCGGAAAGAATCATTAACAGTTTCGCGGGCAATCCCTCCAATCAAACTTCTCAAATCAGTTCTCAGCCTTTGAATCCAGTGATAACCGGAACGCCGCAACTGTCAAAGGAATATATTTATGTCGGTGGTTCGCGGCTTTTAGTTGTCGAAGATGCCAACGCCAATGCCGCGCCGCCTGCCGACCTTGCCGTCTGGCGACCTGCGACCGGAATTTGGTACGTATTAGGCGGAAGTGGTTCGCAGCAAGTTTATGTGCAGTGGGGAGGAAGCGGCGACATTCCCGTTCCGGGCGATTATGACGGCGACTCGAAAACCGATTTTTCGGTGTTTCGCCCTTCAGAAGGTAATTGGTATATCCAGCGCAGTAGCGACTCCTCGATGAATGCTTATCAATTCGGTTTGAGCAATGACAAAACTGCACAGGCAGACTTTGACGGAGACGGACGCACGGATGCGGCGGTTTTTCGTCCGTCAAACGGGACTTGGTATATCTTGAGAAGTTCCGACGGCGGTATGACGAGTCAGCAATTTGGATTGTCAACTGACACGCCTGCGGCGGCTGATTTTGACGGCGACGGGAAAGCCGATATTGGTGTTTGGCGCGATGGCTCGGCGGCTTTCTACTCGCTAAACAGTTCCATCGGCGGTTTGCAAACAATCAATTACGGACAAGCCGGAGACATTCCCGTTTGTGGTGATTACGACGGCGACGGACGCGCCGATTATGCCTTGAAACGCGGTAATCTTTGGCTCATCAGACAAAGTTCAAACTCGCAAACACAAACCATCACTTGGGAACAGACAAGCGATAAAACAGTTCAAAATGACTATGACGGCGACGGCAAGACGGACGTGGCAGTGTGGCGCGAATCAAACGGGACTTGGTATATCAGGAATAGCGCAAATCCGGGTCAACCGCGCATTGTGCAATGGGGAATGGCGGGCGATTATCCAGTTCCCGCTTTTTATCGGAGATAATCCAAAAACTAACTATTCATAAACATTAACTGATAAAATTGAGAAGAAATCATGAGCATCAACCAAAATTTCATCCGACCATTTTTTAGCAAAACTATCGCTCTGTTTTTTACCGTGTTTTTACTGACGATTTTTTTGTTTGTCGCCAAAGGACAACCGACCAATCCGACTCGCGGACCTAAATTCGGCAGTTCATATGCACTTTCCGATATTGAAACGGTAAATTTAACCAACGGCAACCTAATGCTCAACTTTCCGCTTGCCGGTCTCCCAGCCGGGCGCGGCGAACTCGGCGCGTCAATCAACCTGACCTATAACAGTAAAATTTTGGATTTACGCAATACAGAGATTTTCGACTCGCAAGGACAACCGACCTCGCAAAACATTGTGGCACTAAGTCCCGAAGGCGGCTGGCGGTACTCGAATTGGTATTTTCTCAATATGGAAAGCCGCTTGAGTGCTATTGGCGGTAACATTCCTTGCAGCAGCGGCGAGATAGAGTATAAAAAGAACGCCTACCTCTGGAAATTAAAGATGCAATTTCCCGACGGCAGCGTGCGGGAATTTCGTCCGACAGACAACAGCGATTTTTTTAGCGACGGATACTTTAACATTTCAAACGGATACAGAAGATACACCACTATCAGTACGCTCGGAAACGGCTCGGTTTCTTGTCAATTCGGCGAACAATTGGAAAGCGCCGCTTCGATGGTTTATTACAGCACGGATGGTTATTTGAAATTGGTCATCGAGCATGTTCCCGGAAGCGGAGGCGCAATTGCTCCTTGGACTTTATATTTTCCCGACGGTAGTCGAGTGACGGGCGGCGGAGCAGCGCCTTCCCGACAATATGACCGCAACGGCAATTATATCGAATATCTGGGTAATGAAATCAGAGACCAATTCGGACGGTCAATTTCAAAGCAAGTAAGCGGCATTCCCAACGAAGATTGGATTGTGGCGCGTGGCTTCGCAGATGAAGAATTGAAATGGAAAGTCAGATGGAAAACCGTCGAAGTAAGAGGCAAAAATTACCGCACTCAGCCAGCCAATTATGGAAGAACGCGCGGCGAAGAATCCGAGCAAGTGTATGAAGCCGTAATGAACGTGGTTGACCAAATCATTTTACCCCAGCAAGCCGGAGGATTGGTTTATCAATTTAACTATAATGCCGACGGTTCGGCGCAATCAATTGGTTGGGGAGAATTGAGCGAGGTGATTTTACCGTCGGGAGCAAAGGCGCAATACGAATATTCTTTGGACGGCGTAGTATTGATAAGTGGCAGATACCCAACCGCAAATACTATCATCGACAACAAACCTAAACGGAAACTGTTGACCTACAACCGAGAAGGTGACGGCACGACGGAACCGGTCACGGAAATTTGGCAGTATGCTCTTGGTAGTGAAACCAGTACGATTACCGCGCCGGACGGGGGCATAACGACGCAAACGCACGGCACGACCGCCATTTCGCAAAGCGATAGCGGGTTGGTCTATAAGATTGAAAACGCGGACGGCACGAAGATTGAAAAGTTGTGGACGTTCAACACTCCGTATTGGGCAGCCAACGCCGCCGCCTATCAGCAAGTCAATCCTTACGTTAAAGCCGAGTTTGTGTCCATCAAAGACGCGCAAGGCAATTACACCTTGACGGCGATTAAAGATTATAAATATGACAAAAACGGCAATATAACTCGCGTTGCCGAGTATGATTTTGTGCCGCATAGTTCGATTCCGCGTGGCGCACAGGGCAGACCAACCGACTTGCCGAGCGGACTTGTGCCAAAGCGAGTTACTGAGATGAGTTACTACAATGCCACGGCGGATGCTTCCGATACGACGACAAACTCAGCATATTGTTATTGGAACTCAAACTCTCCGAATATCAGAAGCGCGGTGCAAGCAGTAGAAGTCAAAAACGGAAGCGGGCAAATTGCTTCTCGAAGCGAGATGTTTTATGACAACTATGCGACAACGGGAAATCCGACCCAAGTAAAAACTTGGGACTCAAATAAAAACGGCACATATCAAGCATATAGCAATCCTTTGACGGCGAGTAATTCTATTTCCGTGACAACCCAATACGACCAATACGGCAACCCGATACAGACGACCGACGCCAAAGGTAATTTGACACAAACAACTTACGGCGCAATTAACGGATATACGGGACTTTACCCGACGCAGACCATTACGGCTTACGGCGCTTCGATTGCTCAAACGACGACTGCCGAATATGATTTTTATACGGGTTTAGTGAAGAAAACGACCGTTTGGGGAAATAACGCCAACGAGAATGTTTCGACCGAAACCGAATACGACGCGCTTGGTCGCCCAACAAAAGTTAAAGCGGCTGTTGGCACGGCAAACGAGATTTGGACGCAGACCGAATACAACGACGTGGTGAGAAGAGTTATCGTTCGGTCAGACCTTGAAACGAAAGGCGATGGCAAGAAAGTTACCGTTCAACATTACGACCAACTCGGCAGAGTGCGGCTGTCGAGAACGATTGAAAACGCAGCGACGGAAGACCCGACCAACGAACAACACGGCATTAAGGTTCAGACTCGTTATCAAACCGGCAATCCGTATTCATATCAAGTTTCCTCAAATCCGTATCGGGCGGCAACATCTGCGGCGGCAACGAATGAGCAATCAATGGGCTGGACGCGCTCGAAATCGGTCAATACGGGCAGACACGCGGAAGTGGAAACATTTTCAGGCGCAAGTTTGCCTGCGCCGTGAGGAAGTAACACGAGTTCGAGCGGCGTTGTTACCACCGATGTTGATATGGACAGAACGCTCGTTACCGACCAAACGGGCAAACAGCGAATCAGCCGGACGAACGCGCTCGGACAGCTTATCAATGTCTGGGAAGTGACGGCATCGGATTCGGCAACCGGGACGGTTTCATTTCCGAATCAGACGCTTTCAGCAGGCTATCAGACGAGTTACAGCTATGACACGCTCAATAATCTGACGACGGTTAATCAGGGCGGTCAGACGAGAAGTTTCACTTACAGCAGTCTTTCCAGATTGCTCTCGGCACAGAACCCCGAATCGGGAACGATTGGCTATCAGTATGATAATAATGGAAACCTGACGAGTAAAACCGATGCCCGACCAATTACGACGACTTATACTTACGACGCATTAAACCGGGTAATGCAAAGAAGCTACTCGGACGGCACGACACCGACGGTTACTTATACCTACGATAATCTGACGAACGCCAAAGGTAAATTGATAAAAGTTTCATCAAGCGTTTCTCAGACCGAATACACATCATTTGATATTTTGGGTAGAGTGCTGGCGCACAAGCAAACAACAGATGGAAATGCTTACACAACCGCTTACAGCTATAATCTGGCGGGCGCACTGGTTGAAGAAACCTATCCGTCAACCAGAGTAGTCAAGAATGTGTTGGACACAGACGGCGATTTGTCAATCGTGCAGAGTAAGAAGAATGCCAATCAAGGCTATTTCAATTACGCGAAAAACTTTACCTATACATCGGCGGGCGCGGTTTCGTCAATGCAGTTAGGAAATGGTAAATGGGAGTCAACGCAGTTTAATTCTCGTTTGCAGCCGACACAGATTGCACTCGGAACGGTTCAAAACGGATTTGATAAATTAAAGCTGAACTTCGATTACGGCGCAACTACGAACAATGGTAATGTGCAGTCGCAAA
>JBPCPU010000221.1:0-7862 GCA_050998795.1 Pyrinomonadaceae bacterium
TTTGCAAGAGAAATTCAAGACTACAAACGGCTTCCTCTCCAACCAAAATCGCTACGCATTGATTTATGGTTGGAGTCTCCAGCCGTTGAATCAACAGTTCAAATATACGAGGTTTTCAGGATGAAAACTGAAAAGTTAAAATTTTTATTAGATACTCAGTTTCTGCTTTTCACTTCTCACTTAGAAAGAAATTCTCACTGCATATAATAAAGCCAAACAAGCTCCGCCATAAATTCCGGCTAAAATATCGTCGGCACACACGCCGATTCCTGCCGGAAGGTTTTGCAGCGAATCTATCGGATACGGTTTCCAAATATCAAACAGGCGGAAAAGCAGAAATCCCGCGACGGCATAATACCAATGCACTGCAAACGGGATAAACATAAAAACCAGCAGTTGTCCGATTACTTCGTCAACGACGACTTTTTGCGGGTCTTTATCCTGAAAAAGCCGCGTCGCTCTGCCGGATGCCCAAACTCCGACCAGACAAAACACGAGAAAAATAATGACATTTACCGCGTGAATCCAAGCCGTGATTTGTTCCGCATTCCAACCTCTATGCAGAAAAGAAATTCCGAGATTTGTTTCGACCAACCAAAACAAAAGATAAACCGCCACACCGACTATTGAGCCGTAAGTTCCGGGCATCAAAGGCAAATATCCAACACCGCAAGTCGTCAGCGCAAGCGAAAAATAATCAAGCAAAGTCTTCTCTTTTACTTTTTCTTTGGCGAGTTTCTGCGCTTCAACCGTCGCGGAAATATGGATAAGTTCGTCGTAACCCGGCATTTAATTAAACTCGGCTTAAAAAATCTTTCATTACAAAAACCTTTCTAATTCTAAATCTCAAAGGGCTTTCGACAATTGCCGTTGCCTTCAAATTCTCAATTCCGCTGACAAAAAAAGGCTCGCCGCACGGCGGAATGCCGTTTAACCATTCAGGCATTTCAATTTTTAACTCGTCGCACAAAAATTCGGTTGTTGAAGCAAGTAAAGCATCAATTTTGTTATCGCCTGATACAAAAGGCTCGACAATCATCTGCGCGTTTTTGTAATATCGAAAATCGTCAACGAAATCCATCAGCCAAACGCGCCAATGTTTCGGTTCGGCTGTGATTTTCTCTTTTGTAGATTTCAGCGTGTTCATTTTTTCAAAATTTCTTCGAGTAAAAATTTGGTTTCAGGTTTTATTATTAGGTTCGGATAGTATTTTCGCACAATTTTCGCAAGTTGTGAGATTTCTTTCAGATTTAATTCATTTATCAAAAACTTAATATCCGAAACATCTTCCGTGTCGGCACGCGCCGCCAAAACCTTCATCGCCAAAAGATAATCAGCAGTTGGAACATATACTTTCAAATTCGGAAAATCAAACAGAATTTTCTTTTCGTCAAACATTTTCACCGCGAGATTTAACCAATCCTGCCGCAAATTATGTCTTTCGGGAATCCGGGAAATCGCGCCGCGAATATATTTGACAGGCTCGAAAATCGCGTCAACATCCTTCGTCGCCGGACGCGCTTTGAAAACAAGGCACATTACCGCGCCGCCATAAAGACAAATCTCGCCTTTGACATTTTGTAATTCAAGTTCGTCGCCAACCTCGCGCAAGTATTGTTCGATTTCTTCGGCGGTCATTTGTTTTGCCTTACTTTTCTGCTAACTTTGACACTACTTGATTTTAGCCTTGTAGAGTTCCAAACAGTATTGATGTTAAAATGTTTCTTTTTGAAACCTGTTCCACTTTGATTTTGATTGTTTTGAAAATTGGTTCGGCTAATTTACAATCAAATTTTATACCATATTTCCCTTTCTGACAGCCGTCTTTTTCGGATTATCTATTATGAAATTCACAAAAATTCTTTTCGTCATTTTTCTTCTTTTGATTATCGCCGTCGTCGGTTCATCGTTTTGGATTTACAGTTCGCTGAATAAACCGCATCAGCACGACAAAACAAATAAATATATTGAAATCCCGAAAGGTTCAACGCCAAATGAAATTATAGACAAACTCGTCGCCGAAAACATTATTTCCGGCAAATTACCGACCCAAATTTATATTCGGACGTTCGGCGATGCCGGAAAATTGCAGGCTGGCGAATTTCAGTTCGATTCGCCGATAACGCCGCTACAGGTTTTAAAGGAACTCGAAAAAGGTGAGGAACGCACGACGAAAATTACGATTCCAGAAGGCTTTACGCGCTTTGATATTGCCAGGCGCATCGCCGAAAAATTTCCACAAAATCCGCCGATAGCCGACAAAGCTATTCTTACTTTAATGGACGATGTGAGCTTAATAAAGAGTTTTGACCCGACTGCGAAAAATCTCGAAGGCTACATTTACCCAAGCACTTACAGCTTGCCGCGTGATGCTAAACCGCAGGAAATAATTAAACGGATGGTCGAGCAGTTTTTCAAAGAGTGGAAACCCGAATGGACGGAACGCGCCCGCGCACTTGGACGCACGCCGCACGAAATCGTCACGCTTGCTTCGCTTATCGAAACCGAATCAGGCGTTGAATCGGAACGCCCGATTGTCGCTTCGGTAATTTACAATCGAATAAGCAAAAACATTCCGCTCGGCATTGACCAAACGGCGGTTTATATCGCCAAAATGCAGAACCGTTGGGACGGCACGATAAACAAAAGCGATTTGGAAGTTGATTCGCCGTATAACACGCGGCGTTTCGGCGGCATTCCGCCCGGACCGATTTCTTCCGTTTCCGAAAGCGCCATCAGAGCCGCGCTCAATCCGGCAAACACCGATTACATTTTCTACGTCCGCAACGTCGAGAAAAACGACGGCTCGCACAATTTTTATGCGTCAGCCGCCGATTTTGAACGCGGCAAACAGGCTTATCAAAGATGGCTTGAACAGCAAAGACAGGAGAAAAAAGCGGAAGAAGGAAATAATTGACGTAGTTACATAAACTAATCCGAGTTGCTGGTTATTGAGCTTTAAGATATTTGACCGCGCTGGCACGCAAAAATCGCTAAAATTAAAACCAAACAAGAATAAATCGTATTTTCTTTTTCTTTTTTCGTGTCTTTCGCGTGTTTCGCGGTTAAACATCTTAAAATTAGGTTAATTGGCAACTTGGTGTAAATTACATAAACAATGCTTGTTTTGCTCCACTTATTTGCGCTGTTTTTGCTGGTTTTGCTCGGATTTTATGTTTTCGTGGCAAATCCGCGCAACCGCGCTCATCAGACTTTCGCAATTTTTATCGCATTTCTCGCGCTCTGGACTGTCAAAGATTTAATCTTCTGGAACTTTCACGACGCGAATGCAAGTTCCGGTTGGTGGGCTTCGGCGAGTTTTATCATTGCGCTTTTGATGCAGTGTGCATTGGCGGTTTTTGCCTGGGTTTTCCCCGAAGATTCGCGCACGCCGAGAAAACGCGCCGCCGTTCTTTTTGCGCCGGGTTTGGTTTTAATTCCCGCCGCGCTTTTCGGAATGTTGTGGCGCAAAGTCGGTTTTCAAAACGGAAATTTTGTTATTGACCTCGCGCCGCTGGCTTATGCTTTTGTCATCTATGTTTATCTCGTTTTCGGTTACGGCGCGGTCGTTCTTTTCCGCAAATACCGCAAATATCGCGGCACACAGAAAGGTCAGCAAGTCGGTGCAATTCTCTGGGCGGTAATCATTACCGGAATTTTGAAAACGCTGGCAAATATCGCTTTGCCGTTTTTTGATAATTATGAACTGCTCCCGTTCAGCACTATTTTTGTTCTGCCCGGAGTTTTAATTTATGCGTATGCGATTTCAAATTTCAAACTTTTCTCTTTGCAAACCGCGCTCGACCAATTTCGCCTGTTCCCGATTGCTTATAAAATTGCGTTGAGCATTGCTTCGGTGGCGATTATCAGCTTTATCATTTTTCAAATTCCGATTGTTTGGTGGGCATTTCAAGACGGCAACAATTTTGAAGCGTGGCGCAAATATCTGGTTTTCAGTATTATTTCCGCGCTTGTGCCAAATCTTTTGCTTGTTCTGCTGATTGTGCGGACAATTTCACGTCCGTTGCAGCGAATTACTTTGGCGGCGGTGAAAGTTACGGAAGGCGAATACGGCAGCGTCGTTGATTTGCGGAAAAGCAATGACGAAATCGGCTTGCTTGCCGAATCATTTAACGAAATGAGTCGCAAAATGGCAACTGACATCGAACAATTGCGCCAACTCAATGAACAACTTATTCGCACCGAAAAACTTGTTGCGATGGGAACGCTTGCCGCCGGAGTCGCGCACGAAGTCAATAATCCGCTGGCTTCGATTTCTTCGCTGATTCAAATAATGCAAGCGAAACAAAATTTGGATGAAGCAACGACCGAAAAATTAAAGTTAATTTCGACGCAAATTCAGCGAATAACACAAGTTACGCGGGATATGATGGATTTTGCGCGAGTGCGTCCCGCCGCGAAAAGTTTGATTGATATCAATGAGATTATTGAACTGAGTCTGCGTCTTGCAAGTTTTGATAAATCTTTTCAAAAATTGAGTTTGAAGAAAGTTTTAGCAAATAACCTGGCGAAAATTTTCGCCGACACCGACCAACTGCAACAAGTTTTTTTGAATCTTTTACTCAATGCGCGTGATGCGATGCCGGACGGCGGCGAACTTTTTATCAAGACTTCACAAAAAGACAGCACCATTGTGATTGAAATTGCCGACAGCGGTTTCGGAATTGAAGAAAAAGATTTGAAGAAGATATTTGACCCGTTTTTTACCACCAAACAAACCGGCAAAGGCACGGGTTTAGGTTTGGCGGTTTGCTACGGTATCATCACGGCGCACGACGGAAAGATTGAAGTTTCTCCAAACAACGGCAAAGGCACGCTGTTTAAGATTTATTTACCAACAAATATATCTTGACAGATGCACCATTTCGTTGCACTTTATCAATACACTTCTTTTTATTCATTTTAGAGGAAATCAAATGAAAAAATCCCTTTTTAGCTTTCTTATTTTGTTTCTGCTTGTTTGTTCAAGTTACGGTCAAGAGAAGCCGACTGCTTTTATCAACGCCAGGATTATTCCAATTGTCGGGCAGCCGATTGAACAAGGCATATTACTCGTGCAGAACGGCAAAATAACGGCGGTTGGCGATGCGCGAACGGTGCGGCTTTCGTCTGATGTCATTACAATTGACTTAAACAGCAAAGTAATTATGCCCGGATTAGTTGATTCGCATAGTCATATCGGCGAACCGGCAGGCGCGGACGGTTCAAGTCCGATTCAACCTGATATTCGTATTTTGGATTCGGTCAATGCGCGGGCTTCAAGCATCCAACGCGCCCAAGCGGGCGGAATCACGACGGCGAACGTAATGCCCGGTTCAGGACATCTCGACAGCGGACAGACGCTTTACTTAAAATTGCGCGACGACGCCAATACGATTGACGATTTGCTGATTTACGACAAAGGCGGCAATTATATGGGCGGAATTAAGTTTGCCAACGGCACAAATCCGATGCGCGGAAGCGGCGGTTTTCCCGGCACACGCGCCAAATCAGCCGCGCTCGTGCGCGAGCAATTTATTAAATCGCAGGATTACCGCGAAAAAGTCCGTAAAGCCGGAAACGACAAATCGAAACTGCCGCCGCGCGATTTGGCGATGGAAATACTTGTTGAAGTTCTTGACGGAAAAAGAGTTGTGCATTTCCACACGCATCGCCACGACGATATTATGACCGCGCTCCGGTTGCAAAAGGAATTCGGTTTTCGGCTTGTGCTTCATCACGTTTCGGAAGGTTGGAAGGTCGCCGACGAGATTGCGAAAGCGAAAATTCCCGCTTCGATTATTATGATTGATTCGCCGGGCGGCAAACTTGAATCAATTGATTTGAAATACGAAAATGGCGCGATACTTGAAAAGGCGGGAGCTTTGGTCGGTTTTCACACCGACGATTACATCACCGATTCACGGCTTTTTCTGCGTTCAGCCGCGCTTGCGGTTCGGGCGGGAATGTCGCGCGACAAGGCTTTATACAGTTTGACGATGGCAAATGCGATAATGCTTGATTTAGATAAAAGAGTCGGTTCGCTGGAAGTCGGCAAAGATGCTGATTTTATTGTTTTAAGCGGCGACCCGTTGAGCGTTTATACGCACGTTTTGCAAACCTGGGTTGACGGCAAAAAGGTTTTTGACCGTTCAAACCCGAAAGATTATCTGATTGCCGTCGGCGGTTACGGCGCGAGCAGCGATAAACTAATTCACATTGATTGTTTTGATGACGATTTCGGAGGGCAAAAATAATGAAAAGGATTTTTAACGCAAAGGCGCAAAGGCGCAAAGGTGCAAAGGAAGAAATAATAAAATTGGAAAGGCACTTTTTAGAATCGTATAAAATCTTTGCGTCTTTGCGTCTTTGCGCCTTTGCGTTTATTTCTCTTTTTGCTTTTTCAACCGTCCAAGCCCAAATTGCCGTCAAAGGTGAAACCGTTTGGACGATGGCGGGTGAACCGATAACTGACGGCGTGGTTTTAATCAAAAACGGAAAAATCGAAGCAGTCGGCGCGGCTTCGCAAATCAAAATCCCGGGCAATTACAAAACAATTTCCGCCAAAGTCGTTACGCCCGGATTGATTGACGCGCACAGCGTTATCGGCTTGTCAGGTTATATGAATCAACCAAACGACCAGATGCAGCGCGACAATTCTTCGCCGATGCAGCCCGAACTCCGCGCGATTGACGCTTATAACGCCGAAGAAAAACTTATCGAATGGGTACGCTCGTTTGGCGTAACGACGATTCACACCGGACACGGACCGGGCGCGTTGATTTCCGGTCAAACAATGATTGCCAAAACCTTCGGTCAGGAAGTCGAAGACGTAACGATTGTGCCGACGGCGATGATTGCCGTAACTTTAGGCGAAAGCGCACTCGAAAGCGGCGGAAAATCTCCCGGCACACGCGCCAAACAAGCTGCAATGCTTCGCGCTGAATTGATAAAAGCGTCGGAAGCCATCCGCAAAAAAAGCGATTCGTCCAAAAATCAAACAATTGTTAGCAAAACCAGCGGCGGTAATCAACCGAATAATAACGACAACAGCCCGACGACGAGCAATCCGAATTCGATTTTGGAAAATCCGACGACGCAAAACAATCAAAATCTTAATAATCAAGCAGCCGTTTCAACGCAGTCGTCAACTGATTTGCGCTCCGACATAATGCAAAAAGTCGTCCGGCGCGAAATTCCGCTTTTAATTACGGCGCAACGCGCACAAGATATTATGACCGCAATCAGAATTGCCAAAGAGTTCAATATCAAAATCGTTTTGGACGGCGCGGCGGAAGCGTTTATGATACTTGATAAAATCAAGGCTTCAGGCTTTCCTGTTATTATTCATCCGACAATGTTTCGCGCCGGCGGCGAAACCGAAAGTTTAAGTATGGAAACGGTTTCCAAACTCAAAGCGGCAGGAATTCCGGTCGCGCTTCAAAGCGGTTTTGAAGGTTATGTGCCGAAAACCCGCGTCGTGTTGTTTGAAGCGGCTCTCGCGGCGGCAAACGGTCTTTCCAAACGCGATGCGCTGGCGACAATCACGATTGACGCGGCAAAGATTATTGGTTTGGATAAACGTATCGGCTCGCTCGAAAAAAATAAAGACGCCGACATTGCAATGTATGACGGCGACCCTTTTGAATATACGACACACTGCGTCGGCACGATTATCAACGGGCAAGTTGTTAGTGAAGTTATCCGTTAAACACACATTTTATGCGAATCAGTAGCTGAAAATTTTGCCGTCCGGCTAAATCTATCCTTTGTGTGCTTTGGGTCCCTTTGGGGGAAAGCCTTTCCCGACAAGGCAAAAAACAAGCAAAAAAAAAAACAAGTTTGCCAAGGGTTTTTTCAAG
>JBPCPU010000223.1:0-6584 GCA_050998795.1 Pyrinomonadaceae bacterium
AATGCGTTTTCAAATTATATTTTTTACCACAATTTTTATTTTGACATTTTTTTTGAGCGGCTGCACGAGTTCGCCAGACACGACAAATTCGACCAATACGCTAAATAAAAACACCAATACTGCGACCATCAACACCAACAATCCGTTAGAAACGACTAAAAAACCCGAAGTTGCAACGACAAATAACGCGCCGACGCTTACGCCTGTCGTGCAAGGTTACTACGCCGCTTTGCTGAAAAAAGATGAAGCGGGCGCGAAAAAATTTCTGTCACAGTCGGCATTAAAGTATTGGGAGGAAGAAATGAAAGACGAAGATATGCCGACACTTTTGGCGATTTTGGAAGACAACGAAGCACCCGTCGAAGTAAAACGCGAAGTCCGCAACGAAAAAGTCACCGGCGACACCGCGGTTGCCGAAATCAGAGGCGGAAGTTTAGGGGTGTGGACACCGATTGCCTTTGTCAAAGAAAACGGCGAGTGGAAATTTGCCTCGTCAAAAGAAAGCCTTGCGCTTCAAGAAACAGGCAAGTGAAAAGTGGTAGTAGCAGTTGGCAGCATACAAAATCCAAATTTCAATCTCTAATCTGGAAGGTCAATCTGCCAACTTCAGCCATTGCTTACTGCTTACTGCCGGCTGCCAACTGCTTATAGGGCGGAAGCGTAACGCGGGCGCGTGGTTCTTTTTTCAATCCCAACGCCCAATCCGCTTGCATCAAAGTGTGAATATCGCGTGTTCCTTCGTAGATAATCGCGGCTTTGCAGTTTCGCAAATAGCGTTCGACCGGATAATCATTTGTGTAACCATTCGCGCCGTGAACTTCAATCGCCATTGAAGCAGCTTTTTCGCTGCGAATCGTTGCTTGCCATTTCGCCAATGAAGCGGCTTTTGCCGATGGCAAACCTTGATTTTTCAAATAACCGCATTTCAACCACAACAGATGCGCCATTTCATAATCGGCTTCCATCTCGGCAATTTTCTGTTTGACAAGCTGGAAATTAGCGATTGTCTGACCTTGCACTTCGCGTGTGTTGGCATAAGCGACCGAAGCGTCACGCGAAGCACGAATCACGCCCGTCGCGCCCGAAGCAACCGTATAACGCCCGTTTTCCAGAGAAAACATCGCAATCTTAAAACCTTCGCCTTCATTGCCAAGCATATTCGCCTGCGGAACACACACATCTTGAAGTGTAAAATAACCCGTATTTCCTGCTTTTATGCCAAGTTTTCCGTGCAGCGTCCCGGATGAAAAACCTTCCATTGTCCGCTCAACGATAAAACAACTCATTCCCGTGTGGTCGCGGTTTTTGCGTTTTTCTTCGTCCGTCCAGCAGAAAAAAAGAAAATTATCGGCAACATCGCCCAGAGAAATCCACATTTTTTCGCCATTCAAAATCCAATCGTTGCCGTCACGCTTTGCGCTTGAACGCATACCGACCACATCGCTTCCCGCATTCGGTTCGGTCAATCCAAAAGTTGCAATCTTTTCGCCTTTCGCCTGCGGCACGAGATATTTTTGCTTCTGCTCTTCCGTTCCCCAGGACAGCAAACTCAACGAATTCAAGCCGACGTGAACGCTCATCGCCACGCGCAAAAAAGTGTCCATCGCTTCGAGTTCTTCGCAGACGATGCCGAGCGAAATATAATCAAAACCCGCTCCGCCATATTGTTCGGGAATGCACACGCCCAAAAGTCCGAGTTCTCCCATCTTGTCGAAAACCGACGGTTCAAAATGCTGCTTCTCGTCCCATTCCTTGATATACGGCGCGACTTCACCATTTACAAATTCGCGCACAGTTTGTTGTAATGCTTCGTGTTCTTCGGTCAATTCAAAATCAATCACGGTTTTATAAATATCCTCTCAAAAAGTTATATCTAAGTTTTAAATCAAAAGCATTTTAGCATCTCGAAAACTTTTAGACTAACCCGCCGAAAACTTGTATTATAACGTCAGTTCGGAATAAGCCGTCGAAGACGGCAATATGTTTGTAGCCCACAGCGCAAGCTGTGGGAACGAGCAAGCCGCGAAAATCAAGCTATCGAAGATAGCGATATAAATTTATGTCGCCGTTTTCAACGGCTAAGATTAAAATTTACCCTTTTCCCACAGCTTACGCTGTGGGCTACAAATATGCGCGTCGGTTTCACCGACTTAAAAACGATTTTCTTATCCCGAACTGACGTTATTATAAAGGCAAAAGGGGAATTACTATGTCAGCAGTAATTACTAAAGAAGACATTAAACAAGAAATTGAAAAAGTTCCCGATGAAAAGTTGGAAACGCTCTATAAATATGTCAAGGATTTGACTGAAATTAAACCAAAAAAGCAATCAAAGGAGAGTTTTATGGCAAAAATGCGAAAAATCAAAATCAACGCTCTGCCTGATTTTTCACGCGACATTGACCTTTATTTGAATGGAGAAAAAACCATTGAATAAAACTTTTATTGATACTTCGTTCTCAATTGCGCCGGTGAGCGAAAAAGACGAAGACCACGCCCGCGCCATTGAGTTGTCGTTGTTCTATGAAGATTTTCCGATGTTGACAACGAATTGTATTCTATTGGAAATCGGTAACTCTCTGACGCGAAATTTTCGTCAGGAAACTGTTGTAGCTATCGACAATTTTCTCTTATCCGAAGAAATTGAAGTTGTTTCGCTCAATCAAAATTTATTCGACAAAGCATTTGCGCTTTATCAAACTCATAAAGATAAAACCTGGGGCTTGGTTGATTGCGTTTCATTTACCGTAATGCGGGAAAACAACATCACCAACGCGCTGACCAACGACAAACATTTCCAACAAGCAGGTTTTAACGCGCTGATGCGGAATGATTAAGGTTCCCGTCTGACTGAAGTGTTTAAGTATTTTTAATTTTTAATGTCCTTCCTCTTCATCACAACTTGCGGGTTTTGCCGCTTTCCAAATAGCTTTGCCTTCCTTATCAATTGCTTGCGAAGACAAAACGCTAATGCCTCCGATAAAATCGTTTGCGCCTTCACACTCAAATTGCGGATTGATTACGTATTTTCCTGTTTTATCTACAAACCCGATTTTGTTTCCGACAATCACCCAAGCCAAGCCGTCGGAAAATTTTCCGGCAGAATTGAACTGCGGATTGATAATAATTTTTCCGCTCTTATCTACAAATCCAACTTTTGATTCATCTTTTGAACTATTTGAGACGGAGGCAAGTCCATCTGAAAATTCTTCGGCGTAATCGAATTGCGGATTGAAGACATATTTTCCGGTTTGGTCAATAAAGCCGTATTTATCGCCTGTTTGGACAGCCGCTAAACCTTCTTTGAAATTTCCGGCGTTGTCGAACTGCGGGTTAATGACGATTTTGCCGTTTTTATCAATATAACCGAATTTTTTGCCGATTTGGATATAAGCCAAGCCTTCCGAAAAGTTTCCTGCCAAGTCAAACTGCGGATTGACCGCATACTTTCCGTCTTTGCCGATAAAACCTGTTTTTTCTCCGATTGCAACCGCCGCTAAACCTTCGGAAAAATCCGTCGTGCTTGTAAATTGCGGATTGATAACAAATTTTCCGTCCGTTCCCACATAACCGCCTTTGCCATCGTTCCAAACCGCTGCCAGACCTTCGGAAAATTTGCTTGCGCCTTCAAACTGCGGATTTATTGCAAACTTGCCGTCCGTGCCGATAAAGCCGGATTTTTCGCCGATGGATACCGCCGCTAATCCGTCGGAAAATTCGTTGCAGGAACTAAACTGCAAATTAATAACGACTTTTCCCGCGCGGTCAATATAACCGCATTTTCCGTCGTCAAAAACCGGATACAAGCCCGAATGTTTTTTGACAAACGGATTCGTCGTAACCGCGCACGAAGCCGCTAATAAAGAACAAAAACAAAGTGTTAATAAAATTATCTTTTTCATATTTTTCTCCCAAAGGTAGATTATTAATCATTCACCTTACGCAGTTGACAATTTTCAGCCTCGCCCCGCGAGGCTTTCCGCTGAAGGCGGCTTTTAGCCACGCGGCTTTAGCGCGTGGTCAGCGTTTGAGATAAATGCTCAAGGGCGTTTTAACGTCCTTTTCTGATTTGGCTTATGTTCTGTTCAAAATAGATCTAACAATCAGTCAACTCTTTTGCTGGGAGCGCACACATCCTTGTGTGCTAAGCGCGAAAGCGCGAAAATAACGTCGCCCATCAAAATCGTGATATAAGTTACATTTTTACGTCGCTTCGCGCCGTAGCACACAAGGATGTGTGCGCTCCCAGCGATAAATTGATTTTTTTTGTTACATTCATTTTTCAAAGAACATAAGCCGATTTCGGTAAGCCCGTTGAAACGGGCTATTGGTGATTGTTTCGCCTTTTCCACGCGCTAAAGTCGCGTGGCTAATTGCCCAAAGTGTAAGCCTCGTGAACGAGGCTGAAAATCAAAAGCGCGTAGGTGAGTTATTAACCATTTCTAAAATCTTTTGCCCGTTTTGAAAACAAACTTTATTCTCAATTTAACAAAACAACTTTCGCATTCACCCAACCTTCATCGGCATCATTCGATGAATTTTTGCCACAGCCTAAATTCGTGTCTTTGCTGCAACCATATTCGGTAACGCGGATTTTATACCAGGTCGAAACCACGCCGTTAACTTCATAACTAGTTTCATCTAAAATTCTGACTTTGGCATCTTTGAATTGAATTCCGAGACTTGCCGCGTCTTTGTTCGCCTCGCTTCGCAAATTCGAGTCCGTTATCAAATGTCCGGTTTTCTGATTTGAAGAAGATGTCGAACTTGAATCACTCATCATATTTGAGTCCACGACAACTGCCTGATTTGAATTCATAGTCGTACCCATATTGGAATTTGTAGAGTTTGAAGAAGTTTCAGACTTTTCTTTCGTTTCACGCCAAACGTATTTACCTTCTTTGTCAATCCAACCCATCGTTTCTTCGCCTGAACCGCGAGTTGAAACAAACGCTAGTCCGCCATAAAACGGAGAAGCTATGTCAAACTGCGGATTGATAACAATTTTGCCCGTTTTATCGGCATAACCTTTTTTTGTATCCTTATCGCCGACTGGGACAGGCGTAAATCCTTCAGAAAAAGAAAGCCGTCCCAAATCTGAGGTAATCAAAAACGCTGAATCTAATGAAACTGTATACAGATTTGAACCAAATTGTGGATTTACAATATATTTGCCATCTTTATCAATAAACCCCATTTTTTGATCAAGTATAACTGCGGCTAGTCCTTCATCAGAAAAAGGTGCTGCGAAATCAAACTGCGGATTAATAACAATTTTTCCGGTTTTATCAATGTAACCGAATTGCTTGCCAATCAAAACGGCGGCAAGCCCGTTAATGAAGGGTTGGGCATCTTCAAATTGAGGGTTGATAACAATCTTGCCTTCTTTATCAATGAAACCCCATTTGCTTCCCATTTTCACTGCCGCCAATCCGTCAAAAAAAGGCGTGGCATCTTCAAACTGCGGATTGATAATAATTTTGCCCGTCTTATCAACAAAGCCGAATTTGTCTCCGATTTTAACTCGCGCCAAACCTTCGGAAAAGGTCGAGAAAACTAAGGCGCCGTATCCGTCGGACTTAGTGAATTGCGGATTAATAACGTATTTTCCGGTTTTGTCTATATAACCTAATCTGTCTTCGCTTATGACAGCGGCAAGACCTTCAGAAAATCTGAGCGCGGAGTTAAACTGCGGATTGATAACAAATCTTCCAGTTTCGTCAATATAACCGCATTTTCCGCCGTTGATACAAGCGACTGCCAAACCTTCGGAAAACGGAAGCGGGTACTCGAATTGCGGTTGAATCACGACTTCGCCTTTGCGATTGATGTAGCCCCATTTCTCATTTTGCCTGATTGGAAAAAGATTTGTCGTTTCTTTACCGCCAAGCGGATTTATTGCCGGATTACACGAAGACAATAAAAATGCCGACAAAACCGCAAACATTATCAAAAGTGTTTTGACTTTCATAAAATTTCTCCACGTTTAGTTTTAGTTTGTAAGATTCATCGCTTGGGCTTTTTGCTCCTGCGACATAAAAGGCGAGCCGTTGACTGCCGTATCGAGCGTTGCCATTAGGTTTTGTCCGAGAGCCGAAAGCACGATTCCCAGAATATAAAAAATTGCGCCGACGATTGCACCGAAAGTCAGCGTGAACAAAAACATCACGAAACCCGCGCCCGCGCCCCAATATGTCGCCGTGAATAACATCATCATCAAGCCGATAACACCGATTATTCCCGCGCCGATAATTCCGATGGTTTTTGTAAAACTACCGAAAGCGTTTGCGGTTTTGGCAACGGTGTATGCGTCTTGGTAACGCCTGACGGCTTGATTGTCGCTGGCTATCGCTTTTACGGCGGGCAGCGTGGGAGCGGATGCCTGCGCCGCTTCGGTTATCTTTTCGTTTATATCGTGCAGTATTGACATAATTTTTTCTCCTGTTTCTAAAGTTAGAATTTATTTGGAAACGATTAACGGAACATTGCGGAATTTAACCGACAAGTTGCTATCGCCGCCAACATTAAAATTGATTTCTAAAAGCGTTATCTTTGCCGCGTTCGGCTCGACATTTTCAAACGTC
>JBPCPU010000235.1:0-6966 GCA_050998795.1 Pyrinomonadaceae bacterium
TCAATAGGATTGTGATAGAAACATTTCATCTTTTAACTTTTTAAAATCAGTGGTCAGTTGAATTGCTAATTTAACTGAAGGTTGTGCATAATTCAATATAAATAAACTCAATCGTTTAGAGGCGGTCTGTTCCCGCCGTTTGGAAAACTTGCGGCGGCAGGAACAGACCGCCTCTAAACGGCACGAGGTCTTTTAGTTGGCAAAAATGAATTATGCACAGGCTTCATTTAACTTAAGCCAACTATGGATTTTTACCGCAGAGGACGCAGAGGACGCAGAGTTTTTAATAAGTTCAATATTCTTTCTTGACATAAACCCTAGAAAACCGCTAACTTACAATCAAAACTTGTGAACGAAGAAAAAATAGAAATTAATTTACCGAGCCGGGTTGAATCAATTGATAAAGCGGTCGTCGAAGCGACTGATTTTGCTTCACGCGCCGGATTTTCCGAAGAAGAAATTTATTCGGTTGATATGGCAATGCGCGAATCTGTTGCCAATGCCGTCAAACACGGCAACAAACTCGACGAAACAAAACAGGTTGAGATTACGTTGAGAAGTTCAAGCGAAGGCTTGGAAATTATTATCAGGGATTTCGGCGAAGGCTTTGCGGTTGAAGAAGTTCCCGACCCGACAAATCCTGAAAATCTGATGAAAGCCGACGGGCGCGGCATTTTGTTTATGAAAACTTTTATGGACGAAGTCGAATGGTCTAATCACACTAACGGCGGGATGGTCGTAAAAATGCTGAAAAAAAGGGTGAAAGGTTAAAAGTGAAAAAGGTTAAAAGTGAAAAAGGGTAAAAGGGAAAAAGTGGAAAAGCAACGCTGATTTCATCTGCAAGTTGTTAATTCATCAAGCTAATTTCTACCCTTTTACCCTTTTACCCTTTTTCACTTTTAACCTTTTTCACTTTTCTACTTGGACTTTTTAAGCGGTTATCGTCTAAAATCGGCAAACAAAACTTAGTTTAAAATTATAAAGGAGATAAAAATGGCTGAACTTAACATTTCGGAACGTCAAGCGGGCGATATAACAATTCTTGATATGGACGGCAAAGTAACACTCGGTGAAGGAAGTGTCGCGCTTCGCACTACGATTCGCCGTCTGCTGGGCGAAGGCAAAAAGAAAATTTTATTAAATTTGGGCAGCGTCGGCTACGTTGATTCGAGCGGCATCGGCGAACTTGTTTCGAGTTTTACCGCCGTCAACAAAGAAGACGGAAAACTCAAACTCTTAAATTTGACTCAGAAAATTCAAGACCTTCTGGCAATCACCAAACTTTTAACCGTTTTCGATGTTTTTGAAAACGAAGGCGAAGCCTTAAGGAGTTTTGAATAAAGCGAAATTTTCGGTTTTGAAATCAAAGGATAAAGGATAACTGCGGTGAAATCCTTTGTCCTTTTTTTCGTAAAAGACATCCGCAACCGAAAAAAAAGCATCTTTAAAATTGTAAAGACGCAAAACAGGCAAAGATATTTGTAATTGATTCCTCTTATATTTTTGTCTATTTTGCGTCTTTCGCCACTTCAATTTTTGGTAGTGAACTAAAAGTAATGCTGAACAAAAATCTCACCGCCTCAGAAGCAGAGTTTTCGCCGGGTTTCGCTGAGTTTTCTCTGCGCCGACTCCGCGTTTCGGCGGTAAAAGCATTACTTTTAAAACACTACCCGATTTTTAATTACAAACCGAGATGAAAAAAGTTTTATTTCTTGTCTTTATTTTAATTTTTTCGCTGAATGTTTTTGCTCAGAACGCGGATTTTGATTTATCGAATTACGGCGTAAATATCGAGCCTGACAAACGCTTGATAGTCGTTCTGGCATCGCTCGAAGCCGCCGGACTCGAAACGCCTCTGACCGAAAAGGGCGTGGATTTTCGTCAAAAATTACAAGCCGATTTGAAAGATTTAAATCCCGAATTGCGGCAAAAACTAAAAACTTTTATTGACCAATACAAACGCCGACACGCAAACGCAAGTCAGGCGGAAATTATCGCGCCGTTTGTTTCAATGGCTTATACGTTGTCGCCCGTGCCGGATTTGGCAGAACCGTCGCGCGCCACCGATTTGCCGGGTGATTTGCTCGAAGTGCTTGATTATTCGCCGCTTGTCCGCGAATTTTACCGTCGTTCCGCTTTGAATACGAAACTTGACGATTATGTAAGAATCTATCAATCGGCGGGCGACGATATGCGAAAATCCGCCCGAATTATGATTAGTGATTTGCTTGATTATCTTCATACAAAACCGCAGCTTATATCCATTGACCGCATCAAAACCGATTCAAAAAATGCAAAAGGTAAAAAGACTTTGCAAAAAACCGAAATCCGCGAACGGACGCGCCGGTTTGTCATCGTGCCGGAAATGCTGGCTTCCAAAGGCACAATCAATTTTGTGAATGCCCGCGACGATTATTTTGCGATAGTTCCGCCTGAAACCGATTTGGCTGCGTCGGAAGTGCGCCGCGCCTATTTGCAATTCGTGTTCGACCCGCTGGTTTTGAAAAACGCGAAGGACATTTCCACTTTCAGCACGGGCATCAGAGCGTTGCTTGACGAACGCCGGAAAGAAAATCCGAACATCTCGCCCGATATTTATCTCGCGGTTTTGCGCTCACTCATTGCGGCGGCTGACGCACGGCAAATTGAATTCAAGAAAACACGGATTGGAACTGCACAAGCGCGGCAAAAAATTGACCAAATGAAAACGGTTGATGAGAAAAAAGCAGTTTCCGCCGAACTCGGTGCGTTCAAAAAATCGCTGGCGGACGAAACCGCCGTGTCGCTTTCCGAAGCATACCAAAAAGGCGCGGTTCTGGCGTTTTATTTCGCCGAGCAGCTAAAAGGCGCGGAAGATTCGGGCTTTGATATTGCGAGTTCTCTGCACGATATAATTTTGTCGCTCGACCCGATAAAGGAAACAAATCGTTTGACACAGTTTGCCGAAGCGCGAAAACGCGGGCTGACGGCGCGTGAAGAACGCCGGAAAAATGCCGGAAATGCTCCGACAATTACCGAAAATCCCGTAACCAAAAAACTTCTCGAAGTTGATACGGTTATCAAAGAAAAAAACTACCCGGAAGCCGAAACACAATTAAAACAACTTCTCCAAGCGTATCCAACCGACGCGACGCGCATATATTATTCGCTGGGGCGCGTGGCAAGCCTTTCCGCCGAAGATATCAACGAACCGGAAGCGCGAAAAAACCGCTTACTCGAATCGAAAATCTTTTATGAAAATGTGATTCGTTCCGCGACAACAAAAACCGACAAGGAATTACTTTCTTTAACTTATGTGGCGTTAGCGAGAATTTACGAGTTTTACGGCGAAAATGAATATGCCGTTAAATTATACGAAGCCGCCATTAAAAACGGCAATGCGGCAAGCCAATCCTATAAAGAAGCAGTCGCAGCGCGGGAAAGATTGATGAAGGAGCAATAAACATGGGACAGTTTTTTAGACCGTGAGTTGCTTGACGGTTTATTGGAAAAAATCTCCGAAGCCGAAGCCGAAAAAATTATCGCCTTGCAGCTTCGACAAGAAAAAATTGCCGCATAAGTTTTGAATTTAATTACACTGTGCAGCAACGGCTGAAATGAAGCAGAACGATTCACGCGCACCCGACCGTTTCCGAAAGCCTGATGGAAGTGGCGGAAGGCTATTCACGATTTGACGATTCATATGTAATTTGGTGGTCAGTTGAACTTCTTTAACTGATCTTTTTGTTAGCATAAGTTTGGCTTTTTTGTGTTAGAATAACGTCGTTATGAACACCACTACAATTAGTTCAGCCAAGCAAAATTTGGAACATTTGATACAACAGGTTGAAAACGATGCCGAGCCGGTTTTGATAATGTTGGACGAAAATCACAAGGCGGTTTTAATGTCTGAGAGTGAGTTTAATTCCTGGCAGGAAACGATTTATCTTTTGTCAAATCCGGCGAATGCCGAACATCTGAGAAAATCCTTAGCCGAAGCCGAATCAGGTCTGGTTAGTGAAAAAGAATTAGTCGAGAAATGAACCTGACTTTTACAAATTCGGCGTGGGAAGATTATCTCTGGTTTCAAGACGCGCAGCCTCATTTACTCAAACGGCTCAACGAATTAATAAAAGATGCGAGGCGCAATGGTTTTCAAGGCATCGGCAAACCCGAACCTCTCAAAGGCGATTTATCCGGCTGTTGGTCAAGACGCATCAACAGCGAACATCGCCTGGTTTACCGGCGTGATAAAACTTTTGGAACACCGATTTACTTCGCGCCTTATTTTACAAAGGTTTCAAATAAAACGGTTGGCATCAGCAATCTTTCAAAAGTTCTTGGTGTTTTAACTTTCAAGCCTTCGGAATTTGAAAATATCAAAGATGATTTAGCAAGTTTTTCTGATAATCAAGCTCAAATTGACAATTGGATTTCAGGCATTCAATTAGATAGCAACTTCACTTCAGTAGATAATGAACAAACCTTTTACTTTCTTGATAAGCCTTTAACTTTCCGAAGACCTTTGATTAAAGATTATAAAAACAGTAAAGGTTGGATAGGAAAACGAATTCCGAAAAACAGAACAGTTTCATTTATTGATTTTGTAAAACATATTCCAGAATTGATGGGTAATTGGAAAGATTGACATTCAGCGAACCTCACCATAATCTTTTCGCGTGATTAAATCGTTCAAACATTCCGAAACCGAGAAAATCTACAATCTCACGCGCTCGCGCAAATTGCCGTCCGACATTCAGCAAGTCGCTTTGCGAAAACTGCGAATGCTGAATAATGCCAAAACAATCAATGATTTGTGCGTTCCGCCCGCGAATCGTTTGGAAAAACTTGTCGGCAGTCGCGCAGGGCAATACAGCATCCGAATTAACGACCAGTGGCGAATTTGTTTTGATTGGCAGGCGGATAACGCTTACAATGTGGAGATAGTGGATTATCACTAGAGGAAAAATTATGGCTGAAAGAAAATTAAAACCGATTCATCCGGGCGAAGTTTTGCGGGAAGAATTTTTGAAACCGTTTGAAATAAGCGCGGATACTTTAGCGCAAAGCATCGGCTTACAGGTTCAGAATATTCGTAAAATCATTTCGGAAGAACAAAGCATCACGGCAGATGTCGCTTTGCGTTTAGCCAAATTTTTCGGAACATCAGCGAATTTTTGGCTCGGTCTTCAATCCGATTACGATTTGGATGTAACGCAGGAATTATTAGGCGAAAAATTAGAAAAAGAAATTGTTCCGCTTGCCGCTTAAATTTTTGACTTGCAAAACATTTCGCCATAATCTTCTCGCGTGATTAAATCTTACCAAATTGCACAAATTTTAGCCCAAAAATTGCTCGCGCAAGCTGCCGCAAACGAGCCGGACATTACTGCTGATTTACAAAACATCTCATCGGAAGTTTTCGCACAAATTGTCGGTTTGGAAAATAAATTCAAAACGGAAGAATCTTTGACGCGGAAGTTGATTGATTTGGCGGAAGCCGATTCTACGGAAATCAGTCGAATTGCGAGGAAAATCAACGATGTTCTGCGTTACACTTTTGTTTTGCCGTTTGAAACTTACGCCGAAGGTTTTCGGCAAGCCATTAAAAAGTTACGAAAATCCGGTTATCAAATTCCAGACTATAAAATTTGGAACGCCTGGGGAACTATGGAAAGGCGATTTGATAAAGGTTATCGCGGCATCAATATTACGGTAATTTCTTCTCATAAACAGAAATTTGAGTTACAATTTCACACGGAAGAAAGTTTTCGGTTGAAAACCGCAACGCATCGTTTTTATGAGGAATTGAGAAATAGAAGAATATTAGAAAAAAGAGAAATTGAACTGATTGAAAAACTTAGAAAGGCGGCGGAAAATGTGAAAAAACCTGAAGGAGTTTAACTATGGATTATTTTATTTTGAAAGACGAGGAAACAGGTGAAATCGAAAAAATCGGGCGGTATGGAGATAATGGAATCGCTGAGAAACTTCAATTCGGAGAATGGGTTAGAGACCGTGTTTTAGACCGTCAGATGTTCGATGGTTTACTTGAACAAATTTCCGAAGTCAGAGCCAAAGAAATCATTGCTCAAATGCTCACCCAAGAAAAAATTGCCGCCTGACAATTAAAATCTTTGAAGTCAAAAATCAAACGAGAGCGATTTATTCGTTCTCGTTTTTTGTTATAATCTTTCCTTTTATGAAAGCACAGCAAACATCTTATCCGCGCAGTAAAATTAAAATTCTGCTGCTCGAAAACATCTCGGATTCGGCGGTCGGGGAATTAAAGCAACGCGGTTACGCCGAAATTAAACAACTAAAAGGCGCGTTGAGCGAAGCCGATTTGATTAAGGAAATCAAAGGCGTTCACATCTTGGGCATTCGCTCGAAAACGCGGATTACCGAAAATGTTATCGAAAACGCCGACAAACTGCTGGCAATCGGCGCGTTTTGCATCGGCATTAATCAGGTCAATCTGAAAGCCGCGACAAACAAAGGCATTGCGGTTTTTAACGCGCCGTATTCAAATACGCGCTCGGTTGCCGAACTCGTGATTGGGTTGTGCGTGATGCTGATTCGCAAAATTTCGGATAAAAATATCGCGGCGCACAACGGCGTTTGGCTCAAAGAAGCGAAAGGCAGTTTCGAGCTGCGCGGCAAAACTCTGGGAATTATCGGTTACGGCAATATCGGCTCGCAGGTTTCGGTGATGGCGGAAGCGTTGGGAATGAACGTCGTCTATTACGATGTTCTGACCAAACTGCCGCACGGAAACGCCAGGCAAATTCGTGACTTGAAAGAATTGTTAAAGCAATCGAACATCGTTACCCTACACGTTCCGTCGGACGCGACGACGCGAAATATGATTAATGCCGAAACGCTCGCCGCGATACCGAAAGGAAGTATCTTTCTCAATTACTCGCGCGGCGATGGGGTTGATTTGGACGCGCTGAAAAAAGCCGTCGAAAGCGGTATGATTTCAGG